>CAYMOU010000014.1:0-33960 GCA_964392115.1 uncultured Defluviitaleaceae bacterium | reverse complement strand
TATCCTTGAATCTTTGTCTAAATTGTAAATTTTTATCTACTGTTTTAAATGGAATTAGTATTACTGTCAAGCAAGAGAGGCTCTGCGTTTTTCCCTCTTATCAAGGAAGCTTACAAGTATGGGGCATAAAATAGCAGTAACGATAATAGCTGCCGCTACTTGTGCGGTGGCAACGGTGGCAATAAGAGCCAAACCGGGGTCTGCCGCTGCCAAAGCTGCGGGAGTTGCGGCTGCGTTGCCGGCGGTAGTACCGATAGCAGCACCAACTTGAGGACGTTTCGCACGTATAAGTTTCATTGCAAAGTAGCCGATGATACCTGTAATTAAGGTACAGAGAATACCCAACAATACGCCCGGAAGACCTGCTTCAATTAATTGTCCGAAGTTCAGACCGGCACCTAAGGGAAAAGCAAAGAAAGGAATCATTAAAGTAGCACCGGGAGCGGTAAATTTTCTGATGTCTTCGTCCAGGTTACCCAGAATAAGACCTATAAGTATGGGAAGTATACAACCGACCAAAGTTAAAATGGGGATTTCGGCTATGCCTGTAGCACCCAGAGCAAGCATGGTAAAGAAAGGGCCGTCATTGATGGAAAGTATAGAAACAGCACCTACGTCGGTAGAATCGCCGAATTCACCTGCCAAAGCTGCATAAAGACCGCCGTTAGAATTTGACAAGGCTGCGATAAAAGCCAGGGGAGTAATACCCAGTAAGCCTGCGCTGCCAAAGAAGTTGTTTACCAACAGACCTATAATAACACCAAGAGAAACTTTGGCCAGGGTTAAGGTTAAACCTTTAACCAGCGGTTGCCCTGCTTGTTTTACGTTAATTTGGGCACCGTTACAGAAAAGGAACACAGCAAGAATAGGTAACGCTCCGGATTTCCACAGGTGAGTGGTAAATGTGCCGGGGCCGCCTATAGTAATCAAATCAGGGAAAAAAGTGTTGAACAATGCACCCAGTAACAATGGTATAACCATGAGACCGCCGGGAACTTTTTTGATTGTTTGAAGAATTTTCATTATACTGCCTCCTTTAATGTTTTGGGTTCGAAAACAGAAGTTTATCGACCCTTAAGTAACGTCGATAAAAATTTATCTAGGTTACATTAGTTTTATAAAAGCTGTTGCAATATATGTTTTGTGAGGATTATAGGGCAGATTATCGAATAAATCAATAACTATTATACAATTTTTTACTTGTAGCGTAAATTTTGTGAAACATTATTTAGTTATATGAGTCATTATTAATTTGTAAACTTGGTAATATTTCATAAAATTGATTTAGTTTAATTTTACACCGGGTTATTAATTGTAAAAAGTGTAACGCTTATTTTCTGTAATTAAATAATCATTATTCGACAGCTTCATGAACTTAAATCATAAAAAGCACTGTTTATCGTTAAGATAAACAGTGCTTAGAGAATGTAATGCTATCCGCTTCTTGCCCTATACTATGACTTTCGGAATTAAATGCTGAAAGAGGCTACCAAACCTGCCAAAACTTCCGATTGACTGTTTAATTCCTGGGCGGCTGCGGCAGCCTCTTCGGAGGTGGAGGAATTTAATTGAACAACCTTGGAAATATCGTTTATGCCCACGCTGATTTGGGATATTCCCTCGGTTTGTTCGCTTGCCGATGAATTGATGGTTTCGATTATTTCCGAAATGGAATTAATATCGCTTACTATGGTGTTCAACGCTTCGGACGTCAAGGTAGCCAATTCGGTGCCTCCGTTTATTTTGTTTATGGCATCTTCAATAAGCATGGAGGTTTCTCTGGCTGCGTGGGAACTTCTGCTTGCCAAAGAACGTACTTCCTCTGCTACTATTGCAAAGCCCTTTCCGTGTACACCGGCTCTGGCGGCTTCTACAGCGGCGTTAAGTGCCAACAGGTTTGTTTGGAAAGCAATTTCGTCTATTACCTTAATAATTTTCGAAATATTTCCCGAGGCTTCCTTAATATCGTCCATGGATTTTAGCATATTATGCATTTCTTGGCTGCCTCTTTGGGCGTTGCTTATGGAGCGTTTGGACAAGTCGTTTGCTTCGCCGGTTTTCTTGGTGGTTTCATGGGTTTTTTCGCTGATCACCATGATGGAAGCGTTAAGCTCCTCAACGGAGTTTGCCTGACTGCTTGCACCGTTTGCCAAAGCCATTGAAGATTGAGAAATTTGCCCTGCGCCTAAAAGAACACTGTCAGCAGAGGTTTTAATGTCGTTCACCGTGTCTTTTAAAGTGGAGTTAATGTTGTTGATGGATGTTTTTATTAATTCATACTGACCCACGTAATCACGGGTAATGTTGTGTTTTAAGTCTCCGTTGGAAATATGCTCCAGAGTTTGGGTGATTTCGGTTATGTAAGAACTTGTGGAGTCTATCATTTTTTCCATGGAACGCATCATCTTGGCAAAACTGCCCTTGTGGTTCTTGCTGATATTAACGTTAAATTCGCCGTCTGATAATTTAACCAATACATTGTTTGCTTCTTTAATGGGCTTATCTATAGCCTTTAACATATTGTTAATGCCTTCGGTAAGGGTTTGCCAGTCGCCTTGATAAAGGTCACTGTTGATTTTGTTCTCCAAATCGCCTTCCGTAACACTGTTTATTAAGGAAGAAATGTCGTTATTCAAGGATTTAAGATTATTTTTCAGCACATTGAATTTTTTGTTTGCAACGGCTTTCATACCCGGGAATTGCTTTAAGCTAACGTCGAAATTGCCTTCGCCCAATTTAGAGAAGGAATCTAAAATATCCATAGTATCGCCTATGAGGGCATCCACCGTTGAATTAACGGAAGTTGTTACTGTTTTAAATTCGCCTTCAAATTCCGCTTCATTTATTCTTTCCGTAATATTTCCCTTGTCCAATTCGGTTGTCATATGGGAAATTTCACTTACTATCATCTGAATCGAATCACGAACTTTCATAAAGGCTTCGGTTAACATTCCTATTTCATCGCTTCCGTTCTTTCTGATATTAACGTTTAAATTGCCTTTTGAAATTTCGGATGCGGCTGCTTCAAGTTTACTTATGGGTTTTGATATTGCTTTTGTCATCAAGACCACAATCAAACCGGTTAAAAGTAAGCCGGAGATCAAAATAACATATACAAGCAGGTTGGAATTAAAAATAACCGTTGATGCAGAAGCATCTTTTTGCAGAACCAATTGATGTTGTTCGTCGGAAATTTCTATAAGAAGTTTGGCTGCTTGGTCGAACATGGGCTTGTATTTGTTTATCAGAATGTAATAAGCCTGTTCCGATGATTCTTTTGTTCCGTCCCGTGCAAGGTCTTCTATTTGCTGCCTGTAAGTTGCCGCATCATCTATTAATTTTACAAAAGATTCAAATTTGGCACTGTCTGTCTGCATAGTTAATCTGAATTTTTCTATGGCCTTCGTTAAATCGGCTTTATCTTTTTGAGCGGCGTTTAAAGATTCCTCAGTAAGGTTGCTGTCCAATTCTTGAATGGATATTAACAGGTATCTTTGCAGAGAGATTAGGTTTCTTCTCATTTGCCATATGTAATCAACGTTTGGCAAATTCTTTTCTTTGTATTCGGTTAATACGGTATTAAGGCCTGACACCGAAGTTATTGCGGTCACACCCAACGTTAACATCAACAACAACACGGCCGAAAAACCCAGTAACAGCTTGGTTCTGATTTTTAAATTTTTCATTCATATACCTCCTTTAAATGTGTTTTTATTTTAGATATGTTTGGATTTTTATAAATAGTTTCTTACTATGAATATACACTAAAAGTAAACTAAAGACAATAGGTGTGGATATTAAATATTTTAGGACTGTAATGCAAAAACTAAAAAAACATTAATAACGAGAAGCAATTTTAAAAATATTTTTTATAGCTTATTATATTTCTTTTAAAAACACAAAATTATATTTCTTTTAAAAACACAAAATCTTAAATATTTGAATAAATTTTAATTTAGCCGATAATAAAAGTATATTATTTTTTCTGACTTGTAAAAAAATTGATGCTATAATAAAATGTTTATTACAGGATAATTATTTTTACTTTGTATTTTGTCCTTATATGATTTAATCGGACAATATTCTTTTATGTATAATTAGAGTTTAGAAAATATTATAAATCTTACTGCAAACTATGGTAGGAAAACCGGACTAACTAACATACACCAAGGGGGAGCTTGTATGAAGCGGAGATTCAGAGATAGTAAGGGATTTACACTTGTAGAGATTATAGTAACCATGTCGATAATCGTTCTGTTGGCGGCTATTGCTGCGCCTTCTATGCTTGGATTTCTTGATTCGGGTAAGCAAACCAACCGTTTGAACATAGCCAGAACCTTGTTTGTTGCTGCCCAAAGCAGGCTTTCGGAAATGAAGGTCAATAAAACACTTAAAGATAATTTGACGGGTAAATATTACCAAAAAACCGACAAGGGTATTTATACGGATGAAATTTTAAAAACTGTATTGGAAAAAGAGAACATTTTATTTCATCTTAAAGATAAAGCCAACTGTCCGCCGGAGGATGTAGCTGTAGGAAACGAGGAATATATAGTTTCAATCAGTAAAGCAAGAGAAGACGATAGCGATGATAACCCGGTAAACAAACTTCTTAAACCCGTGGTTATAGACAAAGAAGTTTTGGATCAAGCCATAGTAATCGAATACAATATCCGAACAGGGGTTGTTTCTTCGGTTTTTTACAGTGATGTAGTTGATGCATTGGTTTACAATGAAGACCCTAATAACAACGATAACACTAACATCTTCGGTATAAGACCCTATACTAGTTTCAGCGAAAGAAAACAGGGTTATTACGGAGTGGGCTACACCGGAGAACCGGAACCCGTAGCTATCCCCAAGATAGTTGATATTTATGACGGCACGGTTCAGCCTCTTAATATAGACGGAAAAGATTACGAAAACGTGTTGTACTGTGAGGCTTATATACCTAAGGGTTTAGCTTCGGCAGATTTCAGTTTGGTAAAGGCTTCCGACAATACACCGGTAATAAATATTTCCGGCGTTGATTTAAGTGGTCTATCCACTGATTTTTTATTAGCATATGCAAATGCAAATACAAATACAAATGCGGATAAACACATAATTTATAGGGAAGATGTTCCAAAATCAACAATCATACAATACGGAATAGATATTTCTTCATCTTATCAGAAATACACCTGGGTTGTTGATTTTATTAAAGGAGATGTACTTAATTCGGCTCCTTTCAATATTAATGAAAAATACCCAATAAATGTTACTGCTCCCTTAGATGTGCGTGCAGCAGTTACGCCTAACGGAGGGCAACAAACAACTTCCCTAACCGTTGCCAATACTCACTTTTCCGGAATCATAAATACAGATACTTATACTTTAAAATCAGCTAGGCATCTGTATAATATCAGGCATTTCGGCGACAAAGGCTTTAATTTCAGGCAAATTGGCCATATAGATATGAAAGACATTACCAACTTTAGGCCTATTGATACCTTTAAAGGTAATTACCTTGGGTTGGAAAAAGGCGATCAGCCGTTTGTTATTAAAAACTTGACTATAGATACAAGCAAATCCGCAAAGTTCGAAAATATAGGTTTGTTTGGAGAAATCAAAGATTCGAGTACCATTATACGAGGTACTGCCCTTGAAAATGCCACTATAACCGGCAAAGGTATGAGTGATACTTCTAAAACACTTAACGTTGGCAGTATTGCCGGTAAATTGACCGGCGGTCTGATTACCCAAAGTTATGCCTTTGCAAACGTAACGGCAAACGGAGGCCTAGTTAAAGCTACCAATGCAGGCGGTTTGATAGGATATATGGGTTCCGGATTGCTTAATCAGTCCTACTTCGGCGGTTATTATGATGCTACCCAAAGGGCCGGCAATAATCCCGAAACAGGTTCTGTAACGGCAGATAAGGGAAACATTGGAGGTTTGGTTGGATTTAACGAAGGAACTATCGAAAATGCATATAATAACGCTCGGGTTAATGTAGATTCTGTTACAGTGGATAAATCCGGACCGGACGAATGGCTTTCAAAAGACCCGGTATTCAGCGAATTGGCACCCGGAAATCAGGCAAATCTGGGCGGAATAGTAGGTAATAACAGCGGAACGATAAAAAGCACCTATTTCACAAACTTTGTGGGAATTTATGATACCAACGCCAATAGCGGCGGTATAATGGGCACAGGAAATGCACCGCAAAAAAGCCACTATATTTCCAACGTAATACCGGATGATACAAACTCGGCAGTTCCTAAAGCAGACTTGGATAATATGGATGCAGAATTATCGGGTATTTTCCTCAACGCTAAAAAGGACGATTATGCCCAAGGCGAAGATACAGCTTCTTATTATCCTTATCCCATTCTTAAAACCTTAGCTCAAAAGACACCTTGGGAAGATATTATGGAATCCGGCAATAATGCGGAAGGAAAGTTTGTTTATTACGAACTGTATACCGACGGAACTTGGGGATTTTCCTCAAATGGCAGCCTTGCAGATGATAAAAGCGAGAAATTGGTCGCCAATGACGGTTATTGCATAGAATTTTCCTACGGAAATGAATTTGAACTGTATTTGGGCAACAAATTATATAAATTTAGAGACAGAGACAACAGCAACAATAACCCAAATTGGGAATGGGTTGATCCAAACAATAAATTAACCAAAAGCCCTGTTGCTTATAAAGTAGAAATAGAAGGCGTTGAAGAAACTCGCTATCGCTTGTTTATAGACAACAGTGTGGGCGAAGGGCTGATGCCCGACTCTGTGGAAGCCGCAAAGCCCATAGGGGTACAAATGTATAGCAACGGTAAACAAATTTTATCCGATGCCGGTGATTCATCTGTTGTTAGGATGTTTTATAACCCATTGTTTGCCAATGCTGTTTATTCCTCGGGTTCTGCCAGGACAAATTTTATAGTTCGTTCGCCAAGGCATTTGGATAATGTTGACAGGGTTGCCGAATCCAATACGGTTTATACCCAACAACTTAATTTGGATTTTGCAGTCTATCGCAGAGAAATTAATGTGGATGCTACAGGAGACGAAATAAAAATCTCTCTTGATGAAAGTGCAAAAATGCCCACCGCAGATGCTGTGGTAAATACTGACTTTTTGGGCAAATATCGTGGCCAAAACAAGTATATCAGAAATGTACTGGTTAACCGGAATAATGCCGCAGGTTTGGTTGCATCAAATATGGGCATAGGCTTGTTTGCACAGGTCAGCGGTACTGTCAGTCAAATAGCCCTTATAGACTCACAATTTGTCAGTAATAAAAACGCAGGAGGAATTACCGCCGAGCTTAGTGAAGGCGGTGTAATCGAACAATGCCAGGTATCCCATGTTGAAGTTGTGGGAACAAACAGCGCAGATCAAGTGTTGGGAGGAATTGTAGGGGTAAACTACGGTACCGTTACCGACGTTTATTACAATCACTCCTTTAAATCGGGAGATGGGCTTTTTAATCCTCCGGGAATCTTTCCGCCGGTCGGAACCTTTGCTTCTCCGGTTTACCCCAAAGAAAACCCCGGAAACAAAATAATCGGCGGTATTATCGGTGACCAACAAGGTACTTTTACCAATGCTTATACAACGGCTATGGGTTTCCAAGATAAACCTACCATAGGTAGCGGAACTGAAGGAACTAATATATATTTTCTTCAAACCGGTATTTATAACGAAAACGCCGATAGCTTACAAGGTAAGGGAATAACCTACGGAGACAGAGCCGGCTGGGATTTCTCAAAAATGTTCCCGGGTAGCACTAATTGGGCAACAGCCGATGAATCCACCACCAAGTTTACTAAAATGCTTGCAGGCAAGGCTTATCCCTATCCAAGACTTAAAGATATGAACCATTATATGGATTGGCCCATTCTTGAAATTCTTCTTAAATATTATGAAGTCTATGACGATGATTCTGTGGGCTATTTCTTCTATATGGATGACCGGCAGCCCATTAATACCCTAAGCTACGACCCGGACAGGACGGTTGTGGAAGAAGGTTATTTGTTGGACTTGATTTCCCTTAACAACTACGACATTCGCTTTAACGGCAATACAACCAACCATATATCCGACAGAGCCGGCCAATTGTTCGACGGAAGAAGGGTAATTAAATTTACTGATGCAGAGGCAGCCGGTATAATTTCAGGCTCAAACCAAACGGCAGCCGGTCTTGCTCCGTCAAAAATCGAAGCCGCAAGTGTTGGTGCTACGTTTAATAACGAGCTTAAAGGTTTGGGCGATAACGGCAGCGTGTACTTTAACCCCATGTTTGCCAAAGAAATTTATTTACTGAGCGAAACAGACAATGTACCTTCAACAAAAATTTTGGAGGTTCGTTCGCCAAGGCATATGCTTAATATTAACGGAGATACAGTGGGTTCCTTGCCGGAAAAGGAAACTGTTGTAGAAGACATCAATATAACTCTGAGTTCCGCTGATGTTACACCCGGAACATATGTAGAAGGTAACACAACAACTATAGTTACATTTGACTCCAGAACCGCAACTACAACTGAGATAAACGGTAATCTCAAAACAATCACCACTGTCAAGCTAAATATTTTATACTCATATTCAGAAAATCGGTATTATTCAAATAAGCGAACAACAACACGGGAAGTAGTTTTCGTTAACCCCGATTTAGCTAAAGGGCTTGATATTAAGGACTATACTTTTAACCAAACAATAAGCCTTAACTTTGCTACCCAAGAAATTAACGGCAGAAAGAACTATAAAATCGACGGAGCGGCCTTAAAACCTATAGGAAGAAACGTAGTAACTAACTTTGCCGGCTCTTATGACGGTCGTGTTCAAGGTATGCTTGATGAAGAAACAAAACGACCGGCAGCATATAGGATTTATGACTTGGTAATGAATATTACAGCGGATATTTCGTTAAATGACAGAACGGGGTCTGCATTCGGCAATTTACAGACCGGGGCTTCAATAAGCAATCTGGAATTTATAGACCCGCAAATTCGTTATGAAGTGAACGGCATGGGCGGCGGAATAGTATCGAATATAAATTTTGGTATTATTGACAATGTGAAAGTTCAAAGCATAAACAGGATTAACTTGTTTGGCGACATTAACGGAAACATTGACGATATATTTTGCGGCAGCAGACAGCAAAATCACTATTTTGATTATTCAGCTACTCTGGGTATAAAGTATGCTCATGCTCACGGAGGTATTGCAGCGGCAACCTATGGCCCGGAAAGCAAAATAATCAACTGTATTGTAGGAACCAATTCTCACAATATTGAGGATATAGTACGAAACAATACCAAAATAACCTGCTATTCTTCTGCAGTTGGGAATTATGTAGGCAATACAGATTATACGTATCATGTTGGCGGTATTGTTGGATTGATGGCAAATTCTTCTCAGGTTATATCTTCTGTAAATATGGCAGATATACAGCCCAATCTTAGTCAAATGGACACCTGGTGGGCTTCCACCACAAATACCGGAGGTATAGTAGGAAGCGTTTTTTCAAATGCTTCTGATGAAGCCGATCATTCCGGGCAGATTGTAGGTTGTTACAATGCAGGTACTGTTAGGGCGTTTTTTGGGTGGCTTGGCGGAATAACCGGTTCATCAGGCGGCACTAAGACAAAGCCCGTCAAAATAATTTCTTGCTATAATACCGGCAGGATTAATATAGAGGAAAATGTTCCCGGTATATTAACGCAACTTACACCAAAATCAGGCGTATCAATCCGTATAGGCGGTATTTGCGGAGAAACAGGAAACTCACAATTTATTAACTGTTATAATATAGGATACGTTTCAGGCAAATTACCGGATGAACCGGTAACTGACGACAGTAAAGCTTCGGGTTCTATTTTCGGATTGGCCTCATACGATACCTTTATCGAAAACTGTTTCTCTTTGCAGGCAGACCAATATAAACCCGATACCATAGTAGGTAAAAATCTGTACCAAATAAAAGAGGAAAATAACAGATTAGCTAAAATCAACGGTATTGATACTGTAAAAGACTTCCAAGACCTATTCAGTACCTTCTGGGAAACCCGTGAAAATCTCAGAAACAATAAAATCATCACCTCACCGGTTTACCAAGGAGAGTCTTACCCCGGATTGGCCGATTTACCCGACAAAGCAGGACAAAATAAAGACTATGCAGTATTCAGACCTGCGGACGGTTTCTATATTTATCCGGGTTTAAGCAGTTTTACCCATGAGAATAACGCTTATGTGAATCCTCATATTACTCCTTGGGAATATATAGACGCCGTTTATGACACCACGCTGAAATATTACGAAAAATATTCGGACAATACTTTCGGGTTCTATCACCTTGACCTTAAAGGCAAACCTATCAGTAGCCTGCAAGACAAACAGGTTATCGAAGATGGATATTATCTGGAAATAGGTAAAACCGACAAGTATGATGTGGTTATAAACGGAAAAATTATCACTGTAGATGCTGTTGATAATGTTTTGGGCACAGGAAGAATAGGTATAGAGTTCAATGATGCTATGAAAAAAGAATTGAACATCGGATACAATAAAATCCGTCTCTTTACTCGACTTTCACGAGTACAAAACTCGGCACAAGCCGTGGAGGACGACAAGCATAACAGAATTATCGGTACAAATTCAACAATAAACAGTGATACAATAGGCAAAGACCTGTACTTCGACTATAATTTCCCTTGCGAAATTAAGTATGGCGATGCAAGCACCAAGCCCGAAATTTCCGATAAATTAACCCTTCGTTCATTAAGGCATTTAAGCAATATAAGTAAACTTATAACAAAAACCGCTAACCTAACCCAAGGCAGAACCTTCGAGCAAGTAATAAATATTGATGCCAAGCAATATAATGATGCATTTATAGCTGATTATGATTCTGCCAAGGTTTTCTCGGGAGCGGTAGTTCAAGGTGACTTTACCGGCGTTTATGAAGGTAATTATAAAGTAATCAGCAACTTGAAAATCAAAGGCAATGATAAAACCGGTAAAATAGGCTTGTTTGCAAGCAATAAGGGTACCATACAAAAATTAACCGTACATTCACCCGAATATTCCGGTGAATATAACGACGTGGGGACTTTGTATATGGGTTCTGTTGCCGCAGAAAATGCAGGCACAATTCGGTTGACGTCAGTTACAGGCTTTAATCTTCAAGGAAGCGATGCAAATGTTACACAAAGTATCGGATCTGTTGCAGGCGAAAACACTAAAGACGGTATTATTACAGATGTGTATGCCGTTTACAAACAGCTTGATAACTCCTACCCCGAAATACCCATACGTTCCGCCGGATTCGGCGATCTTGCTTTAGGCGGACTTGTGGGTGAAAACGCCGGTAAAATAGAATACAGTCTCTATTTGGCCAAAGCACCGGTTGTTTCGGGATTTGTATACCCTATTACCGGAAAAAGCACGGCTGTTTTAGACAACACCGTACTTTACTTGGGTGGTCAAGGCTTTAACGACACAGTTAAGCCGGGAAGCCCGGGCATTCCAAAATCAACACAGCAATTTAAAGCAATGAATCTTGGAGATTGGGTGAATTGGGGTCCGGCAGGAACATATCCTTACCCCGGTATTAGAAATATGACACCGCCCGTTGATTATCCCGTGGCTGATTCAATTCAATTTACCTTGGCATATTTTGAAAAATATAGTGACGGTGAAGCCGGTTTCTACTATTACAATAACGACCCTGTGCCGGTTATCCGGGATGAACTCAAAGCCGGAAAAACCGTTACCGGACAGGGCTACTGTATTATTGCCCCGGCAGATTACACCGGAACTACCGATCCTTTAGCCGGAAAAAAAGTGATATTACTAAACGCAACCGGAGCCGAGATTGTAAAAGCCTCTGTCGAAAACTTCGAGCCGGCTAACGGATACAGCTACTACAATCCTGCTTTTGAAAAAGCAATATTTAATACCCAAACACCACGTACCCCGGTGTATACAATACGTACTCCGCAACAAATGCAAAACATCAGCCTTATGAAAAATACCGCCGGGGTTACATTCAAGCCCGAAAATGACCTTGATTTTGGAGGGATAACTCTAACCGATTCTGTTGTTACAGGCGAATTCAAGGGTACATTCGGCAATGCGGATAAAACAATTCGTATCAGCAACCTTACAATAGAA
Organism: uncultured Defluviitaleaceae bacterium; assembly: GCA_964392115.1. Taxonomy (GTDB): domain Bacteria; phylum Bacillota; class Clostridia; order Lachnospirales; family WRBF01; genus CAYXWM01. The sequence goes on along the minus strand of CAYMOU010000014.1, from coordinate 21,795 downwards.
GCACCTACAGTTGACAACATAGGATTATTCAGCCATAACAACGGTACTATACAAAATATGGTCCTTGAACCGGTCACAAGCATTAAGGGTAATGATAATGTTGGCGGTATAGCCGGTATAAATGTTGGGCTGATACAAAACTGTACCGTTACAGGCCATAACGATGGTAAGGGAATGCATATACAAGGCAATGTGAATGTGGGCGGTATTGCAGGTTACAACAACGGCAGGTTAGTAAGCAATTCTGTGGAAAATACAACCGAAACGGTTAAGGGCAATAATTTTGTAGGCGGAGTAGTGGGCCTTAACGACACTGTAGGTACTGTTACAGCGGCAGTGGTTAACAATATTAAAGTGGAAGCCATATTTAATAAATTCGGCAAGCTGGTTGGCGAAAACAGAAACACTGCCGTTAACTCCGTAACCGGAACCATAGACGGAACCGGTTCGAATATAGTCGCACTTGGCGAAGCTATTGCAGAGGCAAAACAGGCCCATGCAGATGCAAGTGAAGGCTATGAAAAAGGTAACTACTTGCCGGGTTCCAAGGCAGAGTTGGCCATGGAATTAACACGTGCCGATAATATTTACTCCAATGCCCTGTCAAGCGAACAGGAAATAATTCAAGCAACCACTACCCTTAAATATGCTCTGGATAAATTCTTTTCAAAGAAAATATTTGCTATAAATACTGTTATCACAGATACTGACGGTGCAGTAGTTACCAACGCCAATGTTAACATTAGGGTTGAAAACCCGGTTACAGATACCTCTGGTACAGTCTACACTGATAGGGCCACAAAAACCAAAAAGGTAACCGTTAATGTTGATACAGACCCCGGTTTGGGAATAGCGGAGATATATGCTAGGGATACACTTAACAAAGATGTAACATTGACCACCGTATCTCAAGGCATAACTTACAGCTTTGCAATGCCTTTCGATGATGTAGAACTTACGGTAGTAGTTATGGCAGTGCCGAGCAGCAGATATTCAAATATCATAGGCGACTATAGCCCGGATATTAATATCCCGGAAGATGATTTGACGCAAACAGGTTTACCGGCAGAGGATTTTGACCCGGGAATTGAAGCCTACAGTATTTCGGAAGAAGCGGCTTCTATCATTAATGAAACCCGGCCGGATATGGAACAAAGTTCAACCGACCCCGGAAGCGAACAAGAACAACCCGGAGCAGGTGAAGTAAATCCGGCGTTTGCCATAGGTGCCGGATTGCCCTTATTGTTCTTGGGTAGGAACGCTAAATCAAAGGCAAGGAAAAGAGGTGACCGCCTTGATAAATAGATTGAAATTTATATTCGAAGACAAGGCCGGAGCATCTATGGTTTTCGTGCTTAGTATAATGTTTTTGTTAATGGCTATAGGTACATCTGCATTAGCGGCGGCTTCAACCGCCGTTGGTGCAAGTGTTGACCAAAAAACCTATGACCAATTAAACCTTTATACCGATTCTATAACCAAGACATTTTTGGCAAGTTTGAATGCCAAAGAAACAAATCTCAACAAACCGGATTTTCTGGGTACTAAATTGATGTTTGCCATTTACGAACATGAGGACACAAAGAATGAAGCAGACGAAAAAGACAAAAAAAGCTTGCCCCAAAATTTAGAAATTAAATTTGATAATTTTACTGCACCAACGGGTTTTAGCGTTAATATGAGCCTTGCTTTTCCGGATAACAAGGTTATAATAACCCCGGAAATAGACGAAATAACGGTAGACGGCGTGGTAGTTGCACCCAAAGTTCCAAAAACCGCTACCGTAAACGCTACCATGGTAGTTACAGTTTCTGCGGTATTTAAAGATAGTTCGATTACTGCCAATTACAAAGAAAAAAAATTAACCACTATTTCAACATATGAATTAACCAATGGTTATATTGAGGGTTCGTCTGTAATAAATTCGGGAAAATGGAGGTTGGTGTCTCATGAAAAAATTGATTACCAAAAGTAAATCCATATTAAAATCCCAAAAGGGCGAAACCTTGGCAGAGGGTATAGCCAGCTTGTTTATTTTTTCTATACTAATGTTGGGCGTAACAGTTATGATAGTTACATCTCTGCGTATTTCAGGCCATGCTACCGCTGAAGCCAAAGGTTTGCAAGAAGTTGTAAATTCAGCTACGGAGGAAAGTGAGAAGGACTACGCTAAAAGTGACCCTACTACCCTAAAAGAATATGGCATGACCTTTACCGACCCTGATAGCATATTAAAAGATACCACCCATAAATTAGAGGTATTTAGCAAAAATGGCATAATTGCCTTTAAACCCGTAAAACCGGGGGTGACACCATGATTCGAAAATTTTCTTTAGGCTCTGTTTTAAAGGTGCTGAAAAACAAGAAAGGCATTATTTTGATTGAAACTATTACAGCAATGTTAATTTTTTCTGTAGTTGCGGTTTGTGCCTCTGCTATATTTTTGGCGACATTCAAAACCTATGCAAAAGCCAATGAATTTGCTGAATTAAGCGTCTTGCTAAACAATCTGGGCAAGGAAATATGCAATGACCTTAATCGTTCTACGGTAGCACCCAAAAAAACCGGAAGTACCATTACCATAACGGCTAACAGTTTCACAATTGAATATAAGCCGGACGATGCCGGGATATTGTTGAAAAACAACAAGTATGTTTTTGCACCCGAGTATTACAAAAATAAGCAACTTAGCATAGATCTAACTCAACCGGATAGCAATAAACCCATTTACAGTCTGCAACTTACCATTTCGGACAGTGACGGTGTGTTTATGCAGGACAGAAAGTTTTCTGTAAGTCCTATAATGTTGCAAAAGTAAAAAAGGGCTGTCGATGAAAATATCGACAGCCCTTTTTTTGCTTTCGGGATTAAAAATTCTGTTAGGCACTTGCCAGTTTTGCAACAGCTACATATATATCCGAAATTTTATACCAGGTGGAGAAACCGACTATACCGTCTGTATTTAAGTTGAATATTCCTTGGAAGGTCTCAACTGCATTTCGGGTTTCTTGGCCGAAGTTACCGTCAACTTTAACTTTCTTAATGGCAGGATAGTTTTTCGAAATGGTATTCAGTTGTTCCTGAATGGTTCTTACGTCTTTACCGGTAGAGCCTACTTGCAAAGGGGTTCCGGGAAAGGACGAAGGTACGCCGGAAACCTTTTCTGCCTGTTGCAGATAAATATCCGATCCGTAATAGCGTTTTAAAATGTCGGTGTAGTTATAGCCTTGGTCTCCCAAGTCTTTCGAACCCCATTGGCTCATCCACTGGCAGGTGGTTTTTACGCCGTCGCAATATTGAGCCAAAAGCGGTTGCCGTATGTTGGGACGTGTAATATAAGTAGTAAAGATTTCATCAACCACAGCTGAAATTTCTTGGAATATGTTTCTGCCGTAGGTAAATTTATGGTCAAATTGAGTGGTGGCGGTGATGGTGAAGTTTTTCCCTTTGCTTCTGTACCATTCGGTAAATACACGGTTAAGGGTAAAAGAAATAATGGCAAGTATATTGGCGGTTATGGTGTTTTTAGGCCAGGTGGGGTAAATTTCGCAGGAGGCAACATTTTTAATATAGTCAGCGAATTTGACATAATAATTCTTGGCTGTGTTATCGTCCGGCAGACCGTCATGCACCACAATAAATTCGGGTATTACCGGCTTGTCAAGCACTACGAATCCGGTCTCGGGGCCTAAGGGTTTTACTTCTTCTTCCGGTATTTTTGGCGGATAAGTTGCCCATAGGGTGTTTTGTTGGATAACGATTATATTTTCTTGCCTGGTCAATTGTTGTCTTGGTGTAAGGAAAATTTGTTGATTGGCGAAGGATTCGGCATATAGGTCTATACCTTGGATAAGTAAAGGTTCAAAGTCCGGATTATTGACTTCGATGGAATAATCGGCGAAGGGCTTGTTCTCGGAGGGCGCTTGAGTATATTCAACAGGCGGTGTTCCCAAAACTATAGTTGCGGTGTTACCCGAAACGTTGGTGGTCAGTTCCTCCAATACCTTTTCTTCGCCCAAACGTCTTACTCTTACGGTTATATCTTGCAAAGGTTTACCCACAGTAGTGTCATAAACGCTTACTTCCAGCCGGCCGTGGTCTGTAAAATCCGGCTGATACTCACCGACTTGCATGATTCGTGGCTTTGCCATGCTTTAACCTCCATTCATACCGAAACATCGGTACTGTTCAATAACGACATACAATAAAAGTTTAATATAAGTTATGCGAATTGAAAGAAGATGTTAAATGTTTTTTCGGGTAAAACAACTTGTAATGATAAAACCGGGCTATCTCTATTAGATTGCATAAAAAAAGACCCTGCATAATTATACGCAAAGTCTCGGTAATATCTCTGTCAATACATCCAAACAGTATTGAACCTCATCTTCTGTATTAAATTGTGAAAAACTGAACCGAACGGCTGTTATTGAGGATTTATCCACAATACCATAACTTTTTAATATGGGACTGACCGATTTTTTAGAGCCGCAGGCAGAGCCTGTAGAACAGTATATACCCTTTGATTCCAGTAAATTAACCAAGATGGGTGCATTAACCCTATTAAAACTAAGGTTTAAGATGTAGGGCGATGCATTCTCCGGGTCTCCGTTTACGGTTATAAAAGGAAAGGTTTCCGTTATTCCTGCAAGTTTGGCTTTCAGGGTTGCTACATGGCGAGAATTCTCGTTCAGCTTATGGTAGTTGATTTTTGCAGCCTCTGCAAAGGTCACTACTCCGGGTACATTTTCAGTTCCGGGGCGTAAACCGCTTTGCTGCCCTCCGCCGTAAAACAAGGGCAGCAGGTAAAAGTCCTTTTTAACAAACAAAGCACCCACACCCTTAAAAGCATGAATTTTATGAGCGGAAACAGAGTAGCAGTCTATATTCTTTAGATTAACCTTTATTTTCCCAAAGGCTTGAACGCCGTCTACGTGTACGCAGGTATTGGGATTTATACGTTTAACCGTATCTGCTATTTCGTTTATATTTTGAACTGTACCGGTTTCGCTGTTTACGTGATGTATGCTTACCATAGCTGTGTTGGGATTAAGGTATTCTTGCAATTGTTTTATATCCACGTAACCCCGGCTGTCTACATTCAAGTAAATAACTTCGAAATCCTCTTTGGATAAATACTTAAACACCTCCGCTACGGAAGAATGTTCCGCAGAGGTTGTTATAATTTGGTTGGCACGTTTTTTCCTCGACAAAGCGGTACCGAGTATAGCCATATTGTTTGACTCGGTACCGCCGGAGGTATAGATAATATTGTAGTTGTCTGCATTAAGGGTTTGCTTTAAAATATCCGTTGCGTTTTTAACCGAACGTTCTGCTTCAAGCCCCAATTTATGCGGTGAAGAAGGGTTGGCGTAAAGCTCGGAAAAGAGCTTTGCCGAGTTCTCAATCAGGCAAGAAAACGGCCGGGTTGATGCGGCATTGTCAAAATAAATCTGTCTCATACGGTACTGCTCACGTTTTTTAACACTTCCAGTATTTTATCTTGCTTATAGGGCTTAATTATAACATCGTCAAAGCCCAAATTATAGGCTAGGGAAGGGTTTTTTGCAGAAATAACATCCAATACCATGACGATTTTTACGTTGGGATCCATGGCTTTTAATTCTCTGATAATATCGGCGGTAGACATAGAGCCGGTAACGCTTGCCTCCAGCATAACTATATCCGGATTGGCTTCATCAAACATTATTACTGCCGATAAAGCGGAGTCTGCCTCTCCAACCACTTCAAAGTTTTCGTTGCTTTCTATAATTCGCTTCAGTAAAATTCTTGCTGCCAAGGAATCGTCTACTATGAATACTCTTGACTTATCCATTTTCACACTCCCGATTTTCCGGTAACTGCTGAAAACCGGGTATAAGTCAGAAACTCCCGTATAATCAGCGTCACTATATTAACTAATTTAAAAGACATTTTATAGGTTTAATAGCAAAAACACTTAGGGTTTGGCGTTGTTTAGTTTAAGAATCCGAGTTGCAAAACAGCAGAATAATCAGTGCGGTAAAACCCGCAGTTTCCGTTCTAAGGATACGATTACCCAAAGACACTGTTTTTAAACCCTTTTCCATGCAATATTCCGCCTCGGCTCCGGAAAACCCTCCTTCCGGGCCCACAAATATGCCTATGTGTTTTGCGGTGTTTTCTGTTAATATTTTTTTATTTTCCACAGGTGCATTTTCGTATAAAAAGAAGGCTTGTTCCATTTCTGTCATACGGGCCACGGCATCTTTAAAAGAAAGAGGAGCTGTAACCCGGGGAATAATCCCTCGCAGGCATTGTTTTGCTGCGGCTTCGCTTATTTTGTTATAGCGTTGAATTTTGGCCGGTTCAACCTTTTTTACTATAGCATGTTCGGTTATGACCGGCACAATTTCGTAAATTCCAAGCTCTACGCATTTTTGAATAATCAAATCCATCTTGGTGGACTTGGGCAAGGCTTGGAATAGCGTAACCTTCATATCCGGCTCGTTTACACAGGGCTTTGAGTCCAGAACCTCAAGGGTTACACTGTCCCTGCTTATTGATTTTATAAGGCATTGAAAGTCCATGCCTTGGCTGTCGCAAACTGTAATGCTGTCATCTATATTATGGCGTAAAACCTGTATATGTTTGGCGTTTTCACCTTTTAGCAAAATGGTGTCGTCTTGTACGTCGGCTTTGTTGACAAAAAACTTTGGCATTTAACCCCTACTTTTTCTTTGATATTACGCAGAACCAATTGTCTTTTGAGTTGATGCTTACTATTTCCAATCCTAAACCGGTAATAGCATTAACAACATCGTCAATACGCTCTTCGATTATGCCTGAGGCAATGAAGATACCTTTGTCGGAAAGGCATTCCACAGCCAAGTCACCCAAAGCGATAATAACGTCCGCTACTATATTAGCCAAAACCAAGTCATACTTATTTTGTCGAATTTTATTACATAACTTCTCGTCTCGCAACAAATCTCCGCAAATAACTTCATAATTATCGGGCAGAATATTGTTTAAAGCTGCGTTTTCGTAGGCTGTAGGAACAGCACCGGGGTCCAAATCCACCGCAACAGCCGAACGGGCGCCCAGCATTTGTGCTATTACGGATAATATTCCGCTGCCACAGCCCAAGTCCAACACGGTGCAATCCGGGGTAACATAATCCTCCAAGGCACAAATGCAAAGCTGGGTGGTTTGATGAAGGCCCGTACCGAAAACCTGTCCCGGATTTATGGTGAAAACTACCTTTCCTTCATCGGAATTGTATTCTTCCCATACCGGCTTTATAACTATGCGTTTACCCAATTCTAAAGGTTTAAAAAACTTCTTCCAGTTGTTTAGCCAGGTTTCGTCGTCTACATTGGTCAGTTCAAGTTCCGCAGTTTCCGAGCGGCTCTTTAGGTCGCTAACTCCATCTTTAATGTTAAACAGAGTTTCGTTGCCGTGTTCGTTATTGGGCAGATAGAAAGTAACGGAAGGTTGACTTGTATCGTTCATCAAACTTTCGTCTATATAATCCCATTGCTGTTTATTTTCAGCCAGAAAATTTTGCATATCCAAGCTGTCATCTATTTGCAGACCCTTAATGCCTCGGGCCAATAGCATTGCACAAACTGTATCTATATCCTCATGAGAGGTATAGATTTTTCCTTGAATCCATTCCATAATTATGCCTTTCGTATACAAGACTGTGTTCTAAGTTGAAGTGTAAAAATTGAAAAACTTCGGTTATGCATTACTGATACTGATTCCATATTTAATGAAGGATAAAAATTTGCAAATTATCCTTGAATCTTTGTCTAAATTGCAAATTTTTATCTACTGTTTTAAATGGAATTAGTAATATCTATATTATAGCTAATATAAACTTTTTTCAAGTAAAAAATTCATTTGGTGGTATATTTATGAAGAAGTGGATTTTATTTATTATAAAATTGGTTAAAGAAGTACAAAAAGACGATTTAATTGCAAAGGCCAACGAATTAACCTATAAGCTGCTGTTGGCACTTTTTCCTTTTATAATATTTTTAATGACATTGCTGGGTTTTCTCAATATAGACGGCAACCTTTTTATAAAGCAAATGTCCGAATATTTGCCTAAGGAAATAATGGGCATAATAGAAGTTTTTGTGGTAGAGGTAATAAACACTAGAAATATCAGCCTGCTTTCAATAAGCTTGCTGTTCAGTATTATTGCCGCTTCTTCGGGGTTTGACTCTGTAATAAGAGGAATAAATCAATGTTACGGCTGCAAAGAAACCAGAAATTTTTTTCACGTTAAAATGTTAAGCATAGTAATGGTGTTTATATTTACGGCTTCTGTAATTGTTTCTTTAATATTGATTATTATAGATACACATTTTATGAGCAATATCAACCCAACACTTTTCCCTAAACTTACGTCTACTTTTTTTGGAATTTTATGGTTAGCGGTTTCCGTAGTGGTGTTGCTGCTTACGGTCATGATAATTTACAGGTTGTCGGGCTGCAAAAAAATAAAATTCAAAGCCCTATTACCCGGTGCATTATTTACGGTGATTATATGGCTTATTGCATCAAAGGGTTTTAACATATATATAGAAAACTTTTCTCAATTTTCAAAGGTGTACGGCAGTTTGGGTTCCATAGTTATTTTAATGTTTTGGCTGAATATAATATCCATAGTTTTGCTTTTGGGCAGTGAAATAAATGCCTTGTTAGATACAGAAACGGCGGAGGTTAAGGCCTAAATTAAGCAAAAGAAAGTGAGAGGGACTTGTCTTGTCTCTCTCACTTATTTTTTTATACTCCCAATATCAAATGCCTAAGTATATTATTCTCATGGAAAAACTTCGCCAAGCTTGAAGTTTGAAGCATTTGAAACAGATTTGCCACATCTTTGTTTGATATAAAACAAATCATCAGTATTAGCAGTATCCAGATAATAATGGTGCCTTGTAAAAAGCCGAAAATCAAGCCTACATATTTGTTAACAGTATTTATGACAGGCAGTTTTGTAAGTATATTTAAGCTTCTTACGATAATTCTCATAAGTAACATTACAAGCATAAACACCAAAACCAAGGCGATAATGTCTATGCAAATTCTGGCAATGGAACCTGCCAGATAGTCCTTAATGTTATCCACGTTCAGTGCCTTGTAAAACTCCGGGTTGTTGTTTGCAAGGAGAGTGTCGGTTAAAAAGCCGGGCAGGGGTAAAGATGAAATCATGTCGGTTTGGGCTTTTAAGGTATCCGGTGGGATAAAGCTTCCCAAATCCATACTCCTTGAAATAAAGTCGGTAATTCCGCCGGAAAACCATTGCCAACTCCATAAAAATTTCGTAACAAAGGGATATATGGCGTATGCCAGCACCAAGGATATAACCCATGAAAGCAAGCCGAACAAGGAAAGGAAAAAGCCTCTGTTATAAGCCATAAACATACATATACCCAGTATGACCAAAACCGCAATGTCTAAAATATTCAATTCAACACCTCCTGCTGTGGGTTAAGGAAAGCCTATATCTGCTTTTTAACCATCAGAGCTTCGTTTTCGTTAACTATAAGCAAATTATCACTGTTATTTACTCTTGCGGCATATTCTACGTGTTGTAGGGCGTTATATTCCCATAAGATTTTACCCTTTTCGTTAAGGGCGTAAACCGTTTTGCCTATTCCTACCATACAATTTCCGTAATTTAGGTTTATGAATGAAGGAACTTTATCAAGCTTTTCCGAACCGGTCAAAACGCCTTTGGAATTATAAATTTGTACGGTTCCGGTGGGTTCCGGTTGCCTGTTAATAAGACCGCTTCCCAATGCCAATGCAAACCTGTCGCCGTAATAAGCTATAATTTCCACTTTATTGTTCAAAGGAATTTCCCAGGCATATTTTACTTCGTTATTATTTTCGAAAGTTATACCGCAGACCTCTTCTTCTGACAAAGAAACCAGGGTTCCGTCCTCTAAAAAGCTTAACGCAGCTATAACTTGGTCTTGTTTGTTCTTGCTGGCAAAAACCGAGTCTGTATAGCCCTTTGCTTCGTCTGTGTTCAAATAACAAAAAGTCAGACCGGATACAACGGATAAATCACGTAAATCCAGCAAGTTAAGAGCAATAATTCTGTTATCCTGAGAAATATCAACAGCAACCGGGTATACATTGGAAACAAGATGCATCATAGTCCAAATTTGGTTGCCGGAATTGTCGTAAACGTGGGTTTCGTAGTGGTTGTCTCGTTTTAAAATAACGGCAAGATAGCCCTGCTTGTTTAAGCTGTAAGATAAAACCAAGGCGTCTTCAAAAAGCGTGCGGTAAAGTTCACCTTTGTTGTCGAAAACTATAATCAAATTGCCGTTGGGCTCGCCTACAGCAGCAATTTTACCTTCGCCTATTAATACAGGCTCTCGAAAGGCAAAATCTGCAAGCCATTCCGTCTCTCCGGACAGATTGGTATAGGCTATGCCGTCATTGGTGCAATAAAAAAATCTGTCGTCGCCGGCAGAATAAAAAGAAGCATGACTTTCCGGAGTCAGCGGTATGCTCACTCCGGTTTCGGCAAATGCTGCAACTGTATCTTGATTGGACTCCGTTTTCCAAATTATGCCTTCGTTGTAAAGCAGATAAACGGAAGCCGCTAAAAGAACCGTAACGGTTAAAAATAAGGTCACCCGTTTCAAAGAAACCATTCCTTAACGAACTTTGATAACTTCGTCCGGTTATACTGATTCCATTTAAACAGTAGATAAAAATTTGCAAATTTTTATCCTTCATTAAAAATGGAATTAGTATTAATCCTTCCGATGTCGTTTTATTTTATAAAATATTGCGGTAATCATGATTATTTCAATTAAGCCCACAATGCCAAACACAGGATACACCTTGCTTACAAAGTTGGAAAACCCCGCATATGAGGTTATTCCGGCGGCTAAAACCACTGTCACTTTCAGGGTTGTGGGCTTTATTTTTACTGTCTTTTGCAGCCAACTTATAAATCCGTATCCGTTTGCCACGGCAGTGGTAAATATGGCGCACAATAATATTAATAGGTAGAGGAAATAAAAAAACCGCTCTTGACCCTCCAGTACTTTCAGCAGAGGTATATCCACATTTGCAATGGCTGTATAGTTTAAAAACAGTGGTAAGAAGATACACAACGCCAGAAAAGTCATGGCCAAACCGCCCAGTAAACCGCCGTAAAAAGCCACCCGTTTAGAGGTTATCAGGTCTCCCATATCGCAAAGCACCGTAACAGCCGTTACTATGTTAAAGGAGGCATAGACTACAGCCGAATAAATCCAATTCATTCTTAATGGAGCAAATGCCGGTGCAGTTTGTTGAAAATAGCTGTACAACCCCACGCATATACCGCCTATAACCATAAGCGGAGCAAGAACGGTGTTAATTTTAACTATACCGTCTATACCGTATAGAAAGGACAAAAAACACAGAAAGCCCACCATTAACACGCCTAAGGTAAAATCTATGTTAAAGGCCTGTTTTAAGGCCGCTCCGGAAGCGGATAGCATGGTTGCAAAGAGTATAAATAAAAAAAAGGCAACCACATACTCAATTACTTTCGAAATATGGTTTCCGAACAACAAATTCAGCAGTTCACCGTGTCCGCCTATTTTTTTGACCCTGCATATGTAAAGAACGGCATAGCCCACAAAGGCAAAAATCAACCCCGAAACAAAAATGCCCCAAATTCCCTTAACATTAAATCTAACGAAAAAATGCAACAACTCTTGCCCGGAAGCAAACCCGGCACCCAAAATTATTGCCGTGTAAACAGATGCAATTTTAATAACCTTGCTCCAAGAATGCAAAAAAATACCCCCATAAGGGCGTTGAAAATGATTGCCGATTCAACTGTCCCAAAGATACTTAGTACAGTATATGAGGGTTCCGGCTTATTCATGTTTCAAGGTGAGAACAAGGGATATAGTTTATTATTAGTTAAATATAGGCAAAACCCGGTTTGTACAGAAAAAATTTCCGTTCAAACCGGCTTTTGCACAATAGCTGAATAAACAATATGATTACGGCTAATATTATCCTTTAAGCTTAAGATACAGGTCTATGTATTTTTGGGCAGATTGGTTCCAGGAAAAGTCCGATTCCATAGCGTTTTTAACTATGGGTTCCCAATGCTTTCGACCTTTGTAAAATACATTTAACGCTTCTTTTACAGCCCACATCATACCGTTTGCAACATAATCGTTAAAGACAAAGCCGTTGCCGGTTTGGTTTTCCGGGTTGTAGTGGGTAACGGTGTCTGCCAAGCCGCCGGTGTGTCTTACTATGGGTATAGTTCCGTAACGCATGGCAAAAAGCTGTCCCAAACCGCAGGGTTCAAACAGGGAAGGCATTAAAAACATATCAGAGCCGGCGTAAATCTTCCTAGCCAAATCCTCGTTAAAGAAAATATTGGCGCTTATTTTTTCAGGGGCTCTCCAAGCCATATGCCTAAACATATGCTCATAGCTGCCCTGACCGGTTCCCAAAACCACCAATTGCACGTCCATAGAAAGCAATTCTTCTATGGCCACGCCTATTAAATCAAAGCCTTTTTGGTCAGCCAATCGTGAAATAATGCTTATCATAGGTACGTCTTTTTGAGGCAGATTAAGGTGTTGCTGCAGTTGTGTTTTGTTTTTCAGCTTTAATTCCAAGGTGTCTTTGCTGAAATTTGTATATATTTTTTTATCGGTTTCCGGGTCGTATTGCTCAGTGTCTATACCGTTTAAAATTCCGCTTAATTTATAGGATTTTTCACGCAGAACTCCGTCCATACCGAAACCGTATTGTGGCGTTTGAATTTCGTGGGCATAAGTATCGCTTACGGTACTTATGGCATCCGCATAAACCAAGCCGGCCTTCATATAGCTGATGTTATTGTAAAACTCCAACTTGTCCGCATTGAAATACCCGTCGTTTAGCCCCACAGAGCCTAAAACGTCTCTTGAAAACAGACCTTGATATTGCAGATTGTGTACGGTATATAAGGTTTTTATATTGTTGAAGGCTAAAAATCCGCCGAATTCATCACGTAAAAACAATGGCCCCAATCCGGTTTGCCAGTCGTTAAAGTGGATAACGTCGGGGATAAAGTCTATCAAATTCAGCATAACTATAGCTGCCTTTGAGAAGAAGGCAAAACGCTCGTAATCGTCACCGTATCCGTAAAACATATCACGGCTGAAATAGTAGTCGTTGCTTATCATATAAGTGGGAATGGAATTTTCAACTTTGTAAACGGCTGCCCTTTGATTACGCCAGCCCAAGGTTACTTGCAGGGTACCCAGATATTCCGGGTCTCCAAGTGATTCGCAATTTAAACGCTCGTATTTGGGAAACACCACTCGGGCATCTACACCCATTTCACGCAGTGCCTTAGGCAAAGACCCGATTACATCGCCCAGTCCGCCACTCTTTGCATAAGGCGTAATCTCAGATGACACAAACAATACCTTTAAATCATTCAAACCGGACATGTTTCACCCCAATTATTTTATAAAGCCCCTAATGGGGCTTGGTTAATGTATATTATAAACTTGCAAATTAATATAACTTTCGGTTGCAAAAAAGCTTGAGTATTTCTATAAATATATTTATAAAAGTCTAACACATTATGTTTTTAATGTCAATACATCGGCTATTTCAAACATATTCCCAAACCGGGTATAGGGTAACAAGGGAATACACCGGCCACCTTTATGTCAACCGGAAATTTTTATAGAAAAAAATTAAAAAAATGCTTGACTATTTTTATCTTCCGGTGTACAATTCTCCATGTTGTAAATATCCCTTATAACTTTGGGCTGTCGCCAAGCGGTAAGGCACAGGACTTTGACTCCTGCATTCGAAGGTTCGAATCCTTCCAGCCCAGCTATTGAAAAACCTTGCAAACTTAGTGTTTGTGGGGTTTTTTATTTATGTTTGGATTAAGTAACCCATGAATTTTTTAATAGCGGATATACTATTTAGGCCGGATAAATTCAGACACAAATACAAAGGAGTAAGCAAAATGAACTTTAAGCGAATTTCCTCTGCCGAAGCTAAAGAAATTATAGATAACGAACCTGTAACCATATTGGATGTTCGCACAAAGGCCGAGTATGAGAGCGGTCATATTGAAAATGCCCTGTTGATACCGAAAGATGATATTGAAGATACGGTAGAGGATTTATTGCCGGATAAAGAGGCTAAGATATTGGTTTATTGCCGCAGCGGTGTGCGAAGTAAGGCAGTAAGCCGGGTGCTTGTCGAAATGGGATATACGAATATCTATGAGTTTGGTGGGATACTCGACTGGAAATATGATATAGTAATAAGTGAAATGTAAATATGATCAGAAAACAGGAAACGGTCAAAGGTATAGCCTTGACCGTTTTTTGCGTTTTTACTGCTCTTTATCAGCTTCCGGTTTTTCCGGTTCTTTTTCCGTGTTGGTTATTAATTCTATACCCTTGAGCAAGGTTTCTTCGTCTATTGCACCCTCAACACCGGCGGCAACGTTGCCATCTTTATCAACAAAAACGGTTGTGGGAAGCGAGCGTATGCCGTAGGTGTAAGCGGCATCTTGGAGAGTGTCATACAGAACCGGGAAGGTAAAGCCGTTGTCGGCAATGTATTTTTTACCTCTCGTTTCGGTTTCTTGGGAGCCGTCTACCATGTCTACCATAAGAAAGACTACGTCTTCTTTTAATTCGTTGTAAATCTTATTAAAATGCGGCATTTCGCTTTTGCACGGAGGACACCAGGATGCCCAAAAATTCAGCACAAGGGGCTTGCCGAAATAATCAGACAGCTTTACAGCATTTCCTTCGCTGTCAAAGGCTGAAAAGTCCGGTGCCTTTATAGCTTCGTCTTCTTGCACGTCGTCTTTTTGTACGTCATCTTCTTGCACGTCGTCGTCCGCCGGTGTTTTTGTCGGTTTCGGCGGCGCTTGTGTGGTTGCAGTGGGAATATCAGGGGTTACAAGCGGTACTTCCGGCTTATAATACTTCGATAATTCGTTATATGCAAATGCCGCACCTGCTATAAACAGCACAAAAATCACGATACCCAGTATAGTTTTGGTTTTATTATTCATAATCCTCCTTTAAAACGTCAGCAACGTGAGAAAATAACCCAGCTTACCTGTTGCCATCAAAACACCTACAACAACAAGCAATCCGCCGGAAATCATGTTGATAATCCTATAATTCTTTTTGATGAACTCAAACGCACCTTTCAAACTGTCAATCAGCAGGGCACAGACAACAAAGGGTATGCCCAGACCCAGGGAAAAGCACAACAGCATAAGTATTCCTCTCAGACTCTCTCCGCTTTGAGCGGCAAGCATAAGTGCCGAACCCAGAAACGCACTGACGCAAGGCGTCCAACCCACAGAAAAGATTACTCCGAACAAAACCGACGAGAAAAAACCGGGGTTAAAAGTTTTCAGCCGAATTTGCCGGGAGGTATTCAGAAAGGGTATTCGCAGCACTTCCATAAAGTTAAGCCCGAATAATATTACTGCCACGCCACTGACTATATTAAAGGCAGTGTTGTATTCTCTCAAAAAACTGCCCAAAGTCCCTGCAAAGGCTCCCAAAACAACGAACACCACGGTAAAACCAAACACGAACCCCAGTGCGTTAATAAGTGCCCTTTTCCTTTTGCCCTCGGTATTTTGGCCGGCAAAGAAAGATACATAAATCGGTAGCATGGGTAGCAAACAGGGCGAAATAAAGGTGATTATGCCCTGTAAAAAAGATAAAATATAATCCATTTGAAAATGCTCCTATGGGTGGATGTGGATGTTAAGATTTGGGTTATGGGTATAGTGTAGCATAGGGGTTGATGGGTGGCAAGGGGTAGATGGGGTGAAAAAAAGCCGACCTGGGGGTCGGCAGGATAATATACTTATGCATTTTTGATAATACAAGATCCTTTTTGTAAGCATAGTGAGAAGTAGTTCTCTCGATGTGCTTTACTTATATGAACATCTAATACATTGATGCCCGTTATATATTTTGAATCCATTATAATGCTTGCAGTTAGAGCATTGCTGTTTCATTATAACATTGTCTTGGATTGGGCAAGTGTCCTTATCTATAACTAGTAACAAAATATTTGAATTAGCAATACCTAATGGTTTGCTTTCCGTTTTTTTCTTAGCAGTGGCTTCTCGTATTCGCCTGTCTTCCGCATCTCTTTTTGCTACAATAATTTGTTGCTGCGGAGTCTTATTCTGCATATCGAATCTAAATGCCATGATATAATCTCCTTTATGTATATTTTAGGTATATGTCCATGTATATTTTTCTGAAAAAAGTATGTTGTATGTTTATGTGGTAAACATTCTGTTCGGGAAAGCATTATGAGGAATGGAGTGCTGCAGCTCAATCCGATTGCTCCATGCCCTCAACGATCCGGTGTTCTTTATTCTTAACCACTGTTGTTCACAAGAGCTTAAATCCAGCAGTTGTTTGACCTGATTGCTATCTAACAAGCATATAGTATTTAAACCGCATACTAAGCAAAGAAAAAACTGGTCACCGGAATTAATATCCTCTTCTATAGTCTCAAGATCACTAGCATTTGCAGTGAATTGCCATGGCTCATTTTCAATGCTTGTTATTTTAATCATTAAACGAATGTCGTGATTAATTTTATAGTGGCCGTATTTTTCATCCGCTTTATTTAATGCCTTGAATGATTCATGTTCAACTATCTGAGTTAGCGCGGCACCATGATAATAGTCCTTTTGTTGAATTTTCATTCAAATATCCCTCCGATATAATATAACACAGTGTTAACACATAAAAATATAGTTCTGACAATATGGATAATACAAAATATAAGCTGGAATTAATACAAGTCAAATATGGTACATGTCCTTTAATTTAATCTTGTTGTGCTTTTTACAGCACCTAATAAAACATTCCGAATACTGTTTCATAATATTATAACAATATTTGTAAATTCAGTCAACGCAAAATATAAGAAAAATTTGCAAAATATATATTGATTTTACATATAAAGAAAGCACGAATTACTTTATTTACCACCCCAACCCCATGTCGAATTTCCCACCTATCATTTTTACAAAAAACAGTATATTCCAACCATCATTAATGTTATAATACAATAAATACTTATACAGTAAAAATAATGCCCATTGAATTTGTGTTTATTTGCTTGCTCTTTATTTAACTGACTTTTACCGGAACCAACCGGGTTTTGACTTATTGTTTTACTTAGACTTTTTGGTAAGTTGTATATTTATAAAGGTGGTGAAAAAAATGTACAGTGCAGAAAAAAAATTCAGCGAGGATAAATTGCGTTATCTGGAATTGCTCTCGGAATCTTACCCCACAAAGGCTTCCGCCTGCACAGAGATTATCAACCTAAAAGCCATTTTGAACCTGCCGAAAGGAACGGAACATTTCATTTCGGACGTTCATGGGGAATTTGAGTCCTTTAACCATGTTATTCGCAACGCTTCAGGTATTATAAAGGAATACATAAACGAAATCTTCGGAAATTCTTTGCGGGAAAGTGAAAAACGCAGTCTGGCAACCTTAATTTATTACCCCGAACAAAAAATCGAGATAGCAACCCAAACCGAGGAGGACTTGGCGGATTGGTATAAAATCAACCTTTTCAGGATTATTCAGGTTTTACGCCGTACCAGCTCCAAATATACCCGTTCTAAGGTTCGTAAGGCCATGAATAAGGACTTTGCCTACATTTTGGAGGAGTTGCTCAACGAAAATTCCGAATTACGCAACAAGCGGGATTATTATAATGAAATAATAGACACTATCATTAAATTAAACAGGGCCTCTAATTTTGTTGTGGCTATATCCAAGGTTATTCACAGGTTGGCGGTGGATAAGCTTCATGTTATTGGAGATATTTATGATAGAGGCCCTCATGCCGATAAAATATTGGATGCCTTGCTGTCTCATCATTCGCTGGATATTCAATGGGGTAACCACGATATTTCTTGGATGGGTGCCGCAGCCGGTTCGCTTGCCTGTATTTGCAACGTTATCCGTATCAGCGCAAAATACAATAACTTGGACGTTATCGAGGAAAGCTATGGCATAAATCTTGTGCCGCTGGTAAGCTTTGTTATGGAGCATTACAAAGACGACCCCTGTGAGCGTTTCATACCGGAATTGTCGGAAAAAGACCCCTTTAACGACCGTGAAACGGTTTTAGTTGGCATGATTCACAAAGCCATAACCATCATGCAATTTAAAGTTGAAGCGGCTTTGATTCAAAGACGCCCGGAATATCATATGCAGGACAGAATACTGCTGGATAAGGTGGATTTTGAACGAGGTACGGTAAAAATCGATGGGGTGGAATACGAGCTTACAGACAAATGCTTCCCGACGGTAAATCCCAAAGATCCCTTGACTTTAACCCCTCAAGAAAAAGAGGTTTTAAGCAAACTGAAATTCAGCTTTATGAACTCGGAAAAACTGCAAAGCCATGCAATTCTGCTGTTCAACAAAGGCAGTATGTACAAGGCTTTTAACTCAAACCTGCTTTTCCACGGCTGTATTCCTTTAAACGAAGACGGCACCCTAAAACGTATCTGTGTAGAAGGCAAAGAATATTCCGGAAAAAGCTATCTGGATAAAATCGAGCGTTTGGTCAGAGGCGGTTATTTCAGCCCCAGGCACACTCCCGAGCGGAGAACCGGGCTGGATTTAATGTGGTACTTATGGTGCGGTCCGGATTCGCCCTTGTTCGGAAAAGAACGCATGGCTACCTTTGAACGCTATTTCGTGGCGGACAAATCAACCCATGTGGAGAAAAAAGACCCTTACTATGAATTTAGGGATAACGAAAGCGTCTGCGAGCTTATACTAAAAGATTTCGGGTTGGACCCGGCCAAGGCACATATAGTAAACGGCCATGTTCCCGTTAAGGTGAAAAAAGGCGAAAGCCCCGTTAAAGCCAACGGCCGACTGATAGTAATAGACGGCGGTTTCGCAAAGGCTTATCAAGCCGAAACCGGTATAGCCGGTTATACGCTGATTTTCAA
Source organism: uncultured Defluviitaleaceae bacterium (assembly GCA_964392115.1). GTDB lineage: Bacteria > Bacillota > Clostridia > Lachnospirales > WRBF01 > CAYXWM01. Next base: position 2,762 of record CAYMOU010000014.1, on the reverse strand, counting down.
CTCACACGGCCTTATACTAGCGGCGCACGAACCCTTTGAATCCACAAAGGATGCCATAGAAAACGAAAAGGATATAGTTTCCCAAACCATGCTTGTTGAGTTTAACCAAAGCAGAATCACGGTTATGCAGACAGACATAGGTGTTGAAATACAGAACAAAATCAAACGTCTGGAAGATTTATTGACCGCCTATAACAAAGGCTGGGTACTTGAAAAAGAGGTTTATTGACATAATACATGGGTTCTTGTTACTTAACATTACTTTAACTTTAATAGGAGGATTATTTATGTTTTTAACAACCACAGAGTACATGGACGGAAAAGAATTACAAATCTTAGGTATGGTTACAGGCTCTACAGTGCATTCCAAACACATAGGCAAGGATTTTATGAGCGGCCTTAAAACCATCGTCGGCGGCGAACTTAAAGGCTACACCGAAATGCTTAACGACGCAAGAGACGTTGCCATAGAACGCATGACAGAACAGGCTAAACGATTAGGCGCCGATGCTGTTATTTCCGTACGCTTTTCCTCAAGCGCAATTATGGCAAGCGCCGCAGAAATTTTAGCTTACGGTACAGCGGTAAAATTTAAATAATATTTAACGGTAGAAAAGACTTGCAGGCTTTACCCTTGAAGTTTTATTCCAATTACTTCATATTAAAGTCTTTTTGAAGGGAGTTTGAGGGAAACTTTTTCTTCAGAAAAAATTTCCCTCAAGGTCTTTCTCTTTTCCTTTTTACGACACACAGCTTTAATGTAGGGACTGATATTTCTGGAACGAATTAACGAATTGGTAGAACTTTTGAATAAAGCATCCTACGCCTATTACACGGAAAACCGTGAAATAATCAGCGATTGGGAATATGACAGATTATATGACGAACTTTTGGAACTGGAAGAAAAAACAGGAATACTTTTAAGTAACAGTCCCACAAGACAGGTAGGGCATGAGGTTTTGCAAAGCCTTGAAAAGGTGGAACACGACATTCCCATGCTAAGCCTGGACAAAACCAAGGACATAAACAGACTTAAAGCTTTTTTAGATCATAGAATGGGCCTGCTAACCCCGAAATTGGACGGGCTTACCTTAGTTTTGCATTACGCAGAGGGTAAACTAATCCGTGCGGTAACCCGAGGAAACGGCACTATAGGCGAAAACGTAACCCACAACGTAAACGTATTTAAAAATGTACCGGTTAAAACAGAATACCAAGGCTCTTTGGTTATCCGAGGAGAGGCCGTTATTTCTTTTCCGGAGTTTAAAAAAATAAACGAAAAAGAAGGACAGGTTTACAAAAACCCCAGAAATTTATGTTCCGGTACAGTCAGGCAACTGGACAGCAAGGCCGTTTCGGACAGAAACGTAAATTTCTTTGCTTTTTCCTTGGTTCACAGCGATAAAACGGACTTTGACAATTCGAAATGCAATCAAATAAATTGGTTAAAAGATTTGGGTTTTCAGGTTGTTGAAACAAAAATCGTAACAGCCGATACCGTGGAAAAGGCAGTTCAGGAACTGACCGATGCGGCTGTTCACAGTGATTTTGCCTCGGACGGCTTGGTTTTAACCTTGGACGACATAGCCTATTCCGATTCTCTTGGGCGTACTTCAAAGTTTCCCAAAGATTCCATAGCCTTTAAATGGGCAGACGAAATAGCCGAAACCAAGCTGGAAAATATAGATTGGTCAGTATCCAGAACCGGTTTGATTAACCCCATAGCCATTTTTAAACCGGTAGAACTGGAAGGCACCACCGTTTCCAAAGCAAGCTTGCATAATTTAGGAATTTTGGAAAACTTGGAACTGGGTATAGGCGACACCATCACCGTTTACAAGGCAAATATGATTATTCCTCAAGTGGCTCAAAACTTAACCCGATCAGGTACGGCTACTTTGCCCGAACATTGCCCTGTCTGCGGTGAAGAAACCGAAATAATCCAACAGGCAGAGGGCAAAAGTCTCTGCTGTCCCAATCCCAACTGCAAGGCACAGACAGTGCAGAGTATTTCCCACTTCTGTTCCCGAGACGCCATGAATATTCAAGGTCTATCCGAAATGACCATAGAAAAGTTTGTTGACGGAAATTACCTTGAAAACTACACAAGTTTATGGAAGTTACAGGAATTTGAATCGGAAATTACAGCATTAAAAGGCTTTGGGCAGAAGTCATACGATAAGCTGATAAAAGCCATAGAATCCGCAAAAGATGTTAAATTGCCCAACTTTATTTACTCTTTGGGCATAAAACACGTAGGTTTAAGCAACGCTAAAAGGCTTTGCGAGCATTATAATTATTCACCGCAAAAAATAGCCGAGGCTGAATATGAAGAATTGCTGACTATAGAAGGTTTTGGAGAGGTTATAGCTTCTTCGTTAGTCAAATATTTTTCAAAACCGGAAAACAGACAGCTGTTTGACTACGCTTTGGGTCAATTAAGATTGATTACCGTGGAAAGTTCCGCAAATCTGTTGCTTGCCGGAAAAACCTTCGTTATCACCGGAGATTTGGAAGCCTTCGGCAACAGAAAAGAATTGCAGGAACTTATAGAAAAATACGGAGGAAAGGTTACCGGCGGCGTTACATCCAAGACGGATTTCCTTATAAACAACAACATATACTCCACATCCGGAAAAAATAAAAAGGCAAATGAACTGAATGTTCCTATAATCAACGAAAAAGATTTTTTAAATATGGTAAACGCTGAATAATACTAATTCCATTTAAAACAGTAGATAAAAATTTGCAATTTAGACAAA
>CAYMOU010000013.1:0-34010 GCA_964392115.1 uncultured Defluviitaleaceae bacterium | reverse complement strand
CTCACCACTGCGAATAGACGCTTTTGTTACTCTTTAATTAGCATTTGACTATAAATGTTAAAGACTTTTTGAAGGGAGTTTGACAGAAACCTCTTCTTCAGAAAAAGTTTCCCTCAAGGTCTTAATCTTTTCAAGCAACCGGCTTTTAAGGACAGTATCTCAGCGGAGGAATATTAATGGCAAAAAATTTGGTAATAGTAGAGTCGCCCGCAAAAGCTAAAACATTAAAAAAATTTCTGGGCAGCTCATATAAAATAGAAGCTTCGGTAGGCCACGTCAGAGACCTTCCGAAATCCGAATTGGGAATAAACATCGAAAACGACTTTGAGCCCAAATATATAACTATACGAGGAAAAGGCGAAATTTTGTCCAAACTTCGCAAAGAAGTAAAAAATTCGGACAAAATCTACCTTGCAACCGACCCTGACCGTGAAGGAGAAGCCATCAGTTGGCATCTGGTTCATGCTCTCAAATTGCAGGACAAGGATGCCCTTCGCATTACCTTTAACGAAATCACCAAAAACGCAGTTAAAAAATCCCTTAAAGAAGCAAGGCAAATTGACATGAACCTGGTGGATGCCCAACAGGCCCGCCGAGAGCTTGACAGAATAGTGGGCTACAAAATCAGCCCTTTGCTCTGGAAAAAGGTCAAAAAGGGGTTAAGTGCAGGTAGGGTTCAATCCGTTGCACTTAAATTAATTTGCGACAGAGAAGACGAAGTGGAAAACTTCGAACCGGTGGAATACTGGTCTCTTGATGTAAAACTTAGCAAGAACAATCAAAAGTTCGTGGCAAAATTCCACGGCACCGTAGATTCAAAGATAGCCCTGAACAACAAAGAAGAAACCGATAAAATTATAGCCGACATAAAAAACGCCGAATTTAAGGTTACGGAAGTAAAAAGAGGTCAACGTATCAAAAGACCCATACCTCCGTTTACCACCAGCACCATGCAACAGGAAGCCAGTAAAATCATCGGTTTTACCACCTATAAAACCATGCAAATCGCCCAACAGCTTTACGAAGGTGTGGATATAGCCGGAGAAGGCACAGTGGGTTTGGTTTCTTATATCAGAACGGACTCAACACGTATTTCGGACGAGGCTTTCGAGGACGTAAAGCAATACATCACCGAAAATTTCTCAGCAGGATACGCCAACCCGGAAAAAGCGCAACACAAGCAACGCCGTACCCAAGACGCCCACGAAGCCGTTAGACCTACGGTTACAACCCGTACTCCCGACAGCATAAAGGATTCTCTGTCCAAAGACCAATACAAGCTTTACAAGCTTATCTGGGAACGCTTTGTGGCAAGCCAAATGACACCGGCTATCTACGAAACCCTGTCCATCAAAATTCAAGCCGGAGACAAAATTTTTAGAGCCGGCGGTTTTACCCTGAAATTTGAGGGTTACTTGGCGGTTTACAAACGCAACGAGGAAAAATCCCAAGAAGAAGGCAACGAAGAAAATTCTCAAAAGTCCCCGAAAATTCCGGATTTGAACGAAAACGATGTACTCAAGCAAGAGGATATTTTGCCCGAACAGCATTTTACTCAACCTCCGGCCCGTTACAACGAATCCATGCTGGTTAAAACCATGGAGGAATTGGGCATAGGTCGTCCAAGTACCTATGCTACCACTATCAGCAACATAGTCACCCGAGGTTATGTAATCAAGGAGCAGAAAATTTTCTACTCCACAGAGCTTGGCGAAATAGTCAATAATATAATGAAAGAAAACTTCGGAGACATTATAAACGTTGATTTCACCGCCCAAATGGAACTTGGTTTGGATAAGGTTGAAGAAGGCGAAATGGAATGGAAAGAAGTCCTTCGACGTTTCTATGCGCCTTTCAGCCGCCAGCTTACCGAAGCCGAAAAAAACATAGGCGAAATCGAGATAGAAGACCAAAAAACCGATATACTCTGCGATAAATGCGGCAGAAACATGGTTATAAAAATCGGCAGATACGGCAAATTCCTTGCCTGCCCGGGTTTTCCGGAATGCAAAAACGCCAAGCCCTTGTTTGAAGAAGCCGGGGTAAACTGTCCATTATGCCACGATAAGGTTCTTATTAAAAAAACCAAAAAAGGCCGCCGTTATTTCGGTTGTGCCAACAATCCCGAATGCAGTTTTATGGCATGGAACAAACCCACCGGCGAAGTTTGCCCGGACTGCGGAGAGTTTTTGGTTATCAAAGGCAGCAAAAAGCCCAAAATCTCTTGCTCTGACATTAAATGCGGTTACTCCAAGGAATTGCCCGAAGATGCAAACGCCGAAGAATAAGCAATAACTTTGACATGGTTAGGGAATATTACGGTAACTTCCCTAACCTCTGTCCGGTTGTGTTCTGTGCTTTCAATAAATTTTATAAGTATTATTATAAAAGGAGTTGGGATGTATGCAATTAAACGGAGTAGGACAAATTCCACAGGGTATTAACAATCAAAGTATCCTAAACGAAGTTAGTACCGGCAGCGCAGAAGGACAAATCAAAGAGTTAGAAAAAGAAATCGATCGTTTAATGCAAAAAAGAGCGTGCCCCGTTGCCGATTTGGAATGCAATGACGAAACCGGCCCCAGACCAGACATTGCCGAAAAAGCCAAAGCTGATCTTAACCAAAAAATAAGGCAAGAAATTGATCAAAAGATTCAGCAGTTGCAGCAAAAAATCCAACAACTTCGTAACCTGGAAGCCGGCAAAACAGAAAACCGCAATAACGTTAACAAAACAAACAACGCCGACGATGCAGTTGCTTTACAAGAACGCAACAACCAAAACAACAGTCAAACGGAAGAAATAAGCACGGATGAACTGAAAAAGATGGGTGTCGTTGGCGAATTTATCGACGAAAAAGTTTAAGAGCCAATACCGCATACGCACCGGGGTTAACTGCAAGGTATTTTTTTGCATAGCTGACAGACCCCGGCTTTTTAACATTAAATTTCAAATGAGTTGAGAATATGCCAAAGGAAGTTAACGAGCTTATCAAGCAATTCCGCAAAACCATAACTCAATCTGAACATACCAAAGCGACTTTATTCGAACTTGCCAACAAAACCTGCCAAACTACCCGTTCAAATATAATCCTGCTTAATTCTGAAACCGCACCCATATTTAAAATAAATTTCGACAAAAACCTTGGTGAGCCGGATTTTAACGGGAGTCATATTTTTAAAACCCTCGAAAACATTTATGAATATACCGAAAATGCCCAACTGAACGAAATAATCGCCGTACCGGAGGATTTTTGGGGTTATTATTGTGTTGTTTATCCCCTAATATCCGGTTTAAGCAAATTGGGTTACCTGTTATTTTGGAAACCGGAAAAGTTTTCGGATAGCCAACTGACCCTAATCGGAATTTTTGAAATCTTGGCTACGGTTTGTTTCAGGCAGATGTTAAAGGACGACCGCTTGGAGGAACAGGGCTTTGCCGACAGGGTAAAATCATCTATAGCCAGCCTTTCCTTTTCGGAGTTGGAGGCAGCAATACTTGTTTTAGGCCGTTTAAAAGGCAGCGAAGGCTTGGTTGTGGCCGGCAACATAGCAAAAGAGGCTGAAATTTCACGCTCGGTTATAGTTAACGCTATGCGAAAGCTTGAATCCGCCGGGTTGATAGAAAGCCGTTCCTTGGGAATGAAGGGTACATATATTAAAGTTTTAAATGAATATTTATTCACAGAAATTAACAAACTAAAATCATAAATTCCTATCCCTTTTTTATATTTTACAGAACAGAAAAGGCCGGCCCGGAATTTTAAAAGCAAGACAATTATTTCCGGTAAATTCTTGGTTTTACCGGTGCGTGGAAAGAAAATTAACAATTGTTAAAAATTATATTATATAATTCTTTCCCAAATATATTTACTAATTTAAATAATGTGGTATAATTATCAAGCATACAGTGATTGATGTTACAACCTACAATATTAAACATTGTTTACCAAAATATATAATATTATTTTCCGACCGGCCGTGGCAAAACAGCCTAATACCAAGTGCAGCTTTGTATTTTGCTTATCCGAGCGGTGTATTGCAATGCTTTATTTAGGATTGGAAACATTTGTAATCTTTGTTATGTATCTTAATCATGCAGGTATATACCCCTTTTGGGCGAGTATATAAAAACTTGGTCATGCATGCATAATAACCTACATCTTTTTCTTGTATTGTGTTTAGTATTCGCAAAAATAGATTAAATTTTAGGCGTTTACTTAACAGGATATAATACAGGACAAGGTTTATTCTATGTTTTAGTTTACGAAAGGAGTTAAGTATGGCTAAAATCAAGAAAACGATGGACGGTAATGCCGCTGCCGCATATATTTCCTATGCCTTTACGGAGGTTGCCGGTATTTATCCGATTACACCATCATCTCCAATGGCTGAAATTACAGACGAATGGGCTTCAGTCGACAAAAAGAATATTTTCGGACAACCCGTAAACGTAATGGAAATGCAATCCGAAGCGGGTGCTGCAGGGGTTGTACACGGTTCCTTACAAGCCGGCGCCCTGACAACTACTTATACTGCATCTCAAGGTCTCTTGCTGATGATACCTAACATGTACAAAATCGCAGGTGAATTGTTACCCAGCGTTTTCCATGTTTCCGCTCGTGCTTTGGCTACTCATGCACTTTCCATTTTCGGTGACCATTCCGACGTAATGGCTTGCCGCCAAACAGGTTTTGCAATGCTTGCCGCTGCCAACCCTCAACAAGTAATGGACCTTGGTGCCGTTGCTCACTTGAGTACTATCAAGAGCCGTGTCCCGTTCTTGCATTTCTTTGATGGTTTCAGAACTTCTCATGAAATCCAAAAAATCGAATGCTTGAATTATGATGACATGGCTAAGCTCGTTGACTACGATGCTTTGGAAGCGTTCAGAAGACGTGCTTTGAATCCCGAACATCCCGTATTGAGAGGCTCTGCTCAAAACCCGGACATCTACTTCCAAGGCAGAGAAGCTTCCAATCCCTTCTACTTGGCAACTCCCGCAATCGTAGAAGAATACATGAACGAAATCAATAAATTAACAGGCAGAAATTATCAATTGTTTAACTACTACGGTGCTCCCGATGCTGAAAATATCATCATCGCTATGGGTTCCGGCTGTGATACAATTGAAGAAACTGTTGACTTCCTTAACGCTAACGGCGAAAAAGTGGGTCTTTTACAAGTACACCTGTTTAGACCTTTCTCAGTGGAACATTTTATCAATGCCGTTCCCAAATCCGTAAAACGTATTGCTGTTTTGGATCGTACAAAAGAACCCGGTTCTTTGGGCGAACCTTTATATCAAGACGTTTGCACAGCTTTCCTTGAAAAAGGACAAAACCCCCTTATTATCGGCGGACGTTACGGCTTAGGCTCTAAAGATGTTGTTCCTTCACAAATCGTTGCAGTATTCGAAAACTTGAAATCCGATGCACCTAAAAACCACTTTACAATCGGTATTAACGATGACGTTACCCATACTTCTTTAACTGTGGGCAAAAACATCGACGTTATGCCCGACTCCACTATTAACTGTAAATTCTGGGGATTGGGTTCCGACGGTACAGTTGGTGCAAACAAAAACTCCATCAAAATCATCGGTGACCACACCGACCAATACGTTCAAGCATACTTTGCTTACGACTCCAAAAAATCAGGCGGCGTAACCCAATCTCACTTGCGTTTCGGTCATACACCCATTCGTTCAAGCTATTTGGTTAACCGTGCAAACTTTGTTGCCTGCCACAATCCTTCTTACATTGACAAGTATGACATTCTCTCCGACTTAAAAGACGGCGGAACCTTCTTGCTCAACTGTATTTGGGACCAATCCGAGCTGGATGAAAAATTACCGGCAAATATTAAAAAATATATTGCCGAACACAACATCCAATTCTATATCATCAACGGTATAGCTATCGCTGAAAAAATCGGCTTGGGCAACAGAATCAACTCCGTATTGCAATCGGCTTTCTTCAAGCTTACAAACATCATTCCCATTGAAGATGCCGTTAAATATATGAAAGATGCGATTTTGAAAACCTACGGCAAAAAAGGCGAAAAAATCGTTAACATGAACTACGCTGCGGTAGACGCCGGAGTTCAAGAAGTTGTTAAAGTTGAAGTTCCCGAAAGCTGGAAAAACGCTGTTGACAACTCTGCAAAAATCGATACTTCCAACGTTCCGGAATACATTACCAAAATCCTTGAGCCTGTAAACGCATTAAAAGGCGACGATTTGCCTGTTAGTGTATTCAAAGGCTGTGAAGACGGAACCTTGCCTCAAGGCAGCTCCGCATACGAAAAACGCGGTATTGCCACCAATGTTCCCAAATGGATTCCCGAAAACTGCATCCAATGTAACCAATGTTCCTACGTATGTCCTCATGCAACCATTCGTCCTTTCTTGTTAAATGCCGAAGAAGTTGCCAACAAACCCGAAGGTTTCGTTACCGTTGAACCCAAAGGCAAGGGCTTCGAAGGATTACAATACAAAATTCAAGTTACTCCTCTCGATTGCGTAGGCTGCGGTAACTGTGCAAACGTTTGCCCCGCAAAAGACAAGGCTCTTGAAATGAAGCCTATCGAAACTCAGTTGCATGAAATGCCCAACTGGTTATACTGCATTTCTCTTTCCGATAAGCCCAATCCCATGAGCCCCGACACCGTAAAAGGAAGCCAATTCAACAAACCTCTGTTTGAATTCTCCGGCGCTTGCTCCGGTTGCGGTGAAACACCTTACGTTAAACTTATCACTCAATTGTTTGGCGACAGAATGTACATTGCAAACGCAACAGGCTGTAGCTCCATCTACGGCGGCTCCGCTCCTTCTACTCCTTACTGCACAAACAGCAAGGGTCAAGGTCCGGCTTGGGCAAACTCCTTGTTCGAAGACAATGCCGAATTTGGTTTGGGTATGTACCTGGGCGTAAAACAACTTCGTGAAGGTTTGGCTGCTAAAGTTGAACGTTTAATGGGCATGGTTTCCGACGAAGACGTTAAAGCTGCTCTTAACCAATGGCTTGAAGCTCGTGATAAAGCAGCAGAATCCAAAGTTACTTCCGCTAACTTGGTTGAAAAATTGGAAAAACTTAATGCTTCCGGTGAAGCGGCTGCTCTTGTTAAAGATGTACTCAACAACTCCGACCACTTGGTTAAAAAATCTCAATGGATTTTCGGTGGCGACGGTTGGGCTTACGACATCGGTTACGGCGGTTTGGACCATGTTTTGGCTTCAGGCGAGGACGTAAACATCCTTGTTTTGGATACCGAAGTTTACTCCAATACCGGCGGTCAATCCAGTAAATCCACTCCTACCGGTGCTATAGCTAAATTCGCGGCTTCCGGCAAACGCATCCGTAAAAAAGACTTAGGTATGATGGCTATGTCTTACGGTTATGTTTACGTTGCTCAAATCGCTATGGGTGCTAACCAAGCACAAACTCTTAAAGCTATCGTGGAAGCTGAAAGCTATCCGGGTCCGTCCTTGATTATTGCTTACGCTCCTTGTATCAACCACGGTATCAATATGTCTCAAAGCCAATTACAAGCAAAACGTGCGGTTGAAGCAGGTTACTGGCATACTTATCGCTACAACCCATTATTGGAAGACCAAGGAAAGAATCCTTTCGTATTGGATTCCAAAGAACCCACTGCAAGCTTTAACGATTTCATTAAATCCGAAAGCAGATACGCTGCCTTGAGAATTGCATTCCCCGACCAAGCTGAAGAGCTGTTCAAAGTTGCGGAAGAAGATTCAAAACGCAGATACAAGACTTACAAACGCTTGAGCGAACAACAATAACCCCTAAAATATGTAACCGCTGAATTTTTTCAGCGGTTACTTTACACTATACTTTTATTATTCAGATATTGACAATTGCGTCTATTTCATTAACAAAAATCGTCCGGTCGGAATAGATTTTTGTTATTGCCTTATGTGCAATTGGCTATAATTTCATGTTCATTACATACGAGCCGGTTATATTTTTGTTTTATGGCTTAACAAAGTAATTACTGTAATTTATAATAACCATAATTAAAAATTTACCATTCTTATCTACAGATTAAATACGTTAAATTTTCTACAACTATACTTAATTTACCATAATTTTGTTTTGGGACAAGTTCTCACCGGGTCGTTTCAATGGAATGGTGGAGGTTAACATATGGAAAGAATAATTTCAAAGATACCCAATAATAATGATTCTCCTATACATATAGACAGCGAATACTTTGAAAATATAATCCACGACATAAAGACACCATTGTCCATCATCCTTGACTGTATATTTAATCTCGAAGCTACTACGCAACTTCCTGATGCCTCCATTGGATTAATAAAAAACATGAAAAACCAATTATACCGAATTATGAAGCTTATAAGAGACATAAGCGATTATGAACGGGTAAATTCCGGCGGTTTGTTACCCAAATTACGTAATTATGATATAATTGCTCTTATCAGAAATATTACAGATTCTACCAAAACTTTGGCTGACCGCAAAAAAATAACCATAAAATTTTGTTCCGATTTAAAATCCCTAACCATGTCTGTAGACAAAACCATGATAGAACGTATAATGCTTAACCTTTTATCCAACGCCATTAAATTTACGGACGTAAGCGGTTTGATACAGGTGGTTTTGGAACTTGAAAACAATATATTCAGCATACGAGTCATAGATGACGGCATAGGCATGAACGCCACCGAAATCAACAATATTTTTAACAGATACTACCAGGCAGGCTCTCATAACAAGGCCGGAACAGGTATAGGGCTAAGTATAGTAAAACAATTCGCTTACCTTTTAAACGGCAACGTACATACCGAAAGCGACGATAAAGGCACAGAAGTACGTGTTGATTTGCCTTACGCCGTGTTGCAAAATTCACCTGCCGAAATTAAATATTATGATGATTTTTATTCGGATAATATTATTCAAATTGAATTATCCGACGAGTATTTGTAATGTATATCTACTTGAAAAAACCTTGAGTGAAACTTTTACAATAGAATGTTTCCCTCAAGGTTTTTTCCTTTGCGTTTATTTACCGGAATTTAATCCTGCTTAACAAATTGCATTACCAATCTTTTTACGGCATATAATTGTAATACCGTATCGGCCGGCATACGCCGAGATTAAAAGAGTGGGATGTGGTTTCATTGGAAAACAATAACTTGTTTAAATACTTGACTAAAATCTCCCAAGGACTGGTGCTTTCCGTATTGGTGCTGTTTTTTGTTGTTATTTTTAATAAGGGTGCCGTACTGGCTCAGTTCTTTCTTTATGAGACCATGCCAAATTTTAAACCCACTCACGGACTGGAATTGTTGCTGCAATCGGAGGCAAACGCTTCTTCACCGGACGGATTGATTTTTAACAGCGAAGAAATACCGCCCGAACAAGAGGATTTACCCCATTTAATCGGCATTAACGACGTAATATACCAGCCGGAAACAGATACGGAAAACACGGACAACCACTTTAGCGACGATATTTCCCATGTTTTGGACTATGATAGGATAAACGAAACTGATTATCTAAAGCAGAAATTTTATGTGGTAGACAAGCGGACAGATATTACCTTGGCCGACTTTGATATAGAAAAATTCTTGGAGCAGGATTTGACGGTAGAAACCGACGATTCACTGCCAAAAGTAGTGATTTTCAATACCCACTCCACCGAGATGTACGCCGACTCTCAAAATGATATGGAAGGCGTAATGGGCGTTGCCCAAAGGCTGTGTGACCTATTGAAAGATAAATACGGCATAAATGCGGTTAGATTTGATAAACGATTTGACTTAGTGGACGGAAAGTCCAAAATAATGGGTGCATACGAACGCATGGAACCGTCTTTAAGAAAATTCCTTGCTGATAACCCATCTATAGAAGTGGCCATAGACGTACACCGGGACGGCCTTCCGGACGACAGGCGTTTGGTTGTGGATATGAACGGCAAAGCTACGGCACCTCTTATGTTTGTAAACGGCCTAAGTAAACTTATGCAAGACGGTCAATTGCAAAAGCTTAACAATCTGCCCAATCAAAACCTAAGTACTAATCTGGCCTTTAGTTTTAGACTGCAACTGGCGGCAAATGCAGCCTATCCCGGGCTGATGCGCAAAATCTATCTTAACGCCTACCGTTACAGCCTACATATGTTACCGAAGTCCATTCTTGTGGAGGTCGGCGCCCAAACCAACACCAAGCAAGAGGCCTTTAATGCGGCAGAACCTTTGGCTGATATGATAGCCTCGGTAGTACTGAAAAAGGCATAGTTTATACTCATAAATAATTTAAGGAGAGCCTTAGCTGAAAAGAAGGCTCTCCCTTATTTTTTTACAGACCTTCTGTCGAAACTATTCCCTTAGATTTGCACCTTCCTATATTAATAATTGAAAATCTATGGTATAATAAAAATATCCAAATAAATTTTACTTCTTTACAATATGGAGATAAAATGAAGGAAACGGATATTTTTTTCCCTGTTAAGGATTATTTCGAAAATAATGGTTATAATGTACAAGCTGAAGTAAAAAATTGTGATATTACCGCAATCAAGGATGATAAATTGGTTATAGCGGAGCTAAAGCTAAGTTTTAACATGACCCTGCTGTTCCAAGCAATGTCCCGCCAAAAAATCACACCTTGGGTTTATGTGGCCATACCCAGACCCAAACGTGCTAACAGCAAGACCTACAAAAACACCCTTACCCTACTAAAACGCCTGGGATTGGGCTTGATAATTGTGGCGGCAGACAGCCCTGTAAAAACCGTAGATGTAGTTTTGGAACCTGCATACGAGGGCTATATTAACAGAAAGAAGTTTAACTTGGTGGTAAAAGAAGCCACCGGTCGGAGCTTTCCCAATATAGGCGGTTCTACCGGCAAGAAAATAAACACAGCCTTCCGTGAACGCTGCATTAAAATAGCCTGTATAACAGAACGCCTGGGACAAGTTACCCCGGCCGTCCTCATTAAAGAACACGACTGCCCGGAAAATACAGCTTATATTTTGCACAGAAACCATTACGGATGGTTTGAACGAGTCTCCCATGGTACTTACCGGCTCTCTCAGGCAGGACAAAACGCCTTGGAGGACGAGGATTTTAAACAGATTGTAACCTACTACAGAGATAATACCCTCGGGTAACTCGCTTCAATAGACTTTACAATTGTAAACAGGGTTTTCTGTTCGGCTTTTTTTTGAAAGAGAGAAAAAACTAATTCCATTTTTATCTACTATTCAAAGTGGAATTAGTTTGAGTGAGAAAACCTTTTTCGCCGTTTGAAAAAAGGTTTTCTCACTCAAAGCCTTAATTTTTTTTATATTTTACTACAGATAGTTTAGGATTGATAATTATGCTGGACGTTGCACTGTTGGGAACCGGCGGAATGATGCCACTTCCGGAACGATACCTCACTTCCCTGCTTTGCCGCCTTAACGGCAGCCTGCTGCTTATAGACTGCGGCGAAGGCACTCAAATTACCTTAAAAAAGCTGGGTTGGGGCTATAAACAAATAGACTGCATTTGCATAACCCACTTCCATGCGGACCATATTTCAGGCCTGCCGGGTTTGCTCTTGGCCATCGGAAACTCCAACCGCACGGAGCCCCTGCTCTTAATAGGGCCGCCGGGCTTGGAAATTGTGGTCAGAAGTCTGTGCATTATTGCTCCGGTATTGCCTTACGAGCTTATCTTCCATGAAATAGATGAAGACAACACGCCCGTTGTTTATAAAGATTTCCAAATTCATACCTTGCCCGTAAAGCACAAAATCCCCTGCTTTGCCTACAAAATTGTTTTAAACAGAGCCGGCAGATTTGATGTGGAGCGTGCCAAGGCTTTAAACGTACCTATGTGCCTGTGGTCCTTTTTGCAAAAGAACGAAACTGTGGAATACGAAGGCAAGCTGTACGAATCCGGCATGGTTTTGGGCAAACCCCGACCGGGGATTACTGTCTCATACTGCACGGACAGCCGACCTATAGGCAATTTAATACCCTTTGTGAAAAACTCTCACCTGTTTATTTGCGAAGGCATCTACGGTGACGACGAAAAGCTGCCAAAAGCCGTGGAGTATTCTCATATGACCTTTTCCGAAGCGGCCTTAATAGCCAAACACGCCGGAGTAGAGGAGCTTTGGTTGACCCATTTCAGCCCTTCGCTTACCGACCCTTACGCCTACCTACCGGTTGCACAATCTATCTTCGAGAATACTATCGTCGCCCACGACCGTATGCATACCACCATTCGCTTTCCCGAGGCGGATTAACTATGCAACTATTTCTCCAAAAGGAGAGAGTCCCTTATGAACAATAATATTTTCAGAAAGATTTTATATACACGGAACAAAACGGGATTCAGTATGGTTTTGATTTTCCTGATGTTGGCTTTATTCGGCTGGCGAGGAATACTCAACCGTAATGCCCAACCAACCGCCATTCCGGAGGTAACTCAAAACTCGTCGCCTCTCTTGGGCTACGATCCGGATAAGTTTTATCCGCCCGACCCGTATTCACTTGCTGAGGTTAACAACAATCTTGTTTCAACCTTGTATAGCGAAACCTTAACCGAAGAAGAAGTCTATCAAGCTTTGGATATACAACGTAAGCTGTTTGGTCAAGAACTGCTGAAACTAAACCCGCTTGAAGCCCATAGAGCAAACGCCCTAAAACAGGTTACCGCCTTTAAAGAACAAGGCGTAAAAATTACCTCCATCGAAACCCAAGCACCCATTTACGAACCCGATAACCCGGAGCAATGCACCGTCACCGTGGTACAAAAAACCAATGCAGACATAAGCAACACCGTGGAATATATCATGGGTATGGAAAACGGACAGTGGAAAATACTTTCTTGGGAAAATGTATAGTGGATTTGCTTTATCAGTTAGAATTTTTAATAATATGCAATGCCTTTGCTTGGCTTTTATTGAAAGAGATAAGATTTTTGCCTTTATAATAAAGCCTTTTTGAAGGGAGTTTGAGGGAAACTTTTTCTCCGGAAAAAGCTTCCCTCAAGGTCTTTTCTTTTAGTCTCTAACGAAAGGATTAGGAGAAACTTTGTCAGAAACTATAGTGTTGGGAATAGAAAGCTCTTGCGACGAAACCTCCGTTGCGCTGGTTGCCGATGGCAGAAAGGTATTGTCGAATATTATATTTTCACAAATAGCCATACACGAACCCTACGGCGGCGTGGTGCCGGAAATCGCTTCACGTAAACATATAGAAAGCGTCACCTATGCCGCCGAGCAGGCGTTTAAAGAAGCCGGGCTGGGTTTCAAAGATATAGACTGTGTAGCCGTAACAGCCGGCCCCGGGCTGGTAGGCGCCTTGTTGGTGGGCTTATCCTACGGAAAAGCCTTGGCATTTTCACTAAACAAGCCGTTGCTGGGCATACACCATATAGAAGCCCATATTTGCGCCAATTATATAGACAACCCGGACTGGGAACCGCCATTTATAGCCTTGGTGGTATCCGGCGGTCATACCCATCTGGTTCATGTGAAGGACTACAGCAACTTTGAAATTTTGGGACGTACCCGAGACGATGCAGCCGGCGAAGCCTTTGACAAGGTGGCCCGTGCCTTAGGTCTTGGTTACCCGGGCGGAGCAAGACTGGAGCAGCTTGCCAAATCCGGCGATCCACAAGCCGTTAATTTCCCAAGACCAAATATCGAGGGCTTGGATTTTAGCTTTAGCGGATTAAAGTCGGCTGTGTTAAACTACTTAAACAGCAGTAAGATGCAAAACCTTGAAATTAATACGGCAAATATAGCGGCTTCCTTCCAAAATGCGGTTTGTGATGTTTTGGTAAACAAGGCACTGACCGCTTGTAAGGAGAGGAAGCTGAAAAAACTTGCCTTAGCCGGCGGTGTATCCTGCAATTCATACCTTAGAGAAGCCTTATCAGCCGCCTGTAAAAAAAGCAAAATTTCCTTAAATATTCCTAAGCCTGTTTATTGTACGGATAACGGAGCAATGATAGCCTCCTGCGGTTATTTTAGGTTTAAAGAAGGAAAAGTGCATAATCTTGATTTAAACGCATACCCTTCAGCCGTTTTGGGCAGTAGTTTTTAAACAATAAAAAACCTTGCGTAAACTTTTAATTAAAGTTTTCTGCAAGGTTTTATTTTTATCAACAATTTTTATAACACCTTTGACGCACAACCTCATACAGCAACACACCCGTAGCCACAGAGGCATTAAGAGATTCTGCCTCACCGGGCATGGGTATTTTTATAAGAATATCGGCGGCATTGGCTATTTCCTCGGAAATTCCGTTGCCTTCGTTACCCACGATCAAAGCCGTGCTTTGGGCAAAGTCAATTTCATAAGGAGAATTGTCCGTGTTCAAGTGAGAGGCAACAACCTTTATATTTTTGGCTTTAAGCTGTGGAAAAAGCTGCAATAAATCCACATTTTCCACAACCGGTATGCGAAAGGCCGAGCCGGCAGAAGACCTCAACACCTTTGGATTATACAAATCCACGCAACCTTCGGACAGTATTACACAGTCACAACCACAGGCATGGGCAGTTCTGATAATGGTGCCCATATTGCCCGGGTCTTGAATGCATTCACATATTAAAATAAAGGCGTTTTCGGAGGCTATACCCGATTCAAAATCATAGTTTTTTTGTCGGCATACAGCCAAAAGGCCGCATGGGGTAACGGTATCTGTAATTTTTTTATACTTTTGGTCGGGTATTATGTAACATTTGCTGTCAGCCGTATACCTTGATTCCGGGTTGTTTTTTGCATAACTTTCCGACGAAATATAGGCCACCCTTTCAACTTCGGCCGGTATTTCGTCTATAAAACGGTCGCCCTCTATAATAAAAAGCCCTGTATTGTCCCTAGCTTTTTTTTGTTTAAGGGATGCCGTGATTTTTAACAGTTGATTAACTCCTGTAATCTTCATGGCAAAAGACCCGGTTTAGCCTTGCTTTTGCTGTGAAGCCGTTGCAAATCGGTAATTTCGCCAATGGCTACAAGAATGTCCTCCTCAAGTATTACTTCGTCCGGCTTGAGGGTTACTATCACTCGTTTGCCACGTTTTATGGCCACTATATTTATGCCCGTGGTTGCCCTGATATTAGCCTTGTGCAAAGACAGCCCTACCCATTCGGTTAAAGGCTCGATTTCGGCGATGGTAAATTCATCGGATAGGTTAATAAAGTCTATAACGTTGGTTGTAATAAGGTTGGTGGCAACCCTGTTGCCCATTTCCCATTCCGGCAAGACAACTTTATCCGCTCCGACTTTTTCCAATATGCTTTTTTGCATATGATTTTTTGCCTTAGACAACACATATTTTGCACCCTGCTCCTTGGCTATCAAGGTAGCCATGGTGCTTGATTCCAGGTTGGAACCGATGGCAACTATTACTACGTCGAAATTTCGCAGACCAAGCCTTGCCATGGCGTGTTCGTCCGTAACGTCAACCTGTACCACGTGGGTGGCAATTTCGGACATATCCTGAACAACGTCCTCATCTATGTCGCAAGCAAGCACATTGTTCCCGTTTTGAGACAATGTTTTTACTATGCTTTGCCCGAATCTTCCCAAACCAAGAACAGCAAACTGTTTGTTCTTTGCCATGTTCTTTGCTCCTTTAAAATCAAAATCTTTCACTTATTATAACTACACTATTACGGCACATACCGCCGTTACAGCTTTAACAGAACCGCTGTCAATCCTAATAATATTTCATTTTACCGGAAATTTAAAGGGGAATTTTAAATTTTCCGAAAAAAGGCGAGAAAACCCACAGAAATGTGAGTTTTCAAATAAGTCCGGTTACTGATTTGTTCTGTCTTGTGTTTCTAGCCAATTGCATATAAGGTAGTAACAAAAATCTATTCTCCATAAACGGTTCGTTTCCTGTGTTTTAAGAAAACACCCACACCAACACTCACCATTCCGAATGGACGATTTTTGTTACCGGAATAAACGCAATTGACAATAGCCGAAATCTTTGGCCGGAAAAAGGTCAATATATAACTACTTCCTTATCCTTTAAAGCTTCTGTATCTATATAACCTTCAAAGCTTTTGGGCACGGAAATGCGTTTGGGCATACCGTCGGAAATATATCTTTGGTCGGGATTCTTTTCGAAGTATTTTAAGAACCAACCTAAGTCTGTGCTGGCGTTGTCGGAACCTCGGACACGGGGTACGTTCAACGGGTCGAAATCTTTATGACCGGGCGTAGCGGAAGCACCGCTTTGACCCTCTCGCAAGCCCCAGGTATAGTTGTATTCTATTCCGCCGGAGATGCCTTTTATGGCAAGTTCCCTTAATTCCTTTTGAGGACGCTCACCGTAAGGGTATACCAAAAAATTCATTTTATAACCGGGTATGGTTTCGGAAATAAGTTGATCCATTTTGGCTATGTCATCCTGAATTGCTTGTTCAGACATTTTTTTCAGGCTTTTATGACTGTAAGTATGGTTTGCAATCTCAAAACCGTTGTCAATAAGATATTGCAGACGTTCCTTTAATGTGCCTGCTCCTCTGAAGTTTTCATGTGCGCCGATTAACGCAAAAACGCCTGCTTTGCCAAAATCGGGGTGTTTTTCGTAGAATTTGTTCATAATATCTACCATACAACCCTCTGTCGGTTCAAGCTTTCCGTTTACATCGGTCATGGAAAAGGTAGAGGCAAGACCATCGTCAAAAACAAAAACCACCGGTGTAAAACCCGCTTCCACCTTGATGTTGTTGTTTGCCAGGTCCTCCAAGGAAATAAGCCTGTAACCGCCGTCATACAAACGCTGTAAGTCGTTTTCGAAATCCTCTTTCAGTCGTTGATATGCCGGATAGGGTTTGCCTTTGGCAAGGTTATGATACATAATTATCATAATTTGGCCCATCTCGTTGGGCTTAATCAGTTCGTAGTCTATGTCCGCAGCGGGCACCTCTAAGGGTGATTCGTCAAACACAATCTTATTCACTTCATATTCCTCGGCAAAGGCAGACAAAGTATCCGTATCACAGGCGGTACCGAAAAGAGTTATTACCGATAAAACCAAACATACAATAAAAACTTTAATGTTCATTTTTTTCCCCTTTGCATTGTAATACTTTTTCGGTCTTACGAATATTGCAAATGTTTTACCCCTCTGTATTACAAAAATTAAAAAGGCAACATTCGTTTCGACTTTAAGCCCATCACGTATGCGATCATTTTCTTCGTATAACGAGACGGCTTTATATTACTGTCCGATAATGCAATAATATACCGACAGGTCGATTAAAATAATCCGCGTTCCTGTGAAAAAATCACCGGAACTCACATAAACTTTAAAATGTGTAACATAATGTGACTACATTCAATAGTATACTCGAAATGTCGGTTAATATTCTGTGGGTCTTTCCAGGGATATTCTGCCAAGCTTGCCACCTCTGAATTCGTTTAAAAGGATAATTGCCGTGCGGTTAAGGTCCGCAACGCCGCCTTTTAGTAGGAATCCTCGTTTTAGGGCAATTGCCGTGAGAATTTCACTCGATGTCATGTTTTCGGTCAACTCTATGCTGTATATTTGGGGTATTGCTTCGGGTTTTAGCAATAATAATTGCTCTATAAATCGCATGGCCAGGGTTTCAAGGTCAATAATTTGGTCGTTTATAGCGCCGGTTATTGCCAGAGAAATACCTACCTGTATGTCGGAGAATTTCGGCCACAATATACCCGGTGTATCCAAAAGGTCTAAATCCTTTGCCACGTTTATCCATTGTTTGCCTCTGGTTACGCCCGGCTTGTCTCCGGTTTTGGCCTTACTTTTTCCTACCAAGCGATTAATAAGGGTGGACTTTCCTGAATTGGGTATGCCGGCCACCATTATTCTGATGGGTACGTTTATGCGCCCTTTTTCTTTTTGCCGACGAATTTTATCAGCCATAAGATTTTTTGCGGCGGCTATAATTTCGTTTACACCCTTGCCTTTGGAGCAATCCGTAAGGACGGTTGTAATACCCTTGGCGGAGTAATACTCTGTCCACAGTCGATTTGATTCGGGGTCTGACAAATCCGATTTGTTTAAAATAATAAGACGCTGCTTGTCCTTTGCAAAAACGTCTATATCGGGGTTTTTGCTGCTGTAGGGTATACGAGCATCCAAAACCTCCAAAACTATATCCACCAGCTTGATATTTTCAAGTATCAGGCGTTTGGTTTTGGTCATATGCCCCGGGTACCATTGTATATCCATAATTACCTCAAATTAAGCCTATTTTATTCAGTGGCCAGATTCTAAGTTGAACCTTACCCAAAATTTCGGAGCGTTTTATACAGCCTACGGACTTATAGCGGCTGTCGTTTGAACGGTTGCGGTTATCGCCCAAAACAAAATAGCTGTCCTCGGGCACCGTCAAAGGAAATTCAACATCGCCCACAGCAACTATGGGTTCTGCGGAAAAATCGTCCTCCAATACCGTTCCGTTAACGGTGAATCGGTAGTCTACAAAATCCACCTCATCCCCGGGCAGCCCGATTATGCGTTTAATATAGAATTTTGACGGATCGGAGCGATAAGGAAACGCAATAATATCGTTGTAGGCAGGAGAAGTAAAATAATAGTAGAATCTGGAAATTATTACTTTCTCGTCATTTATTAGGGTAGGCTCCATAGAAGCACCCGAAATTACCGCCGGCTTTATAACAAAAGTTTGCATAACGAAAAACAAAACCAAAACAGTAATACCGGTGATTACCCACTCTGTGATTTTTTTAAGACGAGGGTTTTCAATGCGGTTTAGTAGCTTAGATATTATTTTACACCCCTTTCGTTTATTTTTATTCTCAAAAGCCAAGACTATCAACAAATATTATGTAATATTTTGCCAATGTATGTATGCTTCGAGAAACAAATGCTGAAATAACGGGATTTTCAGAGAAATTTACATTAATTCGCCGAAAGTACCCAAAATATTAAAAAAGGCGTCCCATCGAGCAACACCTTTTTATACGGATTTTGCAGCGGGACAGTATCAAGCCGGTAAGGCTCGATACCCCTGCAAAAATTCATTTATTAAGCTTTTTTGTTTTTGTTCATGATTTCTTCTTTAACTTTTGCAGCTTTACCGATTCTGCTACGTAAGTAGTTCAGTTTAGCACGTCTTACAATACCACGACGTACAACTTCGATTTTTTCCACACGGGGTGAATGCAAAGGCCAAGTTTTTTCCACGCCTACACCGTAAGAAATACGACGAACTGTGAAAGTTTCTCTTGCGGAGCCGTTTTGACGTTTAAGAACGGTGCCTTCGAAAACCTGAATACGTTCACGAGTTCCTTCAACGATTTTTGCGTGGACACGAACGGTGTCACCGACTTTGAATTTGGTTACTTCGGGTTTTAATTGTTCTTGTTCGAGTTGTTTGATAATTTGATGCATGTTTTCCTCCTTAGATATGAATGTTCTTATCCAATCGCATCAGCCGTGTTGCGTTTGCTAAAATACCCGAGCTGTAGCCGGAGCGTATTTTTAACAAACAAGCAAATTTGATTTTACAACCTTAACCCAAAAGGTTGACTTTGGTACAGCGGAACATCCTTTTGAACCAAACGAATTACCGTTGCCGGTTCGTTTGATATACCGAACTTTTAACAAAGCGGTATGCAAAAATATATTAACATAGCTTTAATAACAGTGCAATACCTTTTGTGTTAAATATATACCGCTATTCTGTTAATTTATAGTTACATATTATTGCATAATTTTACATATTGTCGAACGGAAATGAATTTTTAAGTAGGTTAATAGAACAAATTTAAGTGACCAAAACAAACCAACCTTTTTATTTTAACCACCGGTTTGAATTATTCCCAATTATAACGGAATACAAAAAAAACAGGCGAACAAAGTTCGCCCATAAAATCGAAAAAACAGTGGTTATATTTTTGTTTCAAGCAGATGCATATACTCTATAAAATGTGAAAAAACAATTCCCGGTTCGTGTAGTGTTGGATTCCAGCGTTTTGCCCATTCAAAGGAAACAAATCCGTCGTAGCCTATGGCTTTTAAAGACTTCATGGCTTCCAAAACCGGCACATCGCCTTTACCCATCATTTTATAAACTATATTGCCGTTTTCGCACCGGGAATCTTTTACATGAACGTGTTTAATATGCTTTCCTAAATTTTCCAAGGTTTTAGCAGGGGTTTCATTGAAATAGCGGAACGGGTGGTGTATATCCCATAACACACCGGCGTTTTCGGGCATTTTAGACATAAAATCACTCATGCGTGCTGTATCCGCCAATAATCCGTTGGTTTCCATCAGGGGCATAACGGATTTCGGCTTTGCGTACTCACAGAGTTTTGCAAAAAGCTCGGCACATTCATCCAAATTGCATTCTTCCGGTTCCGGATGAGCCGTAGACATTACCCTAATATAAGGTGTGCCTAATTTCTCTGCCAAGTCTATATATTCCAAGGCGTGTTCGTAGTCCTCCTTTGCTCGTGAGGGAACAGCCAAGGCGGAATTGCTTGTAAGTATGGGTATACTCAAGCCGGACTTTTGCAGTTTTTCTTTGGTTTTTTCTATGTTTTGAGGAGAAAAAACGTCTATGCGTGGTGCATACAGTTCCTCACCTATACCACGAATTTCTATACCTTGATAGCCAAAATCGCCTGCTGTCACGAAAACTTCCGAGAAATTCCAGCCCGGGCAGCCGAGCGTTGAAAAGCAAAGTTTCATAATTCATACCTCCGGTCGATTTGGTCAGTTACGGTGAAAATTAAGCCTTGAGGGAGAAGACCCTCTATTTTAAAAAAACCGAGTAAAAATATTTATACTGTTTAATAATTATCATTATTAGAGTATTCACAAATTTACCTGTTTATATAATATTTTCCAAATTATGCATCCGTATCCTGTGATAAACCCAACATCTTTTCTCCTTGTTCACGGAGTATGTATTTTTGAATTTTTCCGCTGGTGGTCATAGGGAAGCTGTCTACAAACCAAACGTATTTTGGGCATTTGTGTCTGGCCATTTTGGCTTGGTAATATGCCTTTACTTCTTCCTCGGTCAATTCTTCGCCGTCTTTTAGGATAACGCAAACCATAACTTCTTCGCCGTATTGTTTGCTCGGTATGCCTACCACTTGAACGTCACGTACTTTTGGATGAGTGTAGAGGAAGTCCTCCAGCTCTTTTGGGTAAATATTTTCTCCGCCACGGATAATCATGTCCCTAATACGCCCGGTAATGCGATAATAGCCGTCCTCGTCCACGGTGGCAAGGTCGCCTGTATGCAACCAGCCGTCCTCGTCTATAACGGCTGCGGTGGCTTCCGGCAATTTGTAATATCCACGCATAATGTTATAGCCCCTGGCGCAAAATTCACCCGGTTGTCCCGGGCCGAGAATTTCGCCTGTTTCGGGATTGATTATCTTACATTCTACCCCCGGGAAAGCCCTGCCTACTGTTTCCACACGGTGGCGTATGCTGTCGCCCGTGGTGGTCATGGTACAGCCGGGAGAGGCTTCTGTTTGCCCAAAAACGATTACTATATCGGTCATGTTCATTTCTTCTATAACCTGTTCCATAACCTTTATGGGACAGGGTGAACCTGCCATTATGCCGGTACGCATGGCTGAAAGGTTGTAGTTTTTGAAATTGGGATGTTCCAGCATGGCGATAAACATGGTAGGAACCCCGTGTACAGCAGTGCATTTTTCCATTTCCAATGCGTGGAGAACTTTTTCCGGGCGGTAATAATCTATGGGCACCATGCAAGTGCCGTGGGTAATACAGGCCATGGTAGCCAAAACCAACCCGAAACAGTGGAAAAACGGCACGCAGATACAAAGTTTATCCTCATCGGTAAATGCCATACCGTCTCCTATGGTTTTGCCGTTGTTGATAATGTTGGAATGGGTAAGCATAACGCCCTTGGGAAAGCCGGTTGTGCCGGAGGTATACTGCATATTGATGATTTCGTCCGGTGAAAGTGAATCGGAAATTTTGCGGAATTCTTCGTGGGTAACTTTTTCGGATAAGGGCAGTAGATTGTCCCAATGCAGCATACCGGCCGGGGTTTCGTTTTCACCGGCGTAAATTACGGTTTTTAGCATGGGCAACCTTTGGGAATTAAGCTGTCCTACTTGGCTTGTGGTAAGTTCCGGGCAAATTTCGTTTATTACTTCTATGTAGTTACTGTCTTTAAAGCCGTCTATCAAAACCAAAGCCTTTGTATCGGATTGCTTTAAGAGGTATTCGGCTTCGTACACCTTGTAATTTGTGTTTACGGTTACCAAAACGGCACCCATCTTACAAGCTGCGAACAGGGTCAACAGCCATTGAGGTACGTTTGTTGCCCAGATAGCCACATGGTCGCCTTTTTTTATGCCCAAAGCCAAAAATGCCCTTGCGATTTTATCGCATTCATCATTTAAGGTTTTCCATGTGCGGAAATAGTCTCTGTCTGTGTACCTAACCGCATGACCGTCCGGATTGTTACGGGACAATTCGTCCAAAACCATACCCACCGTTTTATGCCATACTTGGTGCGTCTCGGGTTTAGTCATTTCTACTGCCTCCTTTGCTTATTTTGTAGTGGTTTTGCAATGTTTGCAATAATATATCATCATTCGACAGTTTTAACAAGCATATTTTTAAGGAAATTGAAACTTAAATAAAAAAGGACAACCCTAAGTCGTCCGTTTTGAGTATATTTTCTGTTTCACTTACCTTTTATATCTAAAATTGCTCTATGTCGATTTTTTGTGCCACAAAAACGCCGTTCATTAACAGTTTGCAAATTCTGTCAAACTTAACCGTGTTGTCGGAAACGTAAAATTCGTGTTTTGGCTCACGTTTCTCTGCCAGCATATTGTTTTCGGTTAAGAAATTACCTACAGATTTGGCAACGTAAATGGCAGGGTCTATAACCTTTATGCCGCCTACCACCTTTTGTATGCAGTTCATAAGCAAGGGATAATGAGTACAAGCCAAAAGCAGGGTATCTATTTCCCGGTCAATCAATTCTTGTAGGTAGATTTCTGTGGTAATATTTGCAACGGAGTTTGTTGTCCAACCTTCTTCCGCCAAAGGTACAAAAAGAGGACAGGCTTTGGAAAACACTTCCGTTTCCGGTCTTGAACTCTTAATGAGACCTTCATAAATTTTTGAGCGTATAGTGGCTTCTGTTCCGATTATGCCGATTTTTCCGTTTGAGGTATAGTTAATACAGGCTTTAACGCCGGGTTCTACCATGCCCATAAGCGGCAAATCGAAGTTTTCCTTTAGACAGTCCAAGCTGTTGGTGCAAACGGTATTGCAGGCGGCAACTATGGCCTTTACATCGTGTTTTATAAGAAAGTTCACCATTTGGCGGCTGAATTTTGTAACGGTTTCCGGTGATTTGGAGCCGTAAGGTACTCTTGCCGTGTCGCCGAAATAAATTATATTTTCATAGGGCAGTTCTTTCATAACCTGACTTGCAACGGTCAGGCCGCCGACACCCGAGTCAAAGATACCGATGGGTCTGTTATCCATTTTAATTCCTTTCGATTGCTGGAGATATAATAAAACAAAGACCTTGGGGAAAACTTTTTCGGAAGAAAAAACCTTCCCCAAACCCTTTCAAAAAGACTTTATTATTATATTATTAAAACTGTGATTCTTTGTTTATGTTTTGCTTGTTTTTATTACGGAGTAAGAAGCCGCTTCTTTACGACGTTCTTCGTCCATTTGGGCGTAGTGTTTTGTGGTGGTATTAACATTGGAATGTCCCAGAGCTTCGGCGACCAAGAATATATCTCTGGATTCTCTGTATAAATTTGTACCGTAGGTGCTTCGCAATTTATGCGGAGTTATTTTTTTCACGGTTACGGACACAGAGGAATACTTCTCCACCAGATTTTGTACGGCTCTGGTTGTCATTCTGCGATTTTGCAAGGAGAGGAACAGGGCGGATTCGTGACCTTTTTTGGGAGTCATTTTGTTCCTTGTATCAATATATTCAAGCAAGGCGGTTTTTACCTCATTTCCGTAGTATAAAACGGATTCGTCGCCGCCTTTTCTTGTTACTTTTACGCTGTTATTGTCAAAATCCAAATGTTCGGTATTTATTCCCACACATTCGGATACACGTATACCGGTGCCCAGCATTAGGGTGATTATGGCAATGTCTCGTTTTGCGTTTATTTTATGCAGAAGTTTTTGGCGTTTTGTTAAACCCTCGCCGGAATAGATTTTTTCCAGAAAAACAGCGGATTCGTTGGGTTCTAGGCGGATAATGGCTTTTTTGCGGAGTTTCGGGAAGTCCACCAAGTCCGTGGGGTTAAAGTCTATTCTTCTGCTTTTTAAATAAAACGAAAAGAAACGCCTTAACGACGCCAGCTTTCGGGATTTTCCCATGGCGTCGTTTTGAACGTATGCTTTTTCGGTTTGGTATAAAGTTAGATATTCCATGTAGCCTTGGATTAAGTCAAAATTGACTTCGCCCAAGTCTTTAATCGAAAATTCTCTCATTTTAAGATGAGAAAATTCCGGGCATTGTAATAAATAATTAAAAAAAATGCGTAAATCATAGGCATAGGCAATCTGCGTCAGCGGAGCGGTGGTGTCTGCTATGTTTCTGAAAAAGTCCGCCGCAAAAGGCGGCAATTGCATAAGAAGCTGCCGCAGTTTTAAGGTGTTTTTTATCTTTAGCTGATTAAGATAATCATCCAATTAAATCTGCCTCCAACCGCAAATGCCGGCACGTTCTATGGCACCGAAAACTTTGTGGCTAAAATTGTCAAATTCTTTGGCTTGGGCATAAATAAATTCTTTCATGGTTTCCCTCTTGGTCAAACCGTCTACCGGGCAGGGGCTTTTAACAGGGTGTATGTCCTGTTTTTTCACAAAAGAAATTATATCTTTTTCCGGAACGTAAACCAAGGGTCGAATAAGTGTTACATTTTTCCTGTCCAAATAGGTTACCGGAGAAAAGGTATGTATTTGAGCCTCATAAAATAGGGAAAGGAAAAAGGTTTGCAAAACGTCGTCCTTGTTATGGCCCAGAGCCACCTTGTTGCAGCCTAATCTAACGGCTTGGGAATTTAAGGCACCCTTACGCATTTTGGAGCAAAGGGCACAGGGGTTGGATTCCTTCCTGTCCTCGAAAACTATCTTTCCTATATCCGTTTCTATCACGTCGAATTGAACGTCCAACTTTTCACAAAGTCTGTATACAGGGGATAAATCAAAGTTAGGAAAACCCAAAGAAACGGTTAATCCCCTAACATTGAATTTTTTAGGGTAAAAGCGCTTCAAATGAGTCAATGCTACCAACAAAGCCAAACTGTCTTTCCCACCGGAAATACCTACAGCAATATTGTCGCCTTCGTCTATCATGTTGTAATTATCGCAAGCCCTTCTAACGTGGCTTAACAGCTTTTGCAGTTCCATAGTACCTCCGTGCGGTGTAGTGCTTATTATGCACTGTTTGTATTATAATGCAGCTATTTAGAGTTTCTTCATTAATAGATAATTAAAGCATCAGAATTAAAATATTAATTAATTGAAAATTATTCCTACAGGCTTTGTTTGATTTGTATTTAATAACTGCAACCAAGCCCAAAATAATATCGCAATATAATCAATTTATTATACAAGCCAAATGACTTTATAGTCAATATAGCAGATTGATTAAATTTCAAGCAAATTTCAACCCATTATTCGAAAATAATAAGCTTGAACTTCTCGGCAAATAATATATAATACTACTAATGTGATTATGATACCCTGCCCATATATGTAAAATTACTTGAATATGGGTATAAAATATAAGGAAAACCCTTTAAAATCAACGTTTTAGGGTGCATTCCGCTTATTTTACATAAATTTGACGACTTGCTTACCATTTAAACATAGCACAATAATAAAATACAGTTGTATAACTTTTCCGGGTGATTCTATGCAATCCTTTACTCATCTTCATGTACATACCGAATACAGTCTGCTGGATGGTTTGGCCAAAATCAAAGAGCTGGTTTTGCGTGCCAAAGAATTGGGTATGGATAGCTTGGCAATTACCGACCACGGCGTAATGTACGGCGCAATAGACTTTTACAAGGCCGCTAAAGCCGCCGGCATTAAACCTATTATAGGTTGCGAAATTTACGTAGCCACCGGTTCTCGATTGGAAAGGTTGGGCAATGAAAGCGGTTACAATCACCTGGTTTTGCTTGCGCAAAACAACGTAGGTTATCAAAATTTGATAAAGCTTGTATCCTTGGGCTTTACCGAGGGCTTTTATTACAAACCACGAGTAGACCTTGAATTGCTTGAAAAATACAACGAAGGCTTAATTGCTTTAAGTGCCTGTTTGGCAGGAGCTGTCTCACGTAACCTGTTAAACGTATCCTACGAAAAAGCTTCCGAACAGGCTTTAATATACAAGAATATATTCGACAACGGCCGTTTTTATCTGGAATTGCAAGACCACGGTATGCCCGAGCAGACAAGAGTTAACCGTATGTTGGTACAAATGGGCAAAGAACTTGATATTCCCTTGGTATGCACCAACGATATTCATTATATTTACAACTCCGATGCTACGGCACATGAAATACTTCTTTGCATACAAACCGCAAAGACTATAAACGACGAAAACCGTATGAAATACCACGGCGACCAATTTTATTTAAAATCTCCCGAAGAAATGTATGCATTGTTTCCGGAAGTGCCGGAAGCCTTGGAAAACACCGTAAAAATTGCCGAACAATGCAACGTGGAAATCACTTTTAACGAATACAAATTGCCACGTTTTCATCTGCAAGAAAACATTACGGCTTTTGAGAAACTGCGTATCCTCTGCCTAGAGGGCGCAAAGGAGCTTTATGATGAGCCGGATAGCCCACAAATTCTTCAACGCTTGGATTTTGAATTAAACGTAATCAACAATATGAACTTTGTGGATTATTTCCTTATAGTTTGGGATTTTATAAAATATGCCAAAGACCAAGGTATAATTGTAGGCCCGGGCAGAGGTTCCGCCGCCGGAAGCATAGTGGCATATTGCCTGGGAATTACGGACATAGACCCCATAAAATACGGCCTGCTCTTTGAGCGTTTCTTAAATCCGGAACGTATTTCCATGCCGGATATAGATATAGATTTTTGCTATGAACGCAGACAGGAAGTTATAGACTACGTAATAGAAAAATACGGTGGCGACCATGTGGCACAGATTATAACCTTCGGAACCATGGCAGCCAGAGCCGCCATTCGAGACGTAGGCAGAGCCTTGGCTATGTCTTATGCGGATTGTGACCGCATAGCCAAGATGATACCCTTTGAAATAGGCATAACCATCTCAAAAGCCTTGGATTACAACCCGGAGCTTAAAACTGCCTATGACTTGGAAGAAGACACAAGATACCTAATAGATATGGCAAAACGCATGGAAGGTCTGCCAAGGCACGCCTCAACCCATGCCGCCGGTGTGGTTATCTGCGATTTGCCGGTTTCGGAATATGTACCCCTAAATCAAAACGACGGCGTTATAACCACCCAATACCCCATGAATACTCTGGAAGAATTGGGCTTGCTTAAAATGGACTTTTTGGGCTTGCGTACCCTTACCGTAATCCAAAACGCCGTTAAAGAGGTAGAAAGAATCCATAAAATAAAATTGGATTTAAGCAATACGGAATATACGGACAAACCCGTTTACGACTTAATTTCCCGAGGAAATACCGAAGGCGTCTTTCAGTTGGAATCCAACGGCATGAAGTCCTTTATGAAGGATCTAAGCCCGGATTGTATAGAGGACTTAATAGCAGGCATCTCCATTTACAGACCGGGCCCTATGGAGTTTATTCCCAAATATTTACAGGGCAAAAGAAACCGTGACAGCATACGCTATATGCATGAGCTTTTAAAGCCTATTTTGGAAAACACCTATGGCTGTATAGTTTATCAGGAACAGGTTATGCGTATCGTTCGGGAATTGGCCGGATACAGCTACGGCCGCTCGGACTTGATGCGTAGGGTTATGTCCAAGAAAAAAACAGATGTAATGGACTTGGAGCGTAACAATTTTATTTACGGCTTGGGAGATGACGTTCCCGGTTGTGTTAAAAACGGCATTCCCAAGGAAATAGCCGAGCAAATTTTTGACCATATGGTTGATTTTGCAAAGTACGCCTTTAATAAATCCCACGCCACGGCTTATGCTGTTATAGGCTATCAAACCGCTTGGTTAAAGGTTAATTACCCTGTGGAATTTATGGCGGCTTTGTTAACCTCGGTTATGGACTCAGCCTCAAAAGTTGCGGAATATATTAACGAATGTAAAAATATGAACATAGCTTTGCTTCCGCCGGATATAAACGAGGGCTACGCTCATTTCTCCGTTTCTGATGGAAAAATCCGCTACGGATTGTTGGCAATCAAAAATGTGGGTCGTTCCGCAATAGCCGCCTTGGTTCGGGAAAGAGAAGCAAAAGGCAATTTTAAAAGCCTGACCGATTTCATCAACCGTATGGAATCCAACGAAATAAACAAACGCAGTATAGAAAGTTTAATCAAGGCAGGTGCTTTTGACTCCTTCGGCGGAAAACGTTCCCAATACGCCGTAGTCTACCGTAATATTTTAAACGGCATCAGCCAAACAAAAAAACAAACCATGGAAGGTCAAATGAGTTTGTTTGAAACCCAAGACAACTCCTCAGACCTTTTTAAAGACGAACTGCCGGATATGCCGGAATACAACCAAAAAGAACTTCTTGCCTACGAAAAAGAAGTGCTGGGAATTTATATCAGCGGTCATCCCTTGGAACAATACAAAGATTTCCTTGCAAGATACGCAAATTGCACTACCTTAGACTTGGCAAGAACCGAAGAAAATGATGAAAAAATTTGGGAACTTAACGACAAACCCGTAAACATAGGCGGCATTATAGCCGATAAATCCGTAAAAAGCACCAAAAGCAACAAGCTTATGGCCTTTCTTACGGTGGAGGATAGGTACGGTTCCTTAGAAGTTATTGTTTTTCCTCAGATTTATGAGCGATATTTGGGTAAACTGAATATAGACCAAGTTGTGGTCATAAAGGGCAGAACCTCTGTGAGAGAAGACGAGGACACAAAGATCCTTTGCAACGAGATTATTTTCTATAACGAAAACATTCCCGTAAAGCCCACACAAACTCTTTGGCTTAAACTAACCGGAAACTCTCCGGTTACGGTGCCCCAATTAAAAGACAACTTATCCACATACAAAGGAAATACCAGGGTAATAATTTACTTAGAAGCCACCAAAAAACGACTTACTTTGGACGAGGCATTTTGGGTAGACCCTTCGGAAGATTTGCTGTTAAAACTGAAAAATCTTCTGGGAGAAGACTGTGTGGTTTTAAAATAACTTAGTTTAACAACATAGTTTAACTTTATTGTTTATAATTCTACATCAGATATTAACGATATTAACAATCTAAGCTAGGAGGAATTTGATTGAAGAATGGTCAGAAAAAAATCGGTATTTTAACATCCGGCGGCGATGCTCCGGGTATGAATGCTTGTATCCGTTCCGTAGTCAGAACGGCTATATACAACGGTATTAAGGTAACAGGTATAAAAAGAGGGTACGACGGCTTGTTTGAAGGCGCTATCGAGGATTTAACACCCCGTTCCGTTTCTGAAATTATTCACAAAGGCGGTACTATACTGCATACCGCTCGTTGCCAACAAATGATGACAAAAGAAGGTCAAGAAAAAGCCGCACAAGTTTGCAAGGTTTTGGGGCTTGATGCCTTGGTGGTAATAGGCGGCAACGGGTCCTTAACAGGTGCCTTGGAATTAAGCAAACTTGGCGTAAACGTTTTGGGTATACCCGGAACCATAGACTTGGATTTGGATTGCAGCGACTACACAATAGGCTTTGACACCGCAGTTAACACAGCCATGGAAGCCATTAACAAAATCCGTGACACTTCCAGCTCTCATGAGCGTTGCTCTTTGGTAGAAGTAATGGGCCGCCATGCCGGACACATTGCCATTTGGTGCGGTATTACAGGCGGTGCGGAAGAAGTTCTTGTTCCGGAAAGCAACCATGTTAACCTTGAATCCATCTGCCAACAAATCTTTGAAAACCGCTCAAAAGGCAAAACCCATAACTTAATAGTTGTGGCAGAGGGCGTTGGTCATACTGAAAAATTAGCTTCCGACATACAAAAAATCACCGGCGTAGGAACCAGAGCCACAATTCTAGGTCACCTTCAACGTGGCGGTTCACCCACAGCCGTAGACAGAATGCACGCTTCAATTATGGGTTACGTTGCGGTGGAAGCCTTCTTACAAGGTCAGAAAAACCGTGTTATCGTTTACAAAGAAGGTACGCACACCCATCTGGACATAGAAGAAGCCATGAATTTCAAACGTGTCTACGA
Organism: uncultured Defluviitaleaceae bacterium; assembly: GCA_964392115.1. Taxonomy (GTDB): domain Bacteria; phylum Bacillota; class Clostridia; order Lachnospirales; family WRBF01; genus CAYXWM01. The sequence continues at coordinate 3,603 of CAYMOU010000013.1, read as the reverse complement.
TGAACGCTTGTACAATATTATTAAAATTTTGGCTATATAATCAACCATTGTCCTTCTCCGCCGATCTGATCTGCGGCGGAGAAGCAAAAAAATAAAACCTACAGGGATTCAGAGCCTAAGAGATTAAGGTTTTCCTCAAAGTCTTATTTTAATTAATTCGAGACGTACGCAATCCCGGCGTTCTGCCGGTTTTATAATTTATAAAGACAGAGACGGGAGTTTGGCTAAATTCTACACATCCCATAATCTGACATAATCGAAGGAGGAACAGTATGCGTAAAACAAAAATAGTGGCAACTTTAGGTCCGGCTTGCAATGATATAGAGATAATGAAGTCCTTAATAAAAGCAGGTATGAATGCGGCACGCATAAACTTTTCCCACGGAACACATGAATCTCACGGAGAAATCATCAACAAACTGAAACAAGCAAGAGAAGAAATGGGCGCTCCCATACCCATGATTTTGGATACAAAGGGACCCGAAATTCGTATTAAATCCTTTGATTCCGACAGCATTTATCTGGCTCAAGACAGCACCTTTACCTTAACCACCGAAGATATAGTGGGCGACGTAACCAAAGTAGCCATTACTTACAAAGACCTTCCCAAAGACGTTCGTGAAGGCGGCAGAATACTTATAGACGACGGTTTGATAGAATTAAGGGTAAACCACATTACCGAAACAGACATCGAATGTACCGTTGTTAACTCCGGGTTTTTAAGCTCCAACAAAGGCGTAAACATTCCTGATTTTTATGTTAACCTTCCTTCTCTTACCGAAAAGGACATAGACGATATTATCTTCGGCGTGAAAATGGATTTTGACTATATTGCCGCTTCTTTTGTTCGTTCTGCAAACGATGTTATCAACATACGCAAAATTCTGGAAGCCCACGGCGGAGACAAAATTCGCATTATAGCTAAAATCGAAAGCCGTGAAGGCGTAGACAATTTGGATTCTATTTTGGAAATAGCCGACGGTATAATGGTAGCCCGTGGCGACCTGGGCGTTGAAATCCCACCGGAAGAAGTGCCCTTGGTTCAAAAACAAATTATCAGAAAATCCAACGAAAAAGGCAGACCGGTTATTACAGCAACTCAAATGCTCGATTCTATGGTTAACAATCCTCGTCCTACCCGTGCGGAAGCAAACGACGTTGCAAACGCTATTTTCGACGGCACAGACGCCATAATGCTTTCCGGCGAAACCGCTAAAGGAAAATACCCGGTTGAATCCGTTAGGATGATGGCAAGAATTGCGGCTTACACCGAAAGCTCCATAGACTATAACTCTAACTTAATCAAACACCGCCGCTCCTTCCAAGCCAACTTTACCAATGCTGTAGGCTTTGCGGCTTGTACCATGTCAGCGGATTTGAACGCTCCCTGTATTATTACCGTTACAGACTCCGGCTTTACACCCCGTATGGTTTCTAAGTTCAGACCATCATGCCACATACTTGCACTTACTTCCGACCAATGTACTTATCGTCAATTGAACCTTACCTGGGGTTGTGTGCCCGAAATGGAAAAAGAAATTGCCGGCGACGATGAAATATTTAAAGTGGCTGTGCAAAGAGCGCTGGATTCCGGCTTGGCAAACGTGGGCGACACCGTAGTAATTGCTGCCGGTATACCGGTAGGCACAGCTACCACCACCAACACCTTGAAAGTTCAAATTGTAGGCGACGTTAAAGCTAAAGGCCGTGGAATAGGCAACAAAGCTGTTCAAGGCTACGCAAACGTGGTTAAAGTAATAGAAGAAGCCGAAAAATACTTTAAAAGCGGCGATATTTTGGTTACTACCACTACCAACAACGCCATGATGCCTTACATTAAAAAAGCCTCTGCCATCGTTGTAGGCTCTTGGGAAAAACTGGACAGCAGCCACACCGAAACCATAGCGGAAGCATTGGATATACCGGTTATCATCTGTGACGCCAACGTGGTGGACTTGATTCAGGACGGTATCCCGATAACTGTTGACAGCAAAAATGGATTTGTTTATAATGGATTTAGGGATGATGTTTAAAATTTCCTATGTTGGAAATAATTTTCCCTGTGATACTCACGAATTTGTAACTAAAGCAAGGTAAATACGTAGCAAGTTCTGAATGATTAACGTGTTTACTTATTTTTGGAGGTTATTATGGACAAATACGTTTGCACTATCTGCGGTTATGTTTACGATCCCGATGTTGAAGGAACTTCCTTCGAAGACCTTCCCGAAGACTATGTTTGCCCTCTTTGTGGAGTAGGCAAATCCGATTTCGAAAAACAATAAGAAACTAACCGCCCTTGTGGCGGTTTTTTCGTGAAGGGCAAAAAAATCAAGACCTTGAGGGAGAAAACCTTTTTTCAAAGGTTGAAAAAAGGTTTTCTCCCTCTTTCCAAAAAAGCCGAATATAAAACCCCGGTTAATATTGTTCTTGGGTTATGCTATGCGTATTTGTTATCTCTGTCTGCAATAGCTTATTATCGCATAGATTGTTCCCTTTCCATAAAACCCCGAACTACCCAAATTATAAGGTTTATCCCTTGACAATGCAGTAAACTTATGATAATCTGAATTGACCGCTCGGGCAGGCCTTAAAACTTGAATATTTCAGGTGCCGTAATCGGCGAGTTCCCATATGAGGAGGTGTCACATGTACGCTATAATTGAAACCGGCGGGAAACAATACAAAGTTTCCGAAGGAGACGTAATTAAGGTAGAAAAATTAAACGTGGCTGACAACGAAAGTTATGTTTTCGAAACAGTTCTTTTCGTTTCTAACGAAGGTAATAATTCTATCGGTCAACCATACGTTAACGGTGCTAAAGTAACCGCTACCGTTCTTGAAACCGGCAAGGCTAAAAAAGTAATTATTTACAAATATAAGTCTAAAAAAGGTTTCCACAAGAAAAAAGGCCATCGTCAACCTTTCACAAAATTGGTTATCAACAAAATTGATATGTAATTATGATAACGGTTAAGATATTTCGAAACATAAACGGCCATATTTATGGGTTTGAGTCCAAGAACCACGGTGATAAAATAGTCTGTTCGGCTGTGTCCATACTGACTTTAAACACCGTAAACTCCGTTGAGCATTTTACGGGCACTCCTTTTTCCTGCGATTTTGACGAAAACGGCGGATTTTTAAGATTCACCGTAGACGGCTTGAAATCCGGCGAGGATATACCCGACGCTCAACTGCTGTTAAATTCTCTTGAATTGGGTCTTTTGGGTATCAAAGCCGAGTATGGGCGGCATATTAATATAATTAACGTTAACGATTAACAAAAGGAGGTGCAGTATGTTAAGAATCAATCTCCAGTTCTTTGCCCACAAAAAAGGGGTAGGTTCCACAAAAAACGGTCGTGACTCCGAATCCAAACGTTTAGGCGTTAAACGTGCAGACGGACAATTCGTCAAAGCCGGCAACATCCTCTACACCCAACGTGGTACAAAAATTCATCCCGGATTGAACGTAGGCAGAGGCTCAAACGACAACCTTTTCTCTCTTATTGACGGTCGTGTCAAATACGAACGCAAAGGTCGCAGCAAAAAACAAGTTTCTGTTTATCCTTTGCCTATCGCCGAATAATCGGTTCGATCC
>CAYMOU010000012.1:0-35224 GCA_964392115.1 uncultured Defluviitaleaceae bacterium | reverse complement strand
AAAAACCAAACGCTTAATACAAATGGCTAATGATGCTGCCGGAACATCCGACGGTTATGTTGTCTTTATAGATAATGACAACAGACACATGTATGATTTGAAGCATTCTATTAGATTTGTGGAAACCAGTAGCTTTCCGTTGTCCAACTACAGAGAATTTATCGGTTTCGTTTGCGGCATTTTGTCTCAAAACGGTGACATTAAAGAAATCTTTGTTGACGGTATCACCAAGCTTATCAAAACTTTTAACAACGAAGACTTGGTTAAGCTGTTACCCAAATTGACACAACTTTCCGAATCAAACGGTATTTCCTTTATTATCAGCATGAACTGCGTTTTAAGTGAACTCCCTGAAGAAGCAAAGCAATACCTTATATCTTAATTTTAAATTATACAGCTATACAGGAACGTAAATTTTACCCCGGGGTTAAGTTTACGTTCTTTTTGTTGCAAAAATCACCGTTTTGCCATGAATAATCTGCCCACGCCCAGAGTATGATTGTATATACTAATTCCATTTCAAACAGTAGATAAAAATTTGCAATATAGACAAAGATTTAAGGATAATTTGCAAATTTTTATCCTTCATTAAATATGGAATAGTATAAAACCATCAGAGCTTTTTATGCTCCGGCAGGGAGTTTTTGTTATGTTGATAAGACGACGATATGCAAAACGTAACCTTTTGTTTTTTTGGCTGCGAAGAAATTTGCGGGGTATTGACAAGAAAATAATCAATATCGGTGCCGCTGTTTTGGCCTTTTGTTTTTTGTGGTTTCTCGTGACCAACTTTATTTTCTCCCGAAAAAGTATTAATATTCCCGTCAGTAATGTTGCCGGGTTTCAAATCTCCCATAATATTATCGGTGAATTAAAGGAACTCTCCGGGAAATACGGCAAGGATTTTATAGAGTTGTTGACGGTTTATTGCCTTGAAAACGAATTTTTCCCGAAAAAAATCGCAAGCCCTACCACCGGTGAATTGGAGCAGAATTTTATTATAAACTACGAAAAAATCCGTTCCTCCTACAGAAAAGAAGATTTCGATACCTATTACAAGCTGTTTTCCGATATTATGAGGGATATGGTATGTTTCCCCATACCGGCCGGCTACGATTCGGATATTTCCGGCAGTTATATGTATGGAGACAGCTGGGGTGCCGAGCGAAACTATGACAGCAGCCGACCTCATCAAGGCACGGATATTTTAGACAGGGAAAATATTCGAGGGCGCATACCCATAGTAAGCATGACAGACGGCGTTTTAAAGGATATGGGCTGGAACGAACTGGGCGGTTATCGCATAGGCATAGTGTCCGACACGGGCACTTATTATTACTATGCACATTTGCACAGCTTTGCGGATAATTTAAGCACCGGAAACAGAATATCCGCCGGGCAAGTAATAGGCTTTATGGGCGATACCGGCTACGACAAACAGGAAGGCACCTCAGGAAAATTCCCGGTGCATCTTCATGTGGGGATTTCGCCAAACACAGAATTGGCCCGGGAGTTTTGGATTAATCCCTATCCGCTTTTAAGGTACATAGAAAGCAAAAAGGTAGAGTTCGGAAGGGTGACCTTTCCGTAAAAATATACGCCAAAATACTGAGGGATAAAACCTTTTTCAGCCATAAAAAAGGTTTTATCCCTCTACCCTCTTGCCAAAAATCAAACCTTGTGAACCCGGCCTTTTTGTTCATCATCTTTTTTATTATTGCCTTCCTTATCGAAAACCTCCGCCATAGCTTTCAGCCTCATTCCTGCAAATTCGGGGTCTAGTTTCATTTGGGTAACAAGAGACGTAATTTTCTCCGATCTTATGCTTTCCACTTCACCTTTGGTTTTGGCTCTGCGCAGCCTTTGCTCCAATTCTTGGCGTTCTTCTGCTATTGCTACTGCTTTTGCGTATAATTCGGGAGCGTATTTTTTGAGAAAATCAAGCTCGGCAGCCGTAAGCGTCTCACCCCGTGCAAGTTTTTCCAATATTCTGCTTATAATTTTTTGTCTTTCTTCGTTTTCGGATGTTTCCGGACATTGAGACAAGTAGTTTATCTTTTTTTGTGAGTTGTCGACCTTCATTATGGGTTTCTTGGACAAGCCCATGCTTGAATAGTAAAAATTATTCATACCCTTAATAGGAAAAAACATTCCGACCACCTCAATTTAACAGTAACAGTTGTAATCCAAATTTTTCTATATGTATTTATATCGTCAAGTCGATTGTTTTACATAAGTAAACGAAAAAAAAGACCACAGCCTTATGACAAATAAATTGATTGACATAAGAGTGGCCTTTTTTAGTTTATTATTTTTTTCAGTGCATTTATCAAGGTTTCGTTGTCTTTTTTACTTTTAACGGCAATTCTGTAGTAACGGTCGTCTAAGGTCATAAAATTTTTGCATGGTCGAATAAGAATATTTTCCTGTTTTAAGCGTAAGTCCAAATCGGGAATTTCTGTGCGGAAGAAAATATAGTTGGCTTGGGAGTCGTAAACCGTTAGTCCCAGATTGTTTAGTTGGGCTTTTAAAAACTCTCTGTTTTCGGTTATGATTTTTTTGGTGCGGTGGGCATAGTTACTGTCTTTCAACGCCGCAACACCGCATTTGGACGCTACCGTTGAAACGCTCCAGGGTTGGAGAGTGGAGTTGATTCTATCTGTCAGGCTTAAATCCGAGCAAATTCCGTAACCCAATCTTATGCCTGCCATGGCGTAAAATTTGGTAAAGGCCTTGAAAATGATCATGTTGGGAAATTCGTTTATCCGGTCTACCATAGAATACTTTTCCGGGTCATCGAGAAAATCGTTAAAGCATTCGTCTATGGCAAGAATAATGCCGTTTACCTTGCAGATTTCCGCAAGCTTCAGCAGAATTTCTTTTTTTATGGGTATGCCGGTGGGATTATTGGGACTGCAACAGAAAATAATATTCGTCCCGGTTAGATCGGTTGAAAGAATGTCTTCCGTTAGCTCAAACCCTTGGGCTTCCTTCAATAGGTAAGAGGAAATTTGGCAATCCACAAGATTTAAGGCCTCGGCATATTCCGAAAAGGTAGGCTCTATAATAAGCGCCTTTTTGGGCTTTAAGGCAAGGACGGTTCTGAAAATAATATCCGCCGCTCCGTTCCCACAGACGATTTGTTGGGAGTGGATTTTTTCTTTTTCCGCAATAGCCCGGCGTAATTCTCTGCATAAGGGATCGGGGTAATCGGAGTAGGTATGTATGTTGTCTGTAATAGCTTGTTTTACGGCCTGGGGCAGACCCAGAGGGTTGATGTTCGCCGAGAAATCAAGCATATTTTTATTTTCCTGTGAATAAATATCGCCGCCGTGTTTCAGTTCCAAAGAAAACATACCCCCAGAATTCTAATTGTCAGACATAGTAAAACCGCCAAAGTTGCGGAAAGATACATGAGTTTGTTCACCGTGCGTATATCGTCGGCTTTGATGGGTCTGTTGTCGTCACCGATAGTAGGTTTTTTAACAATCTTACCAAAGTAAACAGCGTCTCCGGCAAGGCAGATGTTCAATGCTCCGGCACAGACCGATTCGGTTTTGGCACTGTTGGGGCTTGCGTGATTATATCTGTCCCTACGGTATATTTTCACTGCATTTTTGAAATCCAGCCCTAAAAACAAGGCAGAAATCATCATCATATAGGCAGAAAAAATAGCCGGAATAAAGTTCGCCAAGTCGTCCAGCCTTGCGCCTACACGTCCAAAATATAGGTATTTTTCGTTTTTGTAGCCTATCATGGAATCCAAGGTGTTTACAGCCTTGTACAGCAATCCCAGTGGCGCACCGCCTATAGCCATGAAAATTATGGGAGCAATAACTCCGTCTGTGGTGTTTTCCGCAACGGTCTCCACAGTGGCTTTAATTATGCCCTTTTCGTCTAGGCTTTTGGTGTCACGTCCCACTATTCGTGAAAGATAATATCTTGCGGAATTAATGTCGGGGAATTGTTTGTATACCGCCATACTTTCGGTTTTTAGGCATTTTGCGGCTAAAACCTGCCAGCAAAGCAGGGCTTCAACACCAATCTTCAAATACAAATTCACTGTGCCCAACCATGCAAGCAAAAAGTATGGCAGAGCAAAGCTTAGGCCGATTACCGATAAACTGAGCAAACCGCCGCCTATCAGTTCTCCCGGCTTGCTCTTTGGGAATATTTTTCGTACTGATTTTTCTCCGTTCATTATCAGCAACCCTATTAAACGTATGGGATGCAGGGGATTATACGGGTCGCCTATGATTAAGTCCAAGAAAAAGCCTATAAAAAGTGCTGCTGCTATGTCCATATTAAAAAAACAAGGGAAAACTCGGCGTTTTCCCTTTGGTAAATGCCGGTTGGGTATTTACCGAATCTCCTTTCCGAAAACCTTGATGGCTTACTGTTTCAAAAAATCCTGTTGCGATTTATAAAGTTTTCGAATGATTATTCGTCATGTGATACTTATTCCATTTAAAACAGTAGACAATAATTTGCAAGTTAGACAAAGATTCAAGGAGAATTTGCAAATTTTTATCCTTCATTAAATATGGAATTAGTGTGACTTACGTAAAATCCTGATATTTGCTAATATCTATATCCGCAAAAGTTGCCGCCAGATTATATACGTTTACCGCCATTTTAAGCACTCCCAAAGCAGCCACAGCCCCGGTTCCTTCACCCAGACGCATATTGCAGTCCAAAAAGGGCATAAGTTCCAGTTCTTTAAGGATAAGCATAGCGGCCGGCTCGGCGGAGATATGAGAAGCCAACATATATTCTTTGGATGTAGGAGAAATACGGCAGGCTGTCAGGGCGGCGATCGAGGAAATCACTCCGTCTATAATTACCGGCAAGCCTACCGCCGCTCCGCCTAAAAACAGGCCTACTATGCCGGCTATGTCAAGACCGCCCACTTTCGCCAGAACGTCCAAGGGGTCGTTGGGGTCGGGATTGTTTACACCAATAGCCTGTTGAACTATCTTTACCTTTTGACTGTAGCCGCTTTGGTCAAGCCCGGCACCCAGGCCGGTCACTACCTCCACGCTTTGCCCCAACAGCACCGCCGCCATTGCCGCCGAAGTGGTGGTATTTCCAATGCCCATTTCGCCGGTGGCTATTATTTTGCATCCTTGGTTTTTTAAATTAACGGCTGTTTCTATGCCTACTTCTATGGCTTGTGTTGCCTGTTCCCGAGTCATGGCAGGCCCTTGGGAAATGTCCTTTGTGCCAAGCATAATTTTGCGGTCAAGAAGCCCGGGAATATTCATGGGTCTTGCGATGCCTATATCTATGGGTAAAATGTCTGTGTTAACAGTATTGGCCATAATGCAAACCGGCGAAGTGCCCTTGCTCATGCTTTCCGCAACAACGGCGGTTACCACACTGTCGGTTTGGGTTACCTTTTGTGCCACAACCCCATTATCCGCACACATTATGGCAACGGTGCATTTGTCAAGGTTAAAATCGGTTGAACGGTAAATACCGGCCAGTTGATTAATAAGCGTTTCCTGTTTACCCAAGCTGTATAAGGGCTTGGCAACGTTATTCCATTTATCCTGAGAAAGTTTCACGGAATCGGTGCAGATGGGTTTTATATGTTCAAGGGCCTGTTGCAGGTTCATTGATTTTCCTCCGCAATTCTCAATAAGGCATTGCATATGGCCGCCGCAATATTGCTGCCACCCTTGCGACCCTTTGCAACTATGCAGGGAGTGGTTAATTCCATAATCTTTTCTTTGGAATAAACTACGTTTACAAAGCCCACAGGAACACCGATTATGCCAACCGGATTCATTCTGCCCTTGTTGATAAGGTCATAAGCCGCCAGCAATGCCGTGGGAGCATTACCAATGGCAAGAATAAAGGGCTTTTCCAACTTCGCCGCCTTCTCCATGCTGATAATGGCACGGGTTACGCCACGTTCCGCCGACTGTGCCTTAACGTCCTCATCGCCTATAAAACAGTGTACTTGACCGCCAAAGGCACCGAGACGAGTTTTGTCTACGCCGGCCTTAGCCATTTGGGTGTCCGTGACTATATCATAACCCTTGCGTAGGGCATCCGCCATAATATCCACGGAATCCGGCGAAAAATAAAGGTTGTCCGCATAGTCAAAATCCGCAGAGGTATGTATGCAGCGTTTTACTATGCTTTCGGTTTTGGGGTCTAATTTTCTGTTGCCCAGAATTTCGGTAATCATTTCAAAACTTCTGATTTCTATATCTTTTGGTGCAATATTTTCGATTTTCATAATTCTGCCTTTCAGAGTTCGGCGTTGGGGTATCCGGAAGGAACCCCTAAAAATACGGCTATTTTATCATTTCATATATTTTTTTCATATTCAGAGAATTTCTCAATGTATCAGCCAAAATATCGTATTGTTTGTTTTTATGAGCCTGCATATCAAAGGCTTTTATTTCGGTGGGGTCTATGCCCTTGTCTTTGAAAAGGGCGGTAATTATGGTTTTTGCTATGGCCTCTTTGTCGAAAATGCCGTGTATGTAGGTGCCGTAGGTATTGTTGTTGTTAACCATAACTGCTTTCTCTTGGGATACACCCATGTGAATTTCGTAGCCATCGTACTCCAAACCGCTAAGTTCCGCAAATATACCGCTTAGGTCATCCAGATTGCCGGTAACTCTGGCCCGGGTTTTCTCTGTGCGGAAAACCGTGCTGTGGGATAACAAGCCCAAGCCACGCATTTCTCCGCCGTGTTCTGCATTGTCCGGGTCCGAGATATTTTGCCCAAGAATTTGATAACCTCCGCAAATGCCGAAAATAGGTTTGTTGTGGTTTGCGTGTTTCATTATCATGGTGTCCAGGCCTGTTTCTCTCAGCCATTTCAGGTCCGACATGGTGTTTTTTGTACCGGGGATTATGATTAAGTCGGGATTTTTTAACTTTGCCGGACTGTCAACGTAACGTAGGGAAACACCGTTCATGTATTCCAAGGCGTTAAAATCGGTAAAGTTGGAAATTTTAGGTAGCTTAATCACCGCTATGTCTATTGCCTCATCGGTGCTTTGGGTGTGGAATTTCTCGGTTAGGCTGTCCTCATCGTCTATATCCAAGGAAACATAGGGAACCACGCCCAAAACCGGCACATGAATTATTTCCTCAAGCTTCTCTATGCCCGGTTGAAGAATGGAAATATCACCCCGGAATTTGTTTATGATAACGCCCTTTACCCGGGCACGCTCCTCCGGTTCCAAAAGCTGCATTGTGCCCACCAAGGAAGCAAAAACACCGCCCCGGTCTATATCCGCAACGATAAACACAGGCGAATCCGCAAGTTTTGCCATGCCCATATTCACGAAATCGTTGTGTTTTAGGTTTATTTCAACGGGACTGCCGGCGCCTTCTATAACTATTACGTCATTTTCGGCGGCAAGGCTGTTGTAAGCCTTCATTATGTAGGGAACCAGCTGTTGTTTGAAGGCGTAATACTCGGTGGCGGTTTTGTTGCCCAGAACCTCTCCCATTACTATGACCTGTGAGCCTGTGTCGCCCGTAGGTTTAAGCAAAATGGGATTCATTCGCACGTCGGGAGCAATTCCGGCGGCCTCCGCTTGGACTACCTGCGCCCTACCCATCTCCAGACCGTCGTCTGTAATAAAGGAATTTAAAGCCATGTTTTGGGACTTAAAGGGTGCTACCCTCATGCCGTCCTGTTTGAATATTCTGCAAAGCCCGGCCGTAATCAGGCTTTTTCCTGCGTTTGAGGTTGTGCCCTGTACCATTATTGATTTTGCCATTATTCAACCTCCGCACAATTATCTATAAAATTTTCGGCAAAACTAACGTTGCTCCAAAAATGCAAATGAGTGTATCCGCACCAGAGTTTTTGGTTCGTGTGGATAGCCGTCCATGATTTGCCGCTTTGTTTTGTTACGGTGAAGGAGTCGCCGTTATCGTCGCATTGGCTGTAATGAAAGTCGTGACCCTTGATTTCTTCGCCTTTTTTACATAGCAGATTATCCTTCAAAGCTCTAAGGCTTACATAGCCGAAAGGTGCTAATTTGTTTGTCAGACGAAAATGTATGTCTTTCAGACCAACCATTGGGTACGTATCCCCATGTTTGTCGGTTATGCTTTTTCCCAGATACATAAATCCGCCGCATTCCGCCAAAATGGGTATGCCGGCGGCGTATGCTTTTCTTAAAGACTCATACATGGCTGTATTTTCGCTTAGGATTTTTGTGTGTTCCTCCGGATAACCGCCGCCCAAGATTATTCCGCCGGTGCCTTTGGGAAGTTGGGTGTCATTCATAGGTGAAAAATACTCGATTTCCGCACCCAATTGGGTTAACAAGTCCATGTTGTCTTGATAATAAAAGCAGAAAGCCAAGTCCTTTGCCACAGCGATTTTTATGTTTTTACGTCTCTGTGAAATTTTAATTTCTCGGCATGTGTACGAGGAATGTTCCTTTGCCAAGCTTAAAATACCTTGTATATCAAGCGTATCCTTGGCGGATGCGGCAAGTTTGTCCAGCTTTTTGTTAAGGTCGCTTATTTCGTCTGCTGTAACAAGACCCAAATGCCGGCTTTCCACGGAACATTCTTTATTGTTTTCAAGATAGCCCAAAACCCTTACCGGAAGGCGTGATTCTATCATGGGTTTGAAAAATTCAAACATAGATTTGCCCACATTGTTGATAATCACGCCTTTTATATTGTTATTCTCAAAGTTCAAAAAGCCGGAAATTTCTGCTACCAGTGAAAGGCTTTTACCTCTGCCGTTAACCACCAAAATTTGCGGAGTATTCGTTACCAAAGCAAGGTGATTTGATGAATAATCCGACGTGCTGCCGGCACCGTCGTACATACCCATAACCCCTTCGATTACGGAAATTTCAGTATGAGCGGCATTTTTGTAAAGTAGATACTTCACCGTTTCTTCGCCGCACATAAATAAATCCAGATTACGGGAATGAGTGCCCAGAACCTTTGAATGAAACATGGGGTCTATGTAATCCGGGCCGCATTTAAAGGAAGAAATACGCAGGGACATATTGCTTAAAACTTTAAGCAAGGCACAGGTAACGGTGGTTTTGCCGCAACCGCTTCCTGTTCCCACTATCATTATTCTTGGTATGCTTGTATTAATCATGAGACACTTCTCCGGTTATAATATAAACGGGATTTTGAGCCTTGAGCATGGTGTATTTACCCAACTTTTCGGAAACTGCGGCGTTTATACAGGAAACTTCCGTGTCGAAACCGCAGTCTTTTAAGCAAGATAAAGCCGAGTTTAAAGTTTCGAGGGTAACAGCATTTATAACGATTTTTACGTCGGGGTTCTTTGTTTTTAACAGGCGGATTATGTTTAACATATTGCCTTGAGTGCCGCCTATAAAAGCCTTATCAGGCGTTGGCAATTCCTCCAAAGCCTCCGGTGCGGAGCCGTGAATTACCTGCAAATTGTAAGCCCCGTGTTTTATGCGGTTTTGATTGATTAATTCCACGGCTTGGACGTTGTGTTCTATGCCGTAAACCGTGCCTTCAAATGCCTTGCGAGCGGCCTCTACGGCTACGGAACCGGTACCGGCGCCTATATCATAAACCGTATCCCCGGGCTGAATATCCAGTTTTACTATGCTTAAACTGCGTATGTCCTCCTTGGTCATAGGAACTTTGCCACGGATAAAGGCTTCGTCCCTTATGCCCATAAAAGGATTAACGCTGTTTTCGTTGATGATAACCATTACGGAAAGTTTAGAAAACTCACGGTTTTGCAGTTCTTCCGGGCTGCCTTTGGTGATCTTTTCGTCCGGCCCGGAGAGGTTTTCTCCTATATAAAGCTCAACCCTACCTAAACCGCATTCCACAAGCTGCGAAATTATTGCCGGCACGGTATATTTACCGCCGGTTAAGGCAAAAACCCGCTTGTTGTAACACACGAAAGGTATTACAGAAATATCCCTGCCGTGTAGGCTGACTATTTTTAAATCATCGTAAGCAATGCCCAACTTAGCCGCAAAATATTGCAAACTGCCTATGCCGTTTATCATTTCAGCTTCCGGAAAGAGTTTCTTCAGGCGTTTTGAAATGCTGTAAAAGCCCACATCTCCCGACGCTAAAATGCAAATGCTGTCCTCGGTTGCCGAGTTTACGGCTTGTTGAAGGTCGTTTACTTCCACGGATACAGTGTTTTTGTTAAGGTGCCCCAAGTCTTGGTAAAGTCTCGGGTTCGCCAGAACAAGAGCTGAGTTTTCAATTATTGTTCGTGCCTGTTGGGTCAGCAGATTTTCACTGCCAACCCCGGCGCCCACTACATAAATTCTCTTACTCATGAAAGTATTCTGTCTACTAAAATATCGCTCAAACGGCTGTCTGTGCCCAGGGTTGAACCAAGAGTAACCGTAACGCCGGGGTGTTTTTGTGTAAAGTCGGCTACCTCGTTGGGAATATCCTCATGGATATGCACGCCGTCAAACAAAAAGTAGGGTATGATTTTGATTTCGGTTGCACCTTTTTCCATAAGTGCGGTTAAGCCGCTTTCTATGTTCATGTCGTCAAACTGCATAAAGGCGGTTTGGATTAATTTGTCGGACAATTTTTCGCTTACGGGTTTTACTATGGTTTCAAGAGTTTTTTTGGTGTGTTCCGCTCTGCTTCCGTGAGCCAAAATAAGTATACCCTGCATGGTTATTACTCCTTTGTATGAGATAATAATAAAGATTAAAACCTTGAGGAGAAAACCAATTCCGTTTATCATAGTAGATAAAAACCGGAATCAGTCATAAACTCCCTCTTTCCAAAAAAGCCGAACATAAAATTAAAATTAGCGTACTAAAGCGTGTCAACACAGGTTTCTGTGAAAAAATCCATATCTTCTTTGGTATGCGCCAAACCTATAAACATGGCCTCGAATTGAGCCGGTGCCATGTAGATTCCTTTATTTAAAAGGAAGTTGAAAAAGTCGGCGTATTTTTTTGTGTCAGAGGTTTTGGCGGAGGTATAGTCCGTAACCGGTTGCTCTGTGCAGAACATACAGCACAGCGATCCTATTTGATTTACGGTGTTTTTTGTATGTTTACGCAGATTTTCAGCCAGATAAGCACCAAGACCGTTGATATGTTCGTAGATTTCCGGGCGGTTGTTTAATTCGGTTAGGGTAGCTATGCCGGCTGTCATGCAAATGGGATTGCCGGATAATGTACCGGCTTGATAAACCGGGCCAAGGGGTGAAATACTTTTCATGATTTCTTTTTTACCGCCGTATGCTCCTATGGGTAAGCCGCCGCCTATGATTTTTCCGTAGGTGACTATATCAGCCTCCACGCCGAAATATTCTTGGGCTCCGCCTTTTGCCAATCTGAACCCGGTGATTACTTCGTCGAAAATCAACAGGGCGTTATTTTTATGACAGAGGGCTTTTAATTCAGCCAAAAAGCCGTCTTTGGGTAAAACTACGCCCATATTTGCCGCTACCGGCTCTATAATTACGGCGGCTATTTTGCCGGGATTTTCTTGGAAAAGCCGGTCTACGCTTTCCAACCGGTTGTATTGTGCAATAAGGGTATCGTTAGCCACGGCCGCCGGTACACCGGCACTGTCCGGGGTTCCATGGGTCAACAGCCCTGAACCGGCCTTCACCAGCATGGAGTCTCCGTGACCGTGATAGCAACCTTCGAATTTGATGATTTTATCCCTGCCGGTGTAACCCCTGGCCAAACGAACGGCACTTATTACAGCCTCTGTGCCGCTGTTTACCATGCGGACGGTTTCAAGAGGTTTAACCATTTCAACCATAAGTTCTGCCATGGTAACCTCAAGCTTGGTTGCTGTACCGAAGCACAGCCCGTCGGTTACGGCCTTGGTTACGGCTTCGTTTACCGGTTCGTAGGCATGACCCAAAATCATAGGGCCCCAAGCGGCTACAAAATCCAAATAGGAATTGCCGTCCTCATCAAAAATTTTAGAGCCTTTGGCGGATTTAATAAAACGAGGTTCGCCGCCCACGGCGTTAAACGCCCTAACAGGGCTGTTTACTCCGCCGGGAATGACCTTTTTAGCCCTTTCAAACAGTTCAGCGGATTTTGTCATTAGCCTATATCTCCTTTTTTGATAGCCTTTGCAAGTTCACAAGCCGCATAGGTTATTAAAATTTGTGCCCCGGCACGGAACATGGCAACGGACATTTCGCAAAGCACCGAATAAGCGTCTATAAGCCCCATTTGTGCCGCTGCCTTATACATGGCGTATTCTCCGCTTACACTGTAAGCCGCCACGGGAATGTTAACCTGTTGGGAAACGCTTTGGATTATGTCCAGATAAGCCAGGGCCGGCTTTACTATAATTAAATCAGCTCCCTGTTCCACATCCAAAAGAGCCTCTTTTACGGCTTCTTTTTTGTTGTGATAATCCATTTGATAGCCCTTGCGGTCGCCGAATTCAGGGGCTGATTCTGCGGCTTCTCTGAAAGGGCCGTAAAAACCTGAGGCATATTTAACCGCATAGGACATTATGGGTATATGCTTAAATTTATGGTCGTCCAGCATATTGCGAATAGCCGTAACACGGCCGTCCATCATATCAGACGGTGCCACTATATCGGCTCCTGCCTGTGCATGGGAAAGAGCTGTTTTAGCTAGGAAATTAAGGGTTCTGTCGTTGTCTACGCTTGTGCCGTCAAGGATACCGCAATGACCATGGGATGTGTATTCGCACATACAAACGTCGGTAATCAGCAGAACTTGGTCTTTGTATTTTTGCTTGATTTTTTGCAAACCCTGTTGAACAACGCCCTCCGAGGCGTAAGCACCGCTGCCGCTTTCATCTTTTTCAGACGGCAAACCGAACAGGAGAAATTTTTTCACCCCGGCGGTTAGACCGTGTTCTATGGCTTCTTCTAACCTGTCAGGGCTGTAGTGAAAATGCCCGTTTAGGGAGCGAATTTCTTTCTTGATATTAGTTCCTTCCTTAATAAATACAGGAAGGATTAGGGAATCGGAAGATATTCGGGTTTCACGGCTTAGGTCCCTAATTAAGCCGTTTTGGCGTAGCCTGCGTGGTCTATGCACCATTTTTATGCACCTCCACAAGTTTGTCCCTAAGGCTTGTAATGGTAGCCCTGTCTGAAATATGGGTCTTAAAGCCGTACTTTTCGGCCTCTGCGGCTGTTTGTTTGCCTATACAGATTGCCGGCAGTCCGCTGAAATCCCGGTCACCCACGGAATTAACAAACCCTGTTACACAGCTTGCACTGGTAAATGTAACGTAGTCATAGTCGGTAAGCGTAAGCTCGGGATTTTTTATATATTGAGTTTCGTAAACCGGAATATCGGTGAAGTTTCGGTTGTGTTTTTCCAAAATAGCCACCAGTTCTTGAGAGCCGTTTTTTGCTCTGAAAAGCCCTATGTTGTTTTCGTCCTTTAGCAGTTCGCCCAGATGAATGCAGTCGTAAGTTTCGGGGACTATGTCCGGGTTGATGCCGTATTGTTTGACGGCTTTTGCGGTTTCGGAGCCTATGGCGGCTATTTTTTTGTTGTACAAACTTCTGCCGTCCATACCTTGCGCATAGAGCCAATCGAAGAAAATATTTACTCCTACGGCACTGGTGAAAGTAATTACGTTGTAGTCCTCAAGTTTGGCTCGGAAGGGCATGGAAACGGTTTTAATACAGGGATATTCTACGGCGTTTGCGCCCAAAGCATTCAGTTCCGCAGAAAGTTTGCCGGCAACGGTTTTCGGTCGTGTCACCAGGACTTTTGCGCCTTTCAGCGGTAGGGTTTCGAACCAGTTAAAGTCGGTCATATATGTGCAAACCTCGCCCACCACGAAAACGGCCGGAGAGGTAACGTTGTTTTCAGCCGCTGTTTGCTCTGCGGTTTGCAGGGTTGCCAAAAAGGAGCGTTGGTTGCTGTGTGTGCCGTTTTCCACCAAGGCACAGTGGGTTTCCGGGCTCATGCCGGAAGCAACCAGCCCACGTGATATTTCGCCTATTTTTGCTACGGACATCATGAAAACCAAGGTTCCGCCCAGTTGTGCCGGAGCGGCGTAATCTAGGGCCGAATCGGTTTTTGTGTGGCCGGTGATTATATGGAGAGAAGAACAAAATTTGCGGTGGGTTACGGGTATGCCGGCATAGGCCGGAGCGGCTATGGCGGAGGTTACCCCGGGGATTACTTGGAAGGGAACGCCGTGTTCCGCAAGCAGTTCCAGTTCCTCGCCGCCTCTGCCGAAAAGGAAGGAGTCGCCGCCTTTCAGCCTCACCACGATTTTGTTTTCCAAGGCTTTGTTCAGCAGGATTTTGTTGATTTCGTTTTGGGGTACCGGGTGGTTGCCGGAATTTTTGCCCACGTCGATGTATTCGGCTTTGGGGTTGCAAAAATTAAGCACGCCATGGCCTATTAGCCGGTCGTAGACTATAACTTCGGCAATTTGCAGCAGTTCTGTTGCTTTTAATGTTAACAGTTTAGGGTCGCCCGGGCCTGCACCCACCAGATAGACAGTTCCTTTTTGCTCGTACATAATTTACTCCTTCCAGGCGAGTTGTCTTACTAAAAAAATAAAACCTTGTGGAAAACTATATAATAAAAACTTATTTATCAATAATCATAGATTGTGCCAATTCCTTACCCAACATTTCGCCGTCGTCTACAGAACCGACTATATTATTTTTGAAGATTAGACCCTTTTCATTCATAAAGTAACCGGTTAGGCTCATTTTTCCGTTGATAATTTCCGCATATGCCGCTACCGGGGCGGAGCAACCGCCGTTTAGGGTTCTGACGAAGCTGCGTTCGCAATTTGCTATTATTTCGGTTTCTAGGGAATGGAAAGCTGCAAGGATTCTTGTATCGAAGTCGCTTCTTGTTTGAATTGCCAGTATGCCTTGACAGGCGGCAGGTATCATTTCGTTGGTTTCGAAAACTCTGCTGATTCGGTGTTCCAGATTAAGGCGTTTAATACCGGCGTAGGCTAGTACCAAGGCGGAATATTCGCCGCTGTCAAGTTTTTTCAGCCGGGTTTGAACATTACCACGAACGGGTTGTATGTAAGCGCCGGGGTAGAGTTCTTTTAATTGTAGGGTTCTCCGTTGGCTGGAGCAACCTATGGGTTTTTCAGGGTCAAGTTCCGTTTTGCCTAATGGAAGTATTAAAACGTCCCGAGGGTCTTCCCGCAGCGATACAGCTGTTATGGGAATAACAGGGTTGACCAACATGGGTACGTCTTTATAGCTATGTACCACCAAATCCACACGCTGATCCAAAAGGGCCTGTTCCAGTTCTTTAACGAACAGCCCCTTGCCGCCGATTTTATCCAAGGTGCGGTCAAGAATAATGTCGCCGGTGGTTTTCATTGTAAGCAATTCAACCTCTATGCCGGGGTTGGAGCGAATTATGGCGTCAATTACCAATTCGGACTGTACCACAGCCAATTTGCTTTCTCGGCTTCCAACTGTTATTTTCACTCCAAAACCTCCTTTAGCTTTTGAATAAAGGCCTTTAACTCCTTGGTTTTTTCACCGCCGCTTGTAAGCCCCATAACCGTGCGGTCATGAGTAATTACGCCGGGAAAATAAAAATTACATTCCTCTTTGCAGTCCGCAACGCTAACCCACAAGCCTTTTTCTTTGGATTGAATACCGATTTGACGGTTTATCTCTCGATTGTCCGTGGCGGCTATTGCCATGAAGGCTCCGTCAAGGTGTTTGGTTGTATAGGCTTCGTTGATTAATTCAATCAAGCCACGGTCAGCCAAATCACGGATTTTAACCGTTACTTTAGGTGCCACAACCCTAATTTTGCAAGCAAATTTAAGCAGGGTAAAAATTCGCCTTTGGGCAATTTCTCCGCCGCCCACAACCAAGACGGTTTCTTCTCTAACGGAAACAAACAAGGGAAAAAAATCGTGTTTTTGCTCTGTACGGGATTGTATAAGCTCGGTAACTTGGCGGAAGGTGTAGCCGCTTTCCTTTGTAGGCCTTTGAATAAGCAGAACTTGGGCACCGGCCTCTTTTGCGGCGGAAATTTTTGCTTCCAAACCGCCGGCTTCTCCTGTGTCTTTGGTCACCAAAAAGCCGCAATTAAATTGCTTTAATAATGAAAGGTTTAGTTCGTGGGAAAAAGGGCCTTGCATACAGATAATATTTTTACCCATGTAGCCCAGTTCCACGCAGGATTGTAAGACTTCCGGGGTTGGTAAAATTCTGGGGAAAAGACGGTTTTCAAAGCCGTTGACCTTAGTGAACAAGGGTAAATCCTTACTGCCTGTAGTCAGTAAAACATTGCCTTGGGTTGTGTTAAGATAATCCACAGTTGTTTCCACTGTTGGAAAGGTTAAAACATTGTCGTAATTTTGAGATTCTCTAAGCAGTCTTATATATTGTATGTTTAAATTTTCACAAGCCCACTTAATGTTTTGGGTAACTTCAGTTGCGTATGGGTGTGTTGCGTCGATTATTAAGGTAAAATTCCCGTGGGTGATGAAATCTTTCATTTCGTCTCGGTTTAGTCTGCCCACGAAAATTTGTGAATTTGTGCTGTTTAACAACTGTTTGCCGTACTCTGTGGCTATGCAAACGCTGTGCTTAATATTTTTCTCGGAAAGATATTCGCAGAGCTGTCTGCCCTCATAAGTACCGCCAAAAATCAATATATTACACATTTTTATAACCCCGTTGGGTTACAAGCCTGTTGTTGATGACTTTGGTTTGGCTGTTGCCTATGATTACAAGGGTGAACATATCCACCGGGAAGTTTTGCAGTTCTGCCAAAGTGCAGATTTTTGAGGATTCGCCTTCTCTGCCTATGTTTTGAACCAAGCCGCAGGCTGTTTCTGCCGGTTTGTGTTGCAGGATAATTTCACAGGCTCGGGACAGGTAATCTGTGCGAGTTTTGCTGCCGGGGTTGTACAGACAGGTTACAAAATCGCCGGCGCTTGCACTTGAAAGGCGTTTTTCTATGACTTCCCAAGGTGTAAGCAAGTCGCTTAGGGATACCACCGCAAAATCGTTGGTTAAGGGTGAGCCTAAGACTGCGGCGGCACTGATGGCAGCAGTAACCCCGGGAATTATTTCTATGTCTAAATCCGGATGTGGCTCTGCAATTTCCAAAACCAAGCCTGCCATGCCGTATACTCCGGCGTCTCCGCTGCAAACAACGGCAACGGTTTTACCTTTCAAAGCTGTTTCCACGGCGATTTTACAGCGTTCCGTTTCTCGTTTCATGGACGAAGCAACAAGTTCCTTGCCGTCGCTTAAATCGCCCAATAAATCTATATATAATTTATACCCAACGATGACCTCACTGTCAGCTATGGCTTGCCTAGCTTGAGGAGTTAAAAACATGGGGTCTCCGGGGCCTATTCCTACCACGTAAATTTTCATGTGAAGTCCTTTCTTGTTAAAGATTAAGAAGACCTTAAGGGAAACTCCCTTCAAAAAGACTTTAATATTTGTTATTCATAAATATATCCAGAGGATTAAGCATTAATATGCCATAACCCGGGCCTCTTTCGGGCTGACCTTGGGCACGGTTAAATTATTTCTGTATGAAACCCATTTATGAAAGTCTTGAATATTTTTTTCTATTATAGCGTCTATTTTAACAAGCTGTTGCTTGTGGTTGTTTTCTATTTCCTGTTTACAGATATTATCCACGTTAAAGCAGGTTACACCGTTCATTTCAGCCACTTCCGGGGCAATGTCTCGGGGTACGGCAAGGTCTATGAAAAGTTTGGGGTGATGCGGTAATTTTTCAAGTTCGCCACGCTCAACGGTGTGGTGAGGGCTTAGGGTTGCGCTTACTACACAGTGGCAATTTTGCATACATTGGTAGCGGTGGGTATAATCTATGGTATTTGCACCGATGGGTACAAAGTTTTGTCCGTGTTTGTAGTGGCGTAAGGTTACAGTTACTCGGTAGCCGGCGCCTAAAAGCAAGGTAGACACCAAGCGGCCGATTTCGCCGTTGCCTATAACCAGAATTTCTTGTATTGTTTCGCTGTGATTTTTTATGACCTCAAGGGCTTTGTGTCCTATGGAGTTACCCGGGATTTTCATGTCTACAAGGGATTTTACCTTTTTAGCCGCCGTAATTGCGGTACGGAACAGCACTTCCAAAATGCTGTCACTTGCTCGGCATTCACGGGCAAAGGCTATGGATTGCTTTACCTGGGTGATTATTTGGTCTTCACCCCAAATTTGGGATTTGATGCCGCAGGCAAGTTGGCAAAGATGGTTAATAGCTTCGTCGTTTCGGTAGAGGTAATGTTGGAGATTGTAGCCCAAAATTTCGAAAGGATTAAGTTGTTTATCATCACTGCAAGAAATATAAATTTCGGTGCGGTTGCAGGTGGAAATTATAACCGAGCCGAAAATATTGGGGTTCTCGCATAATTTAGTATATATTTCTTGCATGGCGGATTTTGTGAAGGACATTTCTTCACGCCGGGTTATATCCGCTATTTTATAGTCCAAACCGGCTACGATTATATTCAAAATATGCACCTCCACTGTCCCATAGCAAGTGCTGCGGCTACACCGTTTTGGGTGGTTTTGCCCAGAATCAGTCGCCCGGTGCTGTTTAGCAGGGCACTGCGTTCGCAGACATTATCCACACCGGTGGTATTTTTCACAAACTCCGAAGCTGTGAAATTTCCCAAAAGTGCGTTTAACCGCTCCGCCGAGTAGGTGACGAAGGGAATGTTGTATTTTTCGGCGAAGGTTAGAATAGACCGTTCGTCCTTTTTTAAATCTATGGAAGTAATTGCGGAAATTGATTTTACGGAGACTTTGCTTTTCGCCAGAATATCCAGTACGGCAGTTTCGAAAACTTGAAAATCAATATCTCTGCGGCAGCCTATGCCCAGGGTTACGATTTTGGGGATTATGTTCATGGTTATACCGAAGGGCTTCTTTGTAGCATCAGCGGAGACACAAATACCCAATTCACCATGCTCTGCAAGTTCCAGGCCGGACGGAAGTTTGCCGTCTATGGGAAAATCGCTGTAAAATCCCACTTGTTCGTCCTCCAAAACAGCGGCAGAAATATGCTTTACCTTGGTAATATCGTCTATAAGGCAGTTATTTTCCTTTGCCCATAGGTCGGCCGCAAATTTTTTGTTTAAGTCCGTTGCGGTGGTGATGACCGGCGTAGCGTTAATACAGGCTGAAATTTTTATGGCAAGTGCATTTGCACCGCCCAAATGCCCTGAAAGAATAGGTATGGTGAATTTACCTAATTCGTCCACCACTATAACGGCCGGGTCACTTTCTTTTGATTCTATGAAGTCTTTAATAAGCCTTATGGCTATACCGGCGGCACCCACAAATATTATTGCGTTGCAAGCTTTAAACATTTGGGCCACCCAAAGCCGTAAGGGTTGTTCGCCTTTTTTGTAGGTGTAAAAAATATCGTCTGTGGTGTGCATTATTTTGTTGACGGTTACTGCACCTTGGGTTGTAAACGATACTATGGCAATTTTCATTTTTGGACTGCCTCTCGGAATTCGTGGGTAAAGGTTGCATCATATAATTTGGAGCGGTCGTACCCCGAGCCTAAAAATCCGCCAACGGTTACAAGGGCGGTTTTTTTAATGTGGCCGGCGTCTTGTGCCATATTTTTTATATTTGTGCGAATGATTTCTTCGTCTGCCCAGCTTGCCTTGTAGACTATCCCTACCGGGGTTTCGGGCGAATAGCCACCGGCCGTAAGTTCTTGGGAAAGTTTGTCCAGCATGGACATACTTAGGAAGATAATCATGGTAGCGTTGTGTGAAGCAAGAGAGCGTATATCTTGACCCTCCGGTACAGGAGTGCGGCCTTCCATACGGGTAAGAATAACCGTTTGGCTTACGTTGGGCAGGGTGTATTCCGCTTTAAGGCTTGCGGCGGCGGCTAAGAAAGAGCTTACCCCGGGCACACATTCGTAAGGCAGTTTATGTTGATCCAGTATATCTGTTTGTTCACGGATAGCACCGTAAATCGAGGGGTCTCCTGTATGGAGGCGGATTATGGTTTTGTTGGCTCCGTCATTTTTTAACATTACGTCTATAACTTCCTCCAAGGTCATGGAGGCAGAATTGTATGTTAGACATTCGGGTTTGCAATAATTCAACAGTTCCGGATTGACCAATGAGCCGGCGTAAATTACAACGTCGGCTTTTTCCAATAAATTTTTGCCTCGAACCGTGATCAGGTCTACCGCTCCGGGTCCTGCACCGACAAAATATATCATGAATATGCTCCTTTTTTTAACGACCTTTGGGAGAAAACCTTGATAAAATTCTCTCCCAAAAAATAAATAAAAATAATAGGGAGTGGCTGAAAAGACTAAGACCTTGGGGAAAGCTTTTTCTGAAGAAAAAGTCTTCCCCAAACCCCTTTCAAAAAGACTTTATTATAAAAGAAAGGAAGTTTTTCTATTTCACTATAATAAGGGAAAAATAACCTGCGTTTTCGTCGATTTCTTCAAGGGATTTGAAAACCCTTTCGTTTTCCATGGAAGCACAGGTGACCATGGAGACTTTGTTGGGGTATTTTGATAGTTTGTTTTTCACTGCCGCTAGGCTTTTTCCGGATTTCATCAGGACTTTATTGCCTTTTAAATTCAGTGCATAGTCCAAATCCTCGTATGAAGCCGGGATTATATGCAGCAATTGCTCCCTTTCGCAAAGGGAAGTGTTCAGGCTTGCCGCCGCCGCACAAAATGAGGTAATGCCGGGAATTATGGCTGTGTTGTAGCCCTTATCCGTAAGGCGTTTGTGTATGTACATAACGCTTGCGTAAACAGAGGGGTCGCCCAGGGTTAAAAAGGCTATGTTGTTGCCCTGTTCCAAGAGAGTGCCCAGTTTTTCTGCCGCTGTGTCGTGGCTGTTGTTTAGCAGGGTTTCGTCTCGGGTCATGGGCATATCTATTTCTACAATTTGTTGGTTTGTTATGTGTTGCTTGGCTATGTTTAAAGCAACGTTTTCGGATGAGCCGCTTTTGGGAACGGCGATTATATTGCAACGGTTTATAGTGGCTACGGCTTTGTAGGTGATTAGCTCCGGGTCGCCCGGGCCAACACCTATGCCGTAAAAAGTTCCTGTCATTTTGTTCCTCCTAATGAGAGACGGTTGTGTGATGATAAAGAATTTTTCCGTTTCCGCCGAACATTACTATTTCGGCAGGTATATTATCAAGTCTGTTATTTATATGAAAGGAAATTTTCTTTCCTATGCTTTCCCAGATATTTTCTATGGGTCTTTCCTCCAACAGCTCCAATAAAGCGTCTGTGGTTGTGCAGTTCATAATGGCTGTGATTTGTTCCGCTGAGGCTCCCAACATTCCGGCATGAGCCGCAACTATTTCCATACGACAATCGGCTACGGAAGAATGGGTGTTCATAATACCGCCGGCGGCTTTTACCAACTTGCCCACATGGGCGATAAGCAACACACGTTTAAAGCCCAAATATTTTATATAATCAAGGGTTTCTCCAAGAAAATTGCTGAATTTTACAGCTTTGTCCAGATCTATGTTAAGTGTGTTTTTTGCAAAGTCTTTGCCGTAATTTCCGGGTGTAATAATTATTGAATCGCAGTTTTGACTGAATTGTTTGTCCAGCAGAATTTTTATGGTATCAATCAGAGCTTTTTCGCTCATAGGCTCTACTATGCCCGTGGTTCCCAAGATTGAAATGCCTCCGACTATGCCCAGACGAGGGTTAAAAGTACGTTTTGCGATTTCCACGCCTTCCGGAGCAGAAACGGTTATTTCTACACCGCCGGAATATTCAAAGTCTCGTAAGATTGTTTCTGTGTTCTGTATTATCTGCTTACGTGGAACCGGGTTAATGGCAGCTTCGCCTATTGGGATTTTTAAGCCCTTTGCGGTAACAATTCCTATGCCCTCGCCGCCCTTTAGGGTGATGCCGGCTTGGGTAAGTTTAGCTTGGGCGTAAATTTTTATGCCGTGGGTAATGTCAGGGTCGTCGCCTGCGTCTTTTATAACGCAACAACGCACTGTATCTTCGCTTGTCAGAGTTTCGGCTACAGCAATGCTGTGTGTTTCTCCGTTGGGCAAAAGTAGTGAAACTTGGTCATACTTTTGGCCGGTTAACAAGCTCTTCACCGCCGAAACCGCTGCCGCTGCCGCACAGGTTCCCGTTGTATAACCGCAACGCAACTCTTTTCCGTGTTTTACGGTAAATTTATTGTTCATAGGGTTTCAACATTCCCTTTATGGCTTCTCTTGCCGCCGAAATTGTGGCAGGAAGTTTGTTGAGTTTTATACTGTCTTTATGATTTAAAATCTCCATTAGATGGGCAATTCTCGGCAGTCTTAGGGAGCAATTTCTTAACAATTGAGGGTTTTCTATTAATTCTGCCGGTGTACCGCTTGAAACTATGTTTCCCTTTTGCATTACGTAAGCAAAATCGCAATACAGCGGTATAATATCCATATCGTGTGTGGAGAAAATTACCGTCATGCCGGTCTGTTCCTGTATGCTTATAATCAGCTTGATTATTTCGCCGGCACCGCTTGGGTCAAGCCCGGCGGTGGGTTCGTCCAAAATAATAACCTCCGGTTGCATAATCAGCACCCCGGCTATGGCTACCCGTTTTTTTTGACCAAAACTCAAGGCATGAGTGGGTTTATGCAGAAATTCGCTTATGCCTGTCTGTTTTGCCACAGTTGCAATGCGTCGTCTTATTTCGCCTTCATCTATGCCCATATTTAAGGCACCGAAGGCTATGTCGTCCTCTACGCTTGCGGAGAAAAGTTGGTCGTTAGGGTCTTGGAAAACCAGACCTACCGACCTGCGTAGCCGATTAACGGTGGCTTTGTTATGTTTCAACTTTTCGTTATTGAAATATATTTCGCCGCAGGTAGGCGTTAACACACCGTTTAGGTTTAAAAACAGGGTGGATTTTCCTGCTCCGTTACCGCCCAAAACAGCGGTGGTTTTGCCTTTTGGTATTTTTAAATTTATGTTTTGGACTGCATATTGCTGACCTTCGTAGCAATATCCCAAGCCCTTTGTTTCCATAATTATTTCACAATTATCGGTATACATTAAATTGTAGTCTCCCAATACCTGATTAGCAACAGTAAACAACTGACAACCACGGTGGTTATGATTAATTTGGGTGAATTTTTGTATTCCTTGGAAAGAGTTTTAATTTCACCCTCGTAACCCCGGGACTGCAAGGCGTTGTAAATATTGTCGCAACGGGATTGTGTTTTTAAAAAAACGCTTCCTATTAAGAGCCCGGAAGACTTGATTCCGGTTTTAAAACCGTCATATCCCAAACGGGATTGCTGAGCGATTTTGATTTTTCGGGATTGCTCTAAAATTACAAATATAAAGCGATAGATTAATTCTGTTAAAGTAATAAAAAATTTCGGAAATTTTAACTTTCGAAAATAAGCCGGCAATTGATTCATGGGAGTGTTCAGTGATATAAAATAAACGCAACTTACACAGGCAAGAGCCTTTAAAATCAACAATGAACCAAAATTTAATGAAGATGCGGTGATTCCGTAAGCGCTTGTTTCTGTGGTAAACCCAAGAAGCAGTGGCTCGTTTAAAGGATGTTGATTAACTATTATGGTTATGGTTCCCAAAATCAAAAACCCCACAGGAACACATAGCAAGCGGACATATTGATTTAATCGAACCTTACCCTGCACCAAACACAGGTAAGTCATCACTGTCAGCGTGAACAATCCGGTGAAATAGGAATTCAAGCATAAGCACAATATTAAAGGAAGGAAGCCGGCCAATAACTTTTGAGAGGGTTTAACGTTTCTCAAAGGTGAGTTGTAGGCAATGACGTCAATTTTCAGCATCTTTCGCACCCTTTTTGACAGTCATACGACCTATTATAAATCCCAAAACACCTGTACCCACGGCGGCTTGCAGGGCAAAGAGCAGTCCTTCCGTTTCGGAACCGGGTAATTCCACTATGGGTTTTACCCAAGGCTCGAAGCCGGGTTTCAATTTGGCAACAAGCTCCGGTACTTGAGAATCAGCTCCGGCAAAATCCGAGTTGATTAAAACCAAGGGAACGGCACAAATAATTACCGCCAGAGCAAGCAATATTAAATTCTTTTTCCAAAACTTCATTTTAATCTCCTCTTTTCGGGTTGAGTAAACCGTTTATAAGCGTGCCGTTGTATTTTTCCACTACTTGAAACACAACCACCGTTACTATGCCTTCTACTATAGCCAAGGGAATTTGAGTTATGGCGAAGATACCCAAAAATTTATACAGTGAAACAAGAATATTTCCGCTTTCCGGATACTCCAAGGCAAGTTGCAGAGATGTTGTAATATATGTAATCATACAGCCTACAAAAGCAGCTGTAAAAACCGAAATATCTTTTCTGATACGTAATTTTATGAAAAGTTTGTAGATTATAAAAGAAAAAACCGGACCGGCTATTCCCATAGAAAACAAATTTGCACCCAGAGTAGTCAAACCGCCGTGTGCCAAGAGTATTGCCTGAAACAGCAGTATTATCAAGCTTACAACCGACATTGCCAAAGGCCCGAAAAGAATTGCTCCCAGGCCTACCCCGGTGGGATGAGAACTGCTGCCGGAAACCGATGGTATTTTTAATGCCGAAAGCACAAAGGCAAAGGCGGCACATAAGGCGAATATTACTATGGCTTTAGGGTTAGCGTCGAAAGTCTTTTTAAGCTTAGCCAAGCCCCATATTACAAAAGGCAGAGATACCGCACCCCAAGCTATACACATTGTAGGCGAAAGAAAACCCTCAATTATATGCATTGCGTACACAGGACTTGAAAGTGCAACGGACAGGCAAACAACCAGACTGAAACAAAGTAGCTTTTTTCTCATTTTAATCCCCTTATGGAGTTAGTTTAAGAGCCTGTTTAGTATCTCGCTTTAGGAGGATTTTCGAGCAAATTTTTAGCTAGACAAGGAAGTTGTGACGAAGCATATTCGGAGAATATATGCTAGGAGCAACTGACGAAGTATAGCGGAAAATTAGCCGAAAAGACGCCTGAATGAAGACACTAAACAGGCTCTAAAGGCAACAAAAAACCCTCAACACAAACTATCTGCGTTGAGGGATTATATTTATAAGGGCTATAGCGCAAGTAACGGATTATATGCCGGCTGACCCAAAATTTATACCGGTAGCCCAAAAAGGTAAGCAAGCTATATTAGTCCGGAGTCGGGTCGGCAGATACCTGCAACAACAAAGGCTGTTAACCCAGCCTTGCCAATATAAACAAATTCTGTAATCACGCAGAATTGTTTGAAGCAATCCGGCGAAAATATTCGGCGGATATAAAGGCAGGTTTTCTGGCTTGTGCATCATCGTAAACCTTCGCCTTCCCGAATT
The DNA here is from genome assembly GCA_964392115.1 of uncultured Defluviitaleaceae bacterium. Lineage (GTDB taxonomy): Bacteria > Bacillota > Clostridia > Lachnospirales > WRBF01 > CAYXWM01. Next base: position 9,915 of record CAYMOU010000012.1, on the reverse strand, counting down.
AAAAAATCAGTGGCAAAATGAAGGTTACTCCACACTTACAGCAGCGGTACTGCGTGGGATTTTCACCCAACTTCCCTAAAAACCGAGTTGCTCGGTTTTACGTCCTTTACGCTATAAATTATCATACAAACCCGAAGATTTGTCAAGCAAAAAATTATGAACCGAATTAAAGCCGCTAAAAAATTATACTAATTCCATGTTTAATGAAGGATAAAAATTTGCAAATTATACTTGAATCTTTGTCTAATTTGCAAATTTTTATCTACTGTTTTAAATGGAATCAGTATTATATGTCAATAATACACAAAAGCCCCGGTGCGTGCCGGCGACCTTAGGCAACGTTTTCGAGTATGGGCTTAAATTACTATTTTAAATGTCGTAAAACTTTCTAATGCTCTTTTGCAACGGTACCCTTGCTCTTAAAAGAATACAAAGAATATATGCTTGTCCCCGACTACAAGCGTTTATATTCTAAATCGGCAATTTTTTCTTTTTTCTCTTGGTTCGATTTTAACATATCCGGATCCAGTTCCAGAGTGGAAAAAATTTTTTCGATATATTTATGGCCTTTGCGTCTTCCGCTTATAATATAGCTTAAATATTCGCTGGTTGTTCCTACCCTTTCAGCCAATTCCGTTTGAGACATATCCAAATCCACAAGTCTTTTTTTTATTATTTTACCGATTGGAGTCAATTTTCTTTTATCGCTCTTTAACATTTATTTCCTCCACTAATCTCGTTATGAATTATTAATACCCAGTATAGCAAATAAGGGACTTGTAGTCAACACTTAGTACTTATTGTACGCCATACAGAATGTTTAATTATCTAAAATTTTGTAAATAATAAGGGTAAATATGCTTGGAGGAATAGCTATGAATTACGAACAACTGGGTGCGAACATACGTGAAAACAGAATAAAAAAGAACGTAAGCATTGCGACTCTTGCCGAAAAATCCGGCATCAGCACCAATTTTCTGGGCAAAATAGAACGGGCACAAAGCATACCAAGCTTGGAGACCCTTGTATCCATCAGCAACGCCTTGGAAATAAGCGTGGATTTGTTGTTGGGTAACTGTATTACCGATAATTCCGCAAGGCTTCAATTTATAGACAATATAATCTTAAATACCCAAAGACAAAAGGATTTTCTTGAGTTTATCGAGCTTAATGCCAGGTTTTTCTAATCCTTTTTATTTATAATTATTTAACAAAACACATTAGGGTGTGTTTTAATTTTACACGGGCTTTCGGCAGTTTTTTATACTTCTTACATACCCTAATTTAACGTGAGTTTGACGGAGCCAAACAATTCGTGCAGCAAAATAAATTCCGTAGGAATTTTCACGTAAAAAGTACATCTTTACAAGTTTTTTATGTAAAGACGTGCGAACTTTCATTAATTCAACGCCTCGTAATTTTTCATATAGATAGCTTTAAATCCGGCAGGGTCGTTATATTGAGCAAATGCGGCGTCAAGGTAAGTGATAAGTTGCTCCTCGGTTTGCAAAACCGACACTTGGTAAGGCAAGGCAGGCGCAATCTTTTCCACAAAAACAAAGCCTTTGTCTATGGGTATTAAAACACCGCTGTGACCTATAAACAATTCGTCAAAGGTAACATCGTGTATAAATACGTTAATCAGAAAAATATCTTCGGAAGTAAAGGCAACTTCTCTTTCTTGCCATTGTTCCTTAATAAAATCTATAATATCCTGTCGGTTTTCTGTTTTGGGAGGTTGCATTACACCGTTTAAGGCTTTAAACGTGTTTAATTTCCCTTCACAAAGGTTAAACTCAAATTTATCAAATATATCCAAGTCAAAAATCAAATTGTTAACCGCACCGGTATATTCTTTGCCTGCAGTTATAAATTCACCCATTAAAATAAACGAGGCAACACGGCAGTTAATATCGCTGTATCTGTTTTGGCTGTAATCATACCATATTTGAGTTGCGGTAACCGTGTCATAATCTGCTTTTAGGCTTTCAGTACCGGAAAAACCGGCCTCGGTGAGTAGTATCTCTTTAAAAAGAAGATTATACTCAGCAACCCGGCTAAAAAATTCTTTGATACTTTCCGGGGAAATAAAATTGTTTAACAGGGATTTAACATCCTCGCAACTTTCCGGGTCGGTTAGGTTGGAAAAACTCAAACCGGATTCGGGCTTAAAATCAGGACCGGGTTTGCCGGTGCTGCATCCTTGAAAAACCACAATGCCCAGAATTACCCATACACAAACCGTAACACGCAATATTTTTTTAGCAAACTTCATAATTTCTCCTATAAAATAACCTCGTCCCGGAAATAAGGACGAGGTACTTTTATTGAGAACCTGTATTAAGCAAGCTGTCGCCCACCTTTGAAGCGATTATTACACCCTTCTTTGTTGTAACGGCTCGAATGGCGAAAAATCGCCATTTCAAATTCGGGCAACCCATTACCGAATACAGGTTCTAAGATTTTGATTTTATCATTCTGATCATTTTATAAACACAGATAGCCGCTAAAACAACAACGTCTTCCGCACAGAACCAGTCAAAGATGGTTTCGTCAAATATAATATTGCCGCTGTCTTTTACTTCATCGTCGCCTTGCCAAATAACAAAGGTTACAGGCACATAGGGCAGAGGACGCAAAGTAAAGGAAGCATGTCCCAGGTTTTGTTTTTCTCCGCCCAAAAGCATACCCATTTCCATAAAGCCCTCCAAGTTATTGGAAAAGGTCTTAACCATGGGGATAATGCAACGTTTTACGAAATTATCGTTATAAATAATCCCACCGGGCACTTGTTTGTAATTTACATATACTCCTCGTGGAGTTTTTGCACCGTTTGCTATTAAGTAGTGATATTGAATTACCTTTTCGTCTATAGATGAATCTTCCGGTTTAGCAGTACCGTTAAACCAAGGTATTTCGAACTCTGTTCCGTTCCAACTTGCGCCGGTGTTTTTTTCCACATCCTCCGGCAAAAGCTTCTCCAGTTTGGATTTTGCCAAATTAACTGCTCTCTCGTAGCCTTCTTTAAGGTTATTTCCGGTTCCTTCCATAATCTTGCCTATTCCTCTCTTTTGTATGTATTTTTATAAACTATAACATATTTCTTTATTTATGACAATATTTCCACAATATATTTCACCAAGATAAAGAAAAATATATAAAATTCTTACATAATTAACGACTTCAATAACTTAGCGGATTATTCTGCCGTAGGTTTTCATTTCTACGATAATTTGAGTGCAAATTGTAGCCAAACACAGAATTTCTTCCGCATTAAACCAATCAATAATAGTTTCGTCAAACAAAATCGTTCCGCTGTCAGCCACCTCGTCATCACCCTGCCATAGCACGTAGGTTACCGGTATATGCGGCAGCGGATACATAGTATATGAAGCATGACCAAACCTTGCTTTTACTCCGCCCAGACTTTCGCAGACCTGTGCAAAACTCTCTAAGTCCTTTACAAAAAAATTGATTATAGGCGTAATACAATCCGAAATAAAGCTGCTGTTTTTAAGAACTCCCGAAGGCACTTGCATAAAACCCACTTGTTTATTGCTTAACTCTGTAGGCCCTTTTCGGGATAAGTACATAAATTGTATAACCTTTTCTATAACCGAAGATTCATCGGGATTTATTGTTATATTAAACCACGGCAAATCATAGGTTGTTCCGTTGAATTTTGCTTTTGTGTTTTTTTCGATTTCCTCCGGTGAAGTTTGGGCCAATATATTTTTAGCCAAGCCCACAGTATCTTCATAACCCTTTAACCTTTGACGATAACCTTCCATAAAAAGCCCCCTGTTCACAAACGACATAACTATGTTATTTATATAACCATATCATATTATTTGTTTTCGAACAAGGGTTTCATTTAATAATACTTTATTTTTTCAGCGTCCGGTTCTTTATCCGCTCATTACTATATCTTTCAAAGTTCCCGACAACCCAAATTGCATAATATATTTCATTATTTGATTTTCGCCCACAACGGCTACAACTTCATCATCGGCAATTATTCTTACCTCAAATATGTACTCCCAGGACAATTTTTCAATTAGCGTTTTTACTTTTGTGCCTTCTCGGGCGGCTAAAATTTTTACGGGAAGCATTTTGGTGGTGGCCTTGTTCTTTCCCGTAATTATTCGGCAAAAATCAAATTGCATGGGAATGTTCTCTTTTCTGTTTATATTATGAACCCAAAGCCCCAAACAAACCAGCGATAAGTTAAAGGGATACAACACAGTTTGCAATATGCCCAAGCTTATCAGCACTACGGAAAAAAACCGGCTTACTTTTATAAGCAAGCGATTTATAGTTAAAACACCCATGTTTTTGCTTAGAAGAATTTGTACCAATCTGCTTCCGTCCAAAGGGTTTACCGGCAAAAGATTAAATAATGCCAACATATAGTTGATAACGGCAATTCTATGGTAGCCCAACAGCATGGAAACGTAGGCTATAACTATATTGGTAAAAGGGCCGGAAAGCACTATTACAGCACGCTTAAACAGGGACAAATCCTCCATACTTTCCAAAAAGGCAATTTCACCCAGAGGCGTAAGTATAATCTGCTCTGTTTTTATACCATACAACCTAGCCACCAACACATGGGTCATTTCATGAAGGGTTACCAAAAAAATCAGAATAAAAAATTGCTCCAAAATTCCCAGAGCAATAGCCATAACTATAAAAAATAAGAAAGATTTATGTACTTTTATTCTTGTCAACAGTCTGCTCAATTTCTGCAAGGGGATTCCTCCTCAAGATACCGGGGCGGATATTTATTGAGTACCGGTATTCAAACAAAGTTAAGTGTTGAATACAGGCTCTAATTTTGGATTTGGGAGTTGTTCTTAAGGTATTTATCCTCTTGGGTATTTATTTGGTTTAAAATATCTTCGTCTATTCTGAAATCAGCACTTTGATTTTCCGATATGTTATTATCGGAAACCTTACTATCCGGCACGTTATTGTCGGTAAGGGTTAAGCCTTCTTCGCCGGTAGTATTATCTTCTCCGCCAAAGATAGTTTTCACGGATTCGGTCATATTATCAAAGGCTTCTGTGGCTGACAGCAATAAACCTTCCATGTCCGTATCTCCGCTTATAGCTGTTTTTAAGTCTTTTCTTATACCCTGAACTCCATCAGAGTTTATAACCCTCATCGTAAAAGCAAAAGCTATTATAACTCCGCATATTATACTTTGGATCAGAATAGTATGCATATATCCGGAGGATTGATTTCTCGACTTTCTTCGGTAAGAGGGTCTTGACCCCAAGCGTGAAGATGTTTTTTTAACGTCCATAGAACCCGCTCCTTTGTTTTTTAATCTGACAATTCCATTTTAACACTCTCTTTTAGTTTTTAATCCGGAACCGCATATTACATTTTATTTCCAAGCCCCATAAAATATGTTATGTTTTCGGATGTTTGACATTGGATAATACACATTCAAAATGGATTTTAAGAACATAATTCCTTTCGGCAGGCTTATCACCGTAGATTTTCTTCACTGCACTCCGTTTACAGCTTTTCGCTTCAATAAATTTAGCATAAATTCAACCCTACTTCCAAAATTATCTCTGTGAAAAATTTTTGTTAAAGTTCTTGAAAGGTTTTTATAAAAGTGGTAGAATATCATTGATAAAAAAATGTCATTTAAACGGGGCTAAACAGTGCAATCTTACGGTTAAGTATAATGCACAAAATTTTCCCCATTAAGAAAAATATTTTTGTAAATATTACAGATATTTTAAGTATTTGGTTATTTTTGCCGAATAAATCGTTAATCTCCGGAATTGTTAAGTCTTTAATCCGATAATAATTTTGTTCCGAATTTAATAAAATTAACTAATAAGACTTTGCCGTCATAACAACAGGTAACAAAAAATCTCGGTAAACAAACGAAAACTTCGCATTATCAACCAAACTTTATCAAAAAGAAATTTTAGAATACTCTTGACACAGGAAACAGACTTGTATTACAATACTATTGGAACAATTATATATAACAACTCGGGTTTTAACCCCGGGCTAATGCAAAACAACCAACATAACCCCATGTAAACCGCCTTTTCATATCAATTCTTCCGATTTTGGCATATTTCTTACATCTTGCGTAAGTTTATCGGTAAAATTCTGTGACATTTTCTTAATAATTGGTAATATTTCATATATTTGGGCAGGTTGTCAATAGAAGGTTGTTTGTTAAGTTTTTAATTACATATTTGGATTAATCTATGTCGAAATATAAGCTTTTTGGTAATTCGGCATATTTTAATAAATTTTTCCTCGGACCGGTTTTACCGGCGGCTTTTACTTAATTTTTTAATATTTTTTATTATAAAACCAAGTAGAATAGCCGATTTCCAATTTTTGGAACTTCGTGGATTTTATTTTACGGAAGTTTGTTAGAATTAAAACAATCCATTTAGTGAAATTTTTCCCCAAAGTTCCTTGCTTTACCAAAGTACCCTTTGGCTTTAATTGAGATGGGAAGTGTCGTAACCGACGTTTCCATATATATCAATAAGCAAGTCTCACCTTTAAAATAACGGAGAGACTTACGTGTTTTTTTGCATTATCGGCAGAGCTGTTTATATTGTTTTATACTGCAACCGGTTTATAAAACCTTTTCGTTATTCCGTGCATAAACTTATGCAAACCGCCTTTTACGGCGAAACAAGGTAATTTAACGAAGGTTTTTAAATCGGCATTACATATTTCTGTAATTTTCATTCAAAACGCAGTACAAACCGTTCTATCAGTCCGATTAAAACGACCGTGCAAAAAACACAGGCGAAAAATTCGCCGGTCGGGTTTTTGTATCTTCAAAAATTCCGATATACTTGATAAATAAGAATAGGGAGTGATTTTTTTATGGCTTTGACAGGGTTGCAAATCTTCAAGCTTATGCCAAAAACAAACTGTAAGGAATGTGGATTCCCCACATGTCTTGCCTTCTCTATGGCACTTGCTGCTACCAAAACAACACTGGACACTTGCCCATATGTTTCCGACGAAGCTAAAGATGCTCTCGGTGCTGCTTCTGCACCTCCGGTAGCTAAAATTGTTATCGGTGTAGGCGACAAAGCTCGTGAAACTGGCGACGAAACAGTATTATTCCGTCATGACAAACGTTTCAACCACCCCGCTTGCATAGCTATCACTATCAATGCCGGTGCTGCTGATTTTGATGCAAGACTTGACAAAATCAACGATTTGGTTATGGAACGTGTTGGCGAAACCGTTTCCGTAGATGCTATTGCTCTTGTAGACGACGGCGTTTCCGCTGACGACTATGCTGCAAAAGCTAAAATCGTAGCAGAAAAAGGCAAATTCGTTCCTCTCCTTATGTCCGGCTCAGTAGACGCACTTACAAAAGCGGTTGCAGCTTCCGCAGCTGAAAAACCCATTATTTGTGCAGCTACCGCAGACAATTGGGAAGCTCTTGCTAACCTTGCAAAAGACAACGACTGTGCTTTGGTTGTTAAAGGAACTACCCTTGACGATACAGCAGAATTGGTTGACAAAGTTGCTGCTATCACCAAAAAACTCATCGTTGCCGCTCCTGCTGCTTCTGCAGGCCAAAACCTTGCCGACCTTACTCAAATCCGTCGTCAAGCTATCCGCAAAAAATTCAGACCTTTCGGCTATCCTTCAATCGTTTGCGTAACAGCTAAAAATCCTGTTGCTCAAGTTGCGGAAGCTGTTGGATATATTTGTAAATTCGGTAGCATCGTAGTTATGGATGCTTGCGAAAAATCTCAAATTCTTCCTCTTTGCGCTCTGAGACAAAACATCTTCTCCGATCCGCAAGTACCTGCACAAGTTGAACCCGGCATGTATGCTATCGGTGATGCAAACGAAACTTCACCTGTATACTGCACAACCAACTTCTCTCTTACATACTACACCGTAGAAGGCGAAGTTTCCGGCTCCAGAATTCCTTCTTGGATTATTTCTTGCCCCACAGACGGTACTTCCGTTTTGACCGCTTGGGCTGCAGGCAAATTTACTCCCGATAAAATAGCTGAGTACATCGCCGAAAACAAATTCTTTGACAAAGTTAACCACAAAAACATCGTTATCCCCGGTTATGTTGCCGCCCTTAAAGCTCCTTTAGCTGAAAAAACCGGCTTAAACGTAATCGTTGGACCTGCTGAAGCTTCCGGACTTCCCGCATTCGCAAAGGCTAACTTCGCAAATGCATAAAACCATCCGCATACTGCCTGACAACGTCAGCGTTAAGGTTCCCGTGGGAACCGTGCTGTCGGAAGCTTTAAGCTTGGGCGGTGTAGTAGTATCCCATCCTTGCGGAGGGCTCGGTGTTTGCGGACGCTGCATCGTTTATACAAGCAAAGGTGAGCATTTGCTCGCATGTAAGACCTATGTCCAAGAGGACATGGAGATAAACGTACCGGAAATGTCTCGTTTGACGGGGCAACAGGTTTTGATGGATTTAAGCCTTTACAAGCCCGGGAAAAGAGATTTTCCTCTTGTGGAGCGTTTCGAAATTACCCTGACGCCGCCGACCATGGAAAACGCCATTTCCGACGCCAAGCGTCTGCATACCGCTATTTGCCATAAACTCTCTTTAGAGGAATGGCAAGTTAAAACAGAGCCGGAATGTTTAAGGTCTTTGCCGCATAAATTAAGAGCCGATAACGATTTTACCGTAAATGTCACTGTTTGTTACGAAGATTCGCAGGTAACTGTTATTTCGCTGGACGACGGGCCCCTTTACGGAGTGGCGATTGATATAGGAACAACCACCGTGGTTACCGCACTTTGCGACCTTTTGACAGGCGAAGTGATAGACACGGTCGGCGTACCCAATTCTCAAGCCACTTACGGAGCCGACGTTATCTCCAGAATCGTGTACGTAGAAGAAAATACTGCAGGTGCAAAACTCATGCAAGGCTTGGTTGTTCGTATACTTAACGATTCAATCAATACTCTTGCACGAAAAGTCGGGGTTTCCTCGGATAACATTGCGGTTGCGGTAATTGGTGCCAACACCGTAATGACACATCTGTTACTGAAGCTGCCTCCGGAATATCTCCGCAGAGAGCCTTATGTACCGGCTGCCACCGAATTTTCTTACTTGCGTCCCGATTGGTTGGGTTTGCACATGCTGCCTGCCGGCAGAGTGGTCATTCTTCCTTCCGTTTCTTCTTATGTAGGCGGAGATATTACCTCCGGCGTAATAGCTTTGGATCTTGAGCAAAAGCAAGGTATCAACCTCTTTGTTGACGTTGGTACAAACGGCGAAATTGTTCTTGCCGGCGAAGGTTTTATGATGGCCTGTTCTTGTTCCGCCGGACCTGCCTTTGAAGGCTCGGGCATATCTTGCGGCTCTCGTGCCGTAAAAGGTGCCATAGACGATGTAACCTTCGAAGACGGCAAAATGCACTTTAGCGTTATTGGAGACGAAGAAGCGGCTTCGGTTTGCGGCTCGGGTCTTATATCCCTGCTGAACGCCATGCTGAAAGCCGGCTACATAGACCGTTTCGGTCACTTCTTTACGGAAGAAAGGCATTTTGAAATCAGTCCCGAAGTGGTTATACACGAACACGACATACAAAACCTTATTCGTGCAAAAGCAGCAATTTTTGCCGGAATTAACTTAATGTTACAAAAACTTTCCCTTGACATTACCGACCTTGACCATGTTTATATAGCAGGCGGTTTCGGTAAAAGTCTTAACATAGAACATGCAATAAAAATCGGTATGTTGCCGCCGTTGCCGAAAGAATCATTCACGTATGTGGGCAATTCATCTTTGGCCGGTGCCCTTGCCGTTTTAAACGACAGAACCATTAAACCTAATCAAGTGGCTACATCTATTACAAACCTGGAACTTTCCCTTGGAAACGATTTTATGCTGGAATTTACCCGTGCTTGCTTCTT
>CAYMOU010000011.1:0-35568 GCA_964392115.1 uncultured Defluviitaleaceae bacterium | reverse complement strand
ATCGAATTTTTATACAAGTATAAAGTTTTCTACCAACAATAATTTCTCAGCATACCGCTGGTTGCGTTTACTCTTTCTTCTTGGGTCATTTCGGCAAGTTTTTTAACGCCGCTTATGTCAAGGTTAAGGCCGTTGGCAACTCTTGTGCCGTAGTCTTGGTCGGTAAGGTAGAATAAAGCGGTTTGTCTGTACTGAATACGAGGCAGGGCATCCTTCATATCGCTACAAATATTGTGTATAAGCATTTCTCTTTCTTTTTCGTCCATTATAGATGAATACAGTCTTCGGGGTTGTTCCAAGTCTATGGGAGTAAAAGGAATTTCATGGCGTGCCACCGTTCCTCTGACACTTAGTTTAGGAGGCATAAGGCTTGGATCGGGCGACGGCCCGTTAAATGTATTTGGGAAGTAATTTGGAAAATTAGCGTTATCCAGACTCATTGCACCGTCACGTTGATAATTGGCTACGTTAGCATTTATGGGTGCATTTACGGGAAGCTGATTAAAATTTGGGCCGATTCTGTGCCGCTGGGCATCGGGATAGGCAAAAACCCTGGCATTCAGCATTTTATCCGGAGATGGGCCTACACCCGGAACAAAATTACCCGGCGAAAATGCTGCCTGTTCCACTTGATTGAAGAAATTAACCGGCAATTCGTTTAAGGTCATCTTTCCCACAGGAATATAAGGAAAATCCGCCTGATACCATACTTTGGTAACATCAAAAGGAGAAAACCGGTATGTTTCCGCCTGTTCCTTAGTCATCATCTGGCAATACAGCCGCCATGACGGAAAATTACCTTTTTCTATGGCGTGGTACAAATCCCTTGTTGCATAATCAGGGTCGTTGCCGGCTTTTTCTATGGCTTCTTCTCTGTTAAAGTTTTCTATGCCTTGGTCAGTTAAGAAGTGCAATTTTACCCAGATATAGTCGTTTTTGTCCGTATACCACATAAAGGTATGAGTACCGAAGCCGTGCATATGTCTAAAACCCTTTGGTGTGCCACGGCTTGAATACAGAATGGTTACTTGGTGCATGGATTCCGGGGTAAGGGAGAAAAAGTCCCAAACGGCGTTAGGGTCTTTTAGGTTGGTAACCGGGTTGCGTTTTTGGGTATGTATAAAATCGGGAAATTTTAAGGCGTCACGGATAAAAAATACAGGGGTGTTGTTGCCCACAATGTCGTAGTTGCCTTCGTCGGTGTAAAACTTAACCGCAAAGCCTCTGGGGTCCCTGGCGGTATCTGCCGAGCCTTTTTCGCCACCTACGGTAGAAAACCTCACCAGCACCGGTGTTCTTTTACCTACATGAGACAAAAACGAAGCCCTTGTATACATAGACAGGTCGTTGGTTACCTCGAATACTCCAAATGCACCGGCTCCTTTGGCATGTACTACTCTTTCGGGTATACGTTCCCTGTTGAAATGGGATAGTTTCTCTATCAGCTGGGTATCCCAAGTAACGGTGAAATCCGGCTGTTGAGTAGTTATGGAAGAAATATCGTTATAAAGCGGAGCCCCGGTTGAGTTGGTCAAATCCTCTTTGTGAGGTTGTCTGCGATAACTTTTGAAACTTGACATTTATCCTATTCCTTTCGGTTTTTTTATCATTATATTCGGAATTAAGGGATTAAATGTAAGTACAAATTATTATCCGGGTGTGGTGAAACTAAATCAAATTAAAAAAAATAAAACCTTGTGGGAAAACTTTTCGGGTAGCCGTTTAAAATTGGTTTACCGGATCATAAAAGTTCTGCTTTAAATAAAGAAAAACCTTTAGGCCGGTTTCTGTCCTAAAGGTAAGGTTTTCTATAAAATAAGTTGATCTACGGTGTGTATTAAATTGCCGATTTCGGGTTTTGAAAGCTGTGCGTCAACACCCAGTGAGTTGCCTTTGTTACGCATTTCGTTGTTGATAAGTGAGGAGAATATTATAACAGGTAAAACTCTCAATTCTCTGTCGTCTTTAATCAGTTTTGTTAAGTGATGGCCATCCATTTGGGGCATTTCTATGTCTGTAATAACGCAGGATACGTAGTTTTGTATGGGTAAGCCGGATTCTTTGTATGCTTTGAGTTTTTCCCAAGCTTCCATGCCGTTGCTGCATTCGATAATGTTTGTATATCCTGCTTTATCCAAGGCTTCGTGTAACATTCTTTTAAGCAGTTGTGAATCCTCGGCTATAAGTATGGGTTTGGCGTTTTTATCCCTGTGTCCCAAATTAGAAATTTCGGATAACTGTATACCCACTTGAGGGTTGATTTCCACCAAGATTTTTTCAAAGTCTACTATGGTAATAAGGCGGTTGTCAAAACGGGCTATTCCCGTTGCCAACCCTTCTTCGCCGCCGTAGATGGCAGGGTCGGGTTTTTCTATGTCAGACCATGAAATTCGATGTATTGCCTCTACGGAATGTACATGGAAGGCTGAACTGACTTTATTAAAATTGGTAATAATTAAAATATCTCTTTCTTCCGATTCCGAAGGAGGCAGACCCATAAAAGCCGCCAGGTTTATTACCGTCATGATAGTATCACGGGGTTTAAAAACACCTTCCACAAAGGGATTGGAATTTGGCATGGGTGTTATTTTGTTGTATTGCATTATTTCTACAACCTTCGAAACGTTAATGCCGAAATGTCTGCCGGCAATGGTAAACTCCATTACCTCTAACTCGTTTGTTCCGCTCTCGAGTAATATTTCTTTCTTTTTGGTTTCAAACATCTTCGAACCTCCTTAATTATATTAATCTCCGGTGGAATACTCCTCTGTATTGTTTGTCGGTATTCGCAGAATCTTATTAAAGGGCAATCTTTTAATGATAAGTCCGTAATTTTATGGCAAAACTTACTGCCATAATGCCTTTTTACTTTGGTAATAAATTTTAAAGTCTACACCTTTAAATACTAAAGAAATATTGTTATACAAGTTATTATATCATGAACGGTATTTTTAACAATATCTTTTAATATTTTTTTTCCGGCTTGATTTAAAACGCTTATCATGTTAGAATTTTATTCCTATGGGCAAGAATATAAGCATAGTAAGATGGGCCTTAGTCCACATACTACTTTATTATAAAAAATAACAGAAACAGCAAGCTTTTATATAAATATGTTTTATAGAATTTCAGGAGGCTTTTATGTGCGGTATTTGTGGATTTACCGGAGAAACGGAAGATAAAGACAGAGTAATTAAGGCCATGATGGATAAAATTGTCCACCGGGGACCGGATTCTTATGGTATACATAGCGATAATAACATTACCCTGGGTTTTCGCAGGTTAAGTTTTATAGACCTTACCGAGGGTAATCAACCTATGTACAATGAGGATAATTCAATAGTAATAGTATTTAACGGCGAAATCTATAATTATGCAAGCCTTAGGCAAAGTTTGATTGAAAAAGGCCACACCTTTGCCAATCGCTCTGATACGGAAACATTGATTCATCTTTATGAAGAATACGGCTACGATATGCTTAAACATTTACGGGGTATGTTTGCCTTTGTAATTTATGATATGAGAAAAGACCTGTTGTTTGCCGCTAGGGATTTCTTCGGTATAAAGCCCTTTTATTATTCTTTGATAAACGACCAACTGTTGTTCGGCTCGGAGATTAAAAGTTTTCTTTCTTATCCCCATTTTAAAAAGGAAGTAAATCAAGAGGCTCTGGAAAACTACCTGACCTTTCAATATTCGGTTTTGCCGGAAACCTTCTTTAAAAATGTATATAAACTAATGCCGGCACATTACCTTGTGTTCCAAAACGGAGAACTTACCATAACAAGGTATTATCAACCCTCATTTAACCCGGTTAAAATGAGCCTTACACCTACGGTAAAAGCCATAGACAAGACCGTACAGGATTCAATAGTTAAACATAAAATTTCCGATGTTGAGGTAGGTTCTTTCCTGTCCAGCGGTGTGGATTCCAGCTATATTGCCGCCTGTTTTAAAGGAAACAAAACCTTTACCGTTGGTTTTGATTACGAATCTTATAACGAAATAGAGTATGCCAAAACCCTTTCAGAGTCAGTGGGTATACAAAATATAAATATGTGCATCACCACCGAAGAATACTGGGACAGCTTATCTAAGGTGCAATATCATATGGACGAGCCCTTGGCTGACCCTGCGGCGGTAGCCCTTTATTTTGTAAGTAAATTGGCATCAAAGCACGTAAAAGGCGCTTTGTCCGGCGAAGGTGCTGACGAGTTTTTCGGCGGATACAATATCTACAAAGAACCGCTGGATTTAAAACTTATAACCTCCATGCCCAAGTGGTTAAGGAAGTTTATGGGTAATTTAATGCAAATTATTCCCTTTAAATTCAAGGGTAAAAACTTCTTTATTCGTGGCAGTAAATCCATTGAGGAACGCTTTATAGGTAACGCCAATATTTTCTCCAAAAAAGAACGGGATGTAATTCTTAAAAGCCCGGTAACCGACTATACACCCCAAGACCTTACAAAGCCCTATTACGACCAAGTAGCCGGGGTTGACGATATAACCAAAATGCAGTACATCGACATACATTTCTGGTTGGTAGGCGATATTCTTTTAAAGGCTGACAAAATGAGTATGGCCAATTCTCTGGAGGTTCGTGTGCCCTTTGTGGATAAGGAAGTATTTAAAGTTGCCTCGAAAATCCCGGTGGATTATAGGGTTAACAAAACAAGTACAAAATACGCCTTCCGCATGGCTACCCAAGAATATTTACCCCAAGAAGTACGTAACAAAAAGAAACTGGGTTTCCCTGTGCCCATCAGAATTTGGCTTAAAGAAGATAAATATTACAACAAGGTAAAAGAAGCCTTCCAAAGCGAAGCGGCTGCTCTTTACTTTAAACCGGACGAGCTGGTAAAATTACTGGATATGCATAAGTCCGGCAAACAGGACAACAGTCGTAAAATTTGGACTGTTTATATGTTTTTGGTTTGGTACGGAGTATTCTTTGAGGATAATGCCGTTTAATGAAACAAAGTTCAAAAGCCCGAGATTAATCGGGCTTTTGTTATGTAAAAAGTCGTGTTATATTGTGTTTATCTTCTGAATGGTCTATACACTATGGGTTCTTCCCACCAGCCGAACGCTATTCTGCCTTCTGCTATTTCTTCCGGGTTATCGTTATACACATTCATATAAACCAAAAATGTGCCGTTTGGTGGGAAAATCAGTTTGCCGTTTTCGTTTTCAACTACGGTAGTATGGGGTTCACCACGTCTCACGTAGGCCTTTATTCCACCCACGGGTTTTTCTGTTGCGTTAGATGCCAATTGCAATTTTACTTTCGGTACGGGAATCGGACGAAAAGCCGTGTTTGAAGGGGTAACAAGTTCAGATTCCGTATAATTGCCCGGAATATCTGCATTAAACCAAAATTGTGCCCTAAACGTAGAATTGGTCATGGCTGTAACCGTCCAAACATTTACGTGCAGGTTAACCCCGGAATTAGGCGGATTATAAAGCCTTGCCCATGCGGCTGTGCCTTTTCCGAAGGTCAGGTGATCCGCATATCCTATAAAATATTTACCCTTCACAGATTCATAGAGTTCTATGGGTATATCAACTGCTTTAGGTATATTCTGTTGCAAATCACCGGTATTATATCTTGGATCAAACATAACATTCACCTACTTTACTGATGGATTGGTTTTGTTTAACCTTGCTGAGTATGCCATAATTTATGTTATGTTTGTTAATAGTCAAATGTTAATTAAAGAGTAACAAAAGCGTCTATTCGCAGTGGTGAGCGACCGGTGGTTTTCCTTGAAAAACACATGAGCGAACCGTTTACGAAGAATAGCTTTTGTTACTATTCCTTGTTCATTTGACTATAAACAATGATTGTGAAGATTTGAGCCTACCGGATTATTTGGCAATAAAAAAATCAAGCAACAATCTGCTTGATTTTAGGGTTATTATTTCGCTGCTTTAGCTTGTTCCACTAAGTTGGAGAACGCACTTGCATCATTTACGGCCAATTCAGCCAACATTTTTCTGTTGATGGCGATACCTGCCAATTTTAAACCGTTCATTAATTTGGAGTAAGAGATGCCGTTAATACGGGCAGCAGCATTGATACGAGTAATCCACAGTCTGCGGTATTCACGTTTGGTTTGCTTACGACCGGCAAATGCACTTGCCAACGCACGCATAACGGATTGTTTTGCTATTCTATATTGCTTGCTTCTTGCTCCTCTAAAGCCTTTGGCAAGTTTTAATATCTTTTTATGTTTCTTTTTGGCGTTCATAGCCCCTTTGATTCGTGCCATAAAAAAAGTCCTCCTTTAAACTTGGGTATCTTTAGGTAGTGAGTTGTATATCAATATAAAACGATTATTCGACAAAATACCCTTCTTAGGCGTAAGGTAACATTTTTTGTACTGCTTTTTGATTAGTTTTGTCAACTATACCTCTGATACGAAGTTTTCTTTTGCGTCTTGAGCTTTTTTTGCCAAGGATATGTTGTTTGTTGGCTTTAGCATATCTGAACTTGCCTGAAGCTGTTGAGGTGAAGCGTTTTGCTGCTGCTTTGCGAGTTTTTAATTTCGGCATAGTTTATGCCCTCCTTAAGTTATTTCAATTTTGACGCTGAGTTAAAAACATTGCCATACTTCTGGCTTCCATTTTCGGTGGTTTTTCTATTACTCCATAATCTGAAACAGATTCTGCAAACTCGTGAAGGATTTTTGAGGCAATTTCGGTATGGCTCATTTCACGTCCTCTGAAGCGTACGGTAACCTTTACCTTATCGCCTTTTTGCAAAAACTCTATCGCCTTTTTCACCTTTACCTCTATATCGTGGGTATCAATGTTGGGAGAAAGACGTAACTCTTTAATCTCGATGTTCTTTTGTTTTTTACGAGCTTCTTTCTCTTTTTTGGCTTGGTCGAATTTGTATTTGCTGTAATCCATGATTTTACATACAGGAGGCTTGGCGGTAGGCGAAATTTTCGCCAGGTCCATCTTCTTTTCGTCTGCAAGCCTGAGTGCTTCCTTGCCTGATACGATACCCAGCTGGGTTCCGTCGGCATCTATAAGTCGCACTTCTTTATCACGAATTTGTTCATTGATCATTAACTCGGTAATAGTGTAACACCTCCAAAACAGATAAATAAAAATTATATAAAAATGTAAATGTTCCGCTTCCAAAATTTTTCTGCCCAAGTTTCGGCAAAAAAATAAGCAGGGCATAGCCCCACTGCAACATACGAGAAAACTTTATATCCCGGTAACCCAAAGCCATAGGCAATTAGGTGAGAAGCGGCACTTCTGCTTGATGATTGATTGTAGCATGATTTATTTTGGGTGTCAAGAAAAAATTTGAAAATATACATTTGGTGATACCCTATACAAACCTTTAATCTTATTATAACACTTTTCTACCTATTTGACCACACAAAGTTCTTTGACAGTATTACCTTATTTATTTATAATTAACCACACGTTTTTTAAACCAAAACTCAGGTAAATAAAAAATTTACACAAGTGTTTGTTTCTGTAGTACAAAGTGGTATAATATAGCAAGTTTGCTAATAGAATTAGATATGTCTTACAAATTAATTATATATCTCCGGCACCGGTGCCCGTTAAACAAATTTGTAAATCAAACCGGAAAAACCGACTCGCAATCTGTATGAAGGAGTGTTAAAATGGGCAATAAAAAAACCATGATTCAAGGAATTGCAATAGGCGTTGCCATAACAATCTTTTTGAATCTGACGTTTAGCAATCTTTTTTCATTGGTTAGAAAAATAGGCGGAGGAGAGCTTTCTCCGGAACAAAAGGTTACTGAAATTCAAGATATATTGGACAGATACTACGTGGACGATGTTGACAAAAAGGCATTGGAAGAGGGCATGTACATGGGTATGGTTTACGGAGTCGGTGACCCTTATACCTCTTACATGGATAAAAACGGAATGAAAAGGTTCGTCCAAGACATAAAAGGTTCCTTTGCCGGTATAGGACTTTTTGTAGCTCCCAACAGGAAGACAAATCGTATCACCGTTATCGCTCCCTTTGACGGCTCTCCGGCGGCTAAGGCGGGAATTAAGCCTAAGGATTCTCTGCTTAAAGTAAACGGCATGGAAGTTTTTGCAGATACTCTGAGCGAAGCCGTAGCCATGATGCAGGGTGAACCCGGAACAACCGTAAATATTACAGTATTAAGAGAAAGCGAAGGCAGAACCTTTGATGTGGAAGTAGTAAGACAATTGGTGGATGTGCCTACGGTTTTCCATAAGGTAGTGGACGGAGATATTGGATATATACGCCTGACAAACTTCGAAGAAGTATCCTACAAACAATTTATGGTGGCTTTTGAAGATTTAATGAAACAAAGGGTGAAGGGTTTAGTTCTGGATTTACGCAACAATCCCGGCGGCCTTATGGATATAGTAACCAAAATAACCGATGTCCTGGTTCCAAAGGGTGTAATTGTATATACCGAGGATAAACAGGGCAATACCAACTACTTCTATTCTTCGGAAAATCACATAAACATACCGCTGGCTGTTATAGTAAACGGCAGTTCAGCCTCTGCCTCCGAGGTATTGGCCGGTGCGGTTAAAGATTTGAAAGCCGGTATTTTGGTAGGCGAAAAAACCTTCGGTAAGGGTCTGGTTCAAGCTCTGTACCCTCTTACAGACGGTTCCGGGGTTAAGGTAACCATAGCAAAATACTATACGCCCAGCGGCGTTTGCATAAACAAAATAGGTATAGTTCCCGACCACGTGGTAGAAATGCCCGAAGAACTAAGCCTTCAAATAGCAACCCTCTCCATAGACGAAGATGTACAGCTTAAAAAAGCTGTGGATGTCATACGTAAAAAATTATCGGTAACCTAATTTTTAAAAAATAAAAACTCTCAGGGAGAAAGCTTTTTTTCAACAAAAGTTTTCTCCCTTAAACTTTTTTACATAACCCAATATATACCGTAAAACTGTAGGATCGTGGCTCTGCGACCACCGAATATAACCATGCAAAATCTACCCCAAAACAAACAGAACTTCCTCTTATCCACCTAAAAAAAAAAGCTTACCACCGAAAAATTTACTCGGCAGTAAGCTTTTTATATACTAAAAATTTATCTTCACTATTTCTGAAACTTAAAACGTCGTGATAAATTAGGCCATACAAACTGATAAACCAAGCAGCATACCACCATACCTATGGAAATCCACTGGGAAGTATACAGCCCGGCCATACTGCCTCTTGCAGAA
Organism: uncultured Defluviitaleaceae bacterium; assembly: GCA_964392115.1. Taxonomy (GTDB): domain Bacteria; phylum Bacillota; class Clostridia; order Lachnospirales; family WRBF01; genus CAYXWM01. The sequence continues at coordinate 26,341 of CAYMOU010000011.1, read as the reverse complement.
TCATAACGCAAAAATTCCAAAAAGAATCTTATGACCGCATAGGAATACAAATAAACCAAAATGGTTAAATCATAAGACCTAGCTTTTTTCGATACCCTTAAAAGCACTGCAAAAAGTATAATATTCAAGAAAGCTTCATACAATTGAACGGGTAACAGAGGAATATTGTTTGGGGCTACCGGAGAATCATGGAAGGCTATGCCTAAACCGTGATTTTCCAATCCGTAACAACAGCCCACAAAAAAACAGCCCACTCTACCGATGGCATGAGCTAAGGGCAACACCACCACCAATAAAGAAAAATGAGGAAGCAATTTAATTTTGTGAACTTTTGAACAAACGAAAGCTCCCAAAATTCCGGCTATTACACCACCGTAATAAACGAAACCGCTACTAATTATGCTTTCAAAAAACAGGTTTGGGTCATTATGTAGGAGATAAATCACTTGGGGTAAAACCGTTATTAAAAACAAAATTTTCGCACCGATAAATCCTATAATAACTGAATATATCATTATTAATATGGTATCGTTTTCGTCAAGTTTAAGTTGTTTTGCTCTCTTTACGGCTACAAAACCGCCCAGAAGCCAACTTAAAGTAACCATTAAGCCATAAGAGGGTAAGGTAAAACCAAAAGCCGAAATAAAAGGAAACATAGATTAATTCCTTTTTAAGTTAGTAGGTTATCAAGAAAATTAATAAATCATGGGTAATCTGCTAGCAATTGAACCGTAGCACATTAAGCAAGCTATCCAAACCGCAGTACAAATAGCCAAAGAAATAATGGAACATACCATACCGGCTGTAGCCATGCCTCTGTTTTCGGGTACTTTTCTTGCCAGAACGCCCAGTACAAGCCCTACTATGGCCACAACTATACCAAGAAGGTTAACACCGGGTATAAACAAGAATACCAATGCAACAATACCTAATACCATTGAAGCAACTGCCATTATTCGTTTCTCCTCTCAAAAAATGACTTTTTTTATTTCTTTTATAATATTATATTCACATAACCGTAAAAAGTCAACTTTTTTTGTAAGATTTGACTATGTCACACATAATTAGTTTACATACTGCATTATTTTACTTAAAACGCCAATTGTTTGCGGGAAACATAAAAATGTATTTGCAAGTGAGAAAATATAGAGTATAATGCTTTAAAGCAAAAACGTTAGTTTGAAAAACCGGTGTAAACTTTGCGCCTGTGTCAGTTCTAAAACCGGAGTTTTAAATAATTGGATAGCTTAATTTCATTGACGGAGGAATGGGTTTGAATAATGACAAATTATTTAACAAAAATTTTACGCTTGTAGTTATAGGGCAAATTATTTCGCTTTTTGGCAACGGAATTATTAGATTTGCTCTGCCGCTGTATTTATTAAAGGTTACCGGTTCGGCTGCCTTGTTTGGAATAACGGCAGCTTTTTCATTTATTCCTATGATAATTTTAACACCCATCGGCGGTATTATAGCCGACAGGGTTAACAAGAGAAATGTAATGGTTATTTTGGATTTTATGACGGCTGCTTTGATTACAGCCTTTTTTATCCTTTTGGGTAAGGTGGATTTGGTAATTCTCTTAACTGTAACCATGATGATACTTTACGGAATACAAGGTGCTTATCAACCTACGGTTCAGGCAAGTATGCCCCTGTTGGCTTCCAACGAAAATTTGTTGCAGGCCAATGCAATAATCAACCAAGTTAACGCCCTTTCAAGCCTTCTGGCACCCATAATAGGCAGTTATTTATTTGCCTCTTGGGGATTGAACCCTGTTTTGATTCTGGGAATAATAGCATTCTTTGTTTCGGCCGTTATGGAAATATTTATAAAAATGCCTCATGTAAAGGCAGAAAAACAAAAAGTCCTTGACATTGTTAAAAATGATATGAGAGACAGCTATAACTTTATCGTCAAAGATAATCCTATCTTCATTAAGACTGTGGCTATATTTATCGGATACAATTTGTTTTTCAGTTCCTTGCTGTTTGTTGCCATACCGGTTTTGGTGACCCAAACCCTTGCAATGTCTGACGAACTTTACGGTATTACCCAAGCTGTTATGGCAGGCGGTGCTTTATTCGGCGGTATAATTACCGGTATCTATGCCAAAAAACTAATGGTACATAAGGTCTATATGTTTCTGTTTTTATCCGCCTTGTTTTTGTTGCCGGTAGGTTTAGTTATAGCTTTTGGATTGCCGCCTATTGTGTGTTATGTAATTATTACGGCCTCTTGTTTTTGCTTAATGGCTTTAACCTCGGTGGTGGGTATACAGATGCTTACCTTCCTGCAATCCGAAACACCTCCCGAGCTTGTGGGAAAGGTTATTTCACTGATATTGGCTATGATTCTCTGCGCACAACCCTTAGGGCAAGCCATGTACGGTATGCTCTTTGATGCCTTTGTTGAATATAGATATGTTGTAGTCTTGGTTGCCAGCCCAATTTCCGCTTTGATTGCTTGGCAGTCAAAAAGGATATTTAGGAAGTTTAAGGGTTATAAGGTACAGGAGAAAACCGCATAAAAATCGAAAATATTATTATATTCGTTTGAATAAGAAAAACGAGGGAAGCTTTTGTACTTAAAAGTCCCCTCGTTTTTCTTTGTTTATAAAATCATATTAAGTTTAACCTAACCCAATCCCGATAAATTTTAATGTCTTCTTCAGTATAAAAGTAATGTTCGGAATTATGGGATACTTCAAGTTTGCAATTAAATCTGTCTGCAAATGCGGAGACTACCTCAAATTCACAAATATTATCCTTTTTCCCGTACAAAATTGCTGTAGGTGCGTTCCATTTTAGAACAGGATTGTTCTTCACATATGTATAGTAATCCCAATATAAAGCCTGCCCAATGGGTGTGGAAATTTCTTTTTCGTCACAAAGCCGTTCTTCCGAAATTTCAAACATATTCATCATATTTTGAATAATGCGTTCCATATTAACAACCGGCGAAAGAAATAAACTCTGCGTTAAATTTTCGTCTTTATAGGCAAGCAGGCTGAAAAATGCTCCTATACTGACTGCTGTTAAAGTAATTGATTCTGCTTGTAAACGTGCAAACTCCATAACTTTTTTCAGCTCGAAAACACATTCTTGAACTTTGTATGGAGTAGGGTCATTTTTTCTGTCGCCATGCTTAGGCAAATCAAAACTCAATACCTGAAATCCAAGTCCTATGGCTTCTTCCGCTAAAACGGCAATTGGTACATCGGATTTTAAGGACATATCACCATGCACCGCTATTATAATTTTCGAGCTTTTTTCTCCCCACAGAATAGCCGGGATATTATCTATTGTAATATTTTTAACAATCATATTTCCTCCGAAATACACTTATCATTTATGTAAATAAACAGTCCCCTCTTTTTTTGTGTTAGGAGGACTGTCTTTTTTAAATATTAATTTATTTCAATTACTTCACCACAAGAAAGATAGAACATATTATTCATTCTCTCGGAAAAGAATTGAAATGCTTTTTCTCCCGTACAGTGGCAGGTATAGAATTTTATTTCGGGGTATTTCTGTAATTCCGTTACTATACTTTGTAGCAAACTGTCCGGCACAGTTTTCTTTGTTGCCGGGTTAAATAAATGATAACCGCCTATGCAATACAGGGGTTCATATTTAACAGCCTTTTCCAGCACATTTATAACGCCTGTGTGTCCGCAACCCATAATTAATGCAGTTTGTTTTTCTGTAAGAATGAGATTTTGTTCATGCAAAAAAACATCCTTATTTCCGCTTTGCATCAGGGCATCATTAGCGGTTGAATAGCATTTTTCCGTATTTTCCACAGTGAATAGGAACAGCTCATCGTCTATTTTATAATCACCGTCAACCAAAACAATTTGCGGGTGATTTCGGAGAGAGGCGTTTAAACCGATACCTACTTTAAAGAATAAAAACTTGCTTTGATGCGGCTCAAAGGCCTGTCTTTGCACATATATTTTGGCCTTGCTGTTCATCTGCAAAAAACGCTCCAAGGCACCGCCGTGGTCTTTATGCCCGTGGGAAATAATAACAGTATCAACTTCCGATAGGTCTATACCTCTTGTTTTGGCGTTATCAAAAAGAGTATTATCAGGGCCCAAGTCGAACAATAATTTATGTTTCTCGGTTTCTATATATAAGGATAATCCATGTTTGGTCTTTAATTCGCACTTTGTTTTATTTTCTACCAATGTTGTGATTTTCATATCATACCCCCGATAGATTGATTAATAATTTGTTCAATTATAGTTATCTTCTGTCAGTATAACACTATCTGTCTCAACTATTAGATGAATCGAACTTTGATTATGCCTTTGTCTGCGGTTTTGTTACTTAAAATACATAAACAGCTGACATTTAATCATACCGTTATAAAGTTTGCGTTTTTTGTCGGCCTTTCTGCCGAATCTTCTTTCGAATTCCTCATGAGGGCTTATAACATAATAGCTCAGGCCGTTCCTTGGAATAAAGGTTTTGCCCATAATTTTATAAAGTTCCTCTGCCTCTTGGATTTCCAGCATACGCTCACCGTAAGGTGGGTTGCATAATATGACCGCCTTGGGTTCGGATACGGCAAAGTCACTGATGTCTGCCTTTGTAGCCTTAATACGCTTGGGAATACCGGCGAATTTAGCGTTTGCCAAGGTTAAGCGAACAGCTTTCTCGTCATTATCAGCGCCATAGGCCATAAAAGCGGCATCACGCTTGATACTATCCATAGCCTCGGTGCGTGCTGTTTTAAAAATGTTATTGTCGAACATATCCCAGTCTTCACAGGTAAAGTTGCGGCGTATACCCGGGGCTATATTCATGGCGTGCATGGCACTTTCTATTAAGAAGGTGCCGGAGCCGCACATAGGGTCATAGACAACGCTGTCTGAGCGAATCCGAGCAAGGTCTACAATACCGGCGGCAAGGGTTTCTTTTATGGGTGCCTCGTTGGAATTTCTGCGGTAGCCACGTTTGTGCAAGCCTGCTCCGGAGGTGTCAATCATAATGGTGGCAATATCTTTGTGAATGGAAAATTGCAGTTGGTATAGGTCACCGCTTTCCTCAAACCAGCCCACACCGTATTTACCGGACAGCCTTTTAACAGCGGCTTTTTTAATGATAGCTTGGCAATCCGGTATACTGTGAAGTTGAGAATTCAGAGACCATCCCTTAACCGGAAAAGCATCATCCTCTCCTATAAAATCTTCTAAATTAAGGGCGGCTACACCTTCAAAAAGTTGGTCAAAGGTCTTGGCCTCGAAACTTCCCAGAACGATTTGTACCCTTTCGGCGGTGCGTAGCCAAAGGTTAGCCTTTGCGACCGTGGTAACATCGCCTTTGAAGGTGACACGTCCGTCATTTACAGTCACGTCATTTCCGCCCAGTTTTTTTATTTCAAAAGCAAGTATACTTTCCAACCCAAATAAACAGGGACAGGAAATGGTTAATAAATTATTCATATCATCATATCTTTCTATGGCATATGCCTTTATTGTTGTTAATTTAAGTAAGATATTATTAGTATACCATGTTACGGACCGGTTTAAAAGCTTTTGATAAAAGCTGTGGCGTTTTTAACGAATCTTGATAAAAAAAGCTTATGAGAATGTAATGTACAATCCTCATAAGCTTTTTTATTTCAAATTATCGTGTTATTACCAATATCAACCGGCAGACCTTCCGCCTAAATGTTCGGCAAAGAATTTTTCCATTTTTCCGTAAAATTCAAGTTGATTCTCAAAGTTTGCAAATCCGTGGCCTTCATTTTCTTTAACTATATATTCAACTTCGATTCCTCTGTCTTTCAGAGCCTTAACCATTTGGTCGGATTCGTCCTTGTTTACCCTTGGGTCATTGGCACCTTGGGCAATAAGAAGCGGAGTTTTTATTTTATCTGCATGGAAAACAGGAGATGTAGCTTCGAATTGTTCCTTATCAACTTCGGGATGTCCCACCATTAAATTAAGCTGTTCCCTCATACTTTCCCAGTACGGAGGTATGGTATTAAGGAAAGTAAACAGGTTGGATACTCCTACATAATCAACGGCCGCTGCGTATAAATCGGGAGTAAAGGCTACGCCCGCAAGAGTAGCGTAACCACCGTAAGATGCGCCGTATATGCCGATTTTTTCGGGGTTTGCAAGCCCTATAGATTTAAGCCATTCTACACCGTCGGTAATGTCGTTTTGCATTTTTAAACCCCATTGCTTAAACCCGGCAGACATAAATTGCTTGCCGTAACCGGTAGAACCCCTAAAATTGATTTGTAAAACAGCGTATCCTCTGTTTGCCAAATATTGAACCTCCGGGTAATATCCCCAATAATCTCTTGCCCAAGGGCCACCATGAGGGTTTACGATTACCGGTAAGTTGTATGGCTTAACATTTTTGGGAACAGTAAGATAACCGTGAATAACCAAACCGTCTCGGGATTTATAAGAAATTGGAAGCATTTCAGCCATATCAGCTGTATTAACCGTGTTTACATCTGTCAGCTTTTCAAGTTTAGCTTTGCTGCGATCAAAAAGGTAGGTTACACCTCTGTTTACATCGCTTTTGCTTGTTATTAAAACTTTGCTCAAGTCTTCCGAATAATTGTTTATAGAAATATGAGCATTGGTGTTTAATGCCTTTTGACTCTCTTCGTAAATCTGTTTCAGTTCATCATTTAAAAATACCAAATTGATTTTATCTGTATAGTAATAAACAGCGCCTAAGGTGCCGGGTTTTGTTCCGTAAGAAATCCCCGAAATATCAACCTTATCATTTTTAAAGATTAATTCCTTTTCCTTGCCGGTTGCAGGGTCGATTTTTACCAATGCAGAAGTGTTGCGGTTGATGTTTGAAAGGGCATAAACTGATTTATTGTCTTGGTCGAACATCATGGGGCTTATGCTTTCGGGAAAATTATAAGATGCAGCAGGCTTAAATTCCTCGTCCTCGCTGTCTCTGTAGTAATAGCCTGTTTTTACTCCGTCGTTAAAGGCAGCGATTCTTACCTTACCTAAATTATCTGTCATAAAACCGGTAAATTGGCCGTTGTTGTCTATTATCTTGGTTAATTCGCCGGTTAAAACATTCAACTTATAGACACTGAAAACTTGCTTATTGTCTTTATTCATTTGAATAAGAATTTCATTGTCTATTTTAGCTTCATCCAGTAAATCCAATGGTTGTGCCATGGTTTTTTCGAAAGGAGTCAAATCAATTTCGTTACCCTTTTCGTCAGCTTTAAAAATATGATAATTTTCATCGCCGCCAAAGTCTCTTAAATATAAAATTGTATTGCCTTTTACAAAATAATTAGCTATACCTCTGTCTTTTAACTTAGTAATCTGAGTAATTTCTCCGGTTTCGATATTCTTCTTAAAAAGATTAAGTCTGTTTTCCCAAGGAGCGGCGTAAATAAGGTATTTTCCGTCCTTAGTAATACTGTAGCCCACACTACCGGGAATTTTAAAGAATTCTTGGGCTGTATAAAGCTTTACAGGTTCACCGGAAAGCTTGCTGTCTTTGATATTTTTGTAATTGTAGATAATTTGACAAGCTTCAGCAAAGGTTATATTGCCCGTTTCATTTACTTTTCCGTCCGGATAACCTTTAATAAGGCCTACAGCAACAGCCTGTTGAATATAGTCGTCACCGTCAACACCTAAACCCCTCGTTAATATGCGCAAAGCACCTGCTCTTGAGATTGGCTTGTCTTCGGAAAATCCGTCAGAGTCCTTAACATATCCTCTGTTTTTCAAAACATAAACAGCGTCTTCTCCATGCTCATATGTTGAAGATAAAACAAACATTTCGACAAATTCCCTGAAAGTTATAGATTTTCCGGGGTTATGCTCTTCTTTTACGGCGTTGATTCCTTTAAGATATGTTAATGAGTCGTTAAACCAATTAGCATATGTAGGCGTAATGCTTGAAAAAACCAAAAACGCACATAATAAAAAACCCAAAATTTTGTTTTTCATGTGGCAGACACTCCTTCGTTAGATAATTTTACTGTTGTCCATAGATCCGGCTGAATTCTACTGTTTTGAATGGAATTAGTATTATATCCTCATTGCTACGAGTTTTGGATATAAAACTACAAAAAATAATTATATATCAGTTTCAAATTAAATTAAACCGGCATAAGTTACCAAATATTTTGCTCGTAATAGGTAATTATACCGGTTTCTTTAATTTTTACAGGATAGGTTGAAAGCAATATGGTTTATGAATTGTAAATTCTTTAGCGAGTTGTCAGCAAACTTTCTAAGTGTAAGACTTTTAATTAAAAAGGTGTTGCATTATTATTTTAATACTCATTTCCGCTATCAAGGCTAAACTGCCAAGGAATACCGAATTTATCGGTTAACATTCCGTAACAATCACTCCAAAAGGTCTTTTGCAGTTCCATATGGACTGAAGCATCTTCTTTCAACCGTTCAAACCATTGTTTTATTTTTTCTGCATCTTTGCTTCCGATGGTAACATTAATGTTGGTGCCTTGTGTAAAAGGCACTTCCGCCGGAATATCCGAAAACATAACATTACTGCCGGCTATATTTAATGAAGTATACAAAATAAGATTTTTTTGTTCTTCGGATATAGGCGGATAGTTTTGATCTTGAGGAATTTCACTGTAAGTCATGATTTTTGGCTTTTCACAGTCAAATACCTTTGCATAAAACTCCACAGCTTCCCTACAGTTTCCCTTAAAATTAATAAACACGTCTACAGCCATTACAGCACCTCCGATAATCAGTAATTTTATTCAACATAAAATTCATACAAGTTTTAGTATTTTACCACAAAATCTAAAATTTACATATAAAGAATAAAAAGTAAAGTGATACCAAAACGTTTACCTCACAGAAAACATTAAAAGCAAGGCGTTTTCCATATTTGCCTTTTGATGGTTTAAGATCCCTTCAAACTAAACAAAGATAATATTGACGAGCAGAAATCCGTATATTACAATACTAATTATTAATAATTTATAAATTAAATGTTATGATAACGATCTTTTTAAACATAGATACATTTGTTTTCCGGTAAATGCTATCAGATGTGTGGTTTTTGCAACAATTTAAATATATTTATAAACTATATTTTCCGTATGTCAGCCTAAAAAAGTTGATTGGCCAAACGTTACTGCCTTATTCTTTACGGAAAAATGGCAAAATTTTAGGGTTTTTGAAGATGTTAGGGGAAGGCTTTTAAAAAAAGTTTTCCCCTCTGCTTCTACCCGAAATTTTTAAACAGGCTTTTTCGGAAAGAAGTTGCTTGGCCAAAACCGGCTTCACAGCATCCGACTTCCGCTAAAATAAAACAAGCAACCAAAAGACAGGAGGAGAACGTGAATAAGTATTATTTGGCAATAGATATTGGTGCCTCCGGTGGCCGCCATATGTTGGGTTATCTTGAAAACGGAAGATTTATGTTGGAAGAAATTTATCGTTTTAACAACGGCTTCGAAAACAGAAACGGCCAACTTTGCTGGAATGTACAAAGCCTGTTTAACAATATTTTAAACGGACTGAAAAAATGCAAAGAAATCGGCAAAATTCCAAACTTTATGGGTATAGATACCTGGGGCGTTGATTTTGTGTTGTTGGACAAGGACAACAAAATCATAGGCGATACGGTCAGCTACAGGGATTTGCGTACACAAGGTATGGACAAAGCAGTGGGTAAACACTACTCCGAAGAAGAACTTTACAAACGTACAGGCATACAAAAACAGTTATTCAATACCATCTATCAGCTGACAGCCATAAAAACCACCAATCCCCAATATTTGGAAAGAGCTGAAACCATACTTATGATGCCGGATTATTTCCATTTCCTTCTAACCGGCATTAAGACGGCGGAGTACACCAATGCCACCACCGGTCAGCTGGTAAGCCATGACACCAAGGATTGGGACTACGAAATGATTGAAACTCTGGGCTTTCCCACAAAAATGTTCCCGAAATTAGCTTTGCCGGGTACTGTTTTGGGCGAATTCTCGGCAGATATTCGAAAGGAATTGGGCTTTAACTGTACTGTAATGGTTCCGCCTACCCACGATACGGCTTCGTCCGTGCTGGCTATTCCCATTATGGATGATAAATCTATATTTATAGGTTCGGGAACTTGGTCTCTTATGGGTATAGAACGCCCGGATCCGGATTGCTCCGAGGCAAGCATGAAGGCTAATTTCACAAATGAAGGCGGTTACAACTATCGTTTCCGTTATTTAAAAAATATAATGGGGCTTTGGATGATACAGTCAGTAAGAAAAGAGTTGAATGATACATATTCTTACGCAGAACTGTGTGAAATGGCTTCCAAGGAAACTATAAAATCCATTGTTGATTGCAGTGACGTAAGGTTTTTGTCTCCCAAAAACATGACAGACGAAGTAAAAAAATATTGTACCGAAACCAATCAGCAGGCACCCCAAACCCCGGGAGAAATGGCCTGTGTTATATACAACAGCCTTGCAAAATGCTATGCAAATACCTTACATGAAATCGAAGGTTTAACCGGCCGAGAATTTGATAAAATCCTTATAGCCGGCGGCGGTGCAAATGCGGATTATCTTAACGACCTTACGGCCAAATACACCGGAAAAGACGTTTACGCCGGCCCTGTAGAGTCCACAGCCATAGGAAACATCGTTTCCCAAATGCTCCACGAAAAAGAATTTGAAAGCCCGGAGCAGGCTCGCAAATGTATAGCAGAATCTTTCCCTATTAAATTTTTTAAGAAAGGTGAACTTGGATGACAGTAAAAGAACGCTATCAATCGGCTAAAGAATTGTACAAATCCATAGGTATAGATACAGATGAGGCGATAAAAGCCCTTTCTCAAATATCTATTTCCATGCACTGCTGGCAGGGCGACGACGTTGCCGGCTTTGACGGAGACTCTGCCCTTTCCGGCGGTATACAAACAACCGGTAATTACCCCGGAAAAGCAAGAACACCTGATGAATTAATTGCGGATATAGACAAGGCTTTAAGTCTTATCCCGGGAAAACATAAAATCAATCTTCACGCCAGCTATGCTATATTTGACGGTGCGGTTGCGGACAGAGACGCTCTTGAACCCAAGCATTTTGAAAAATGGGTAGAATTTGCAAAAGAGAGAGGTCTGGGACTGGATTTTAACCCTACTTTCTTTTCACATCCCAAGGCTGAAAACGCTACCTTATCAAGCGAAGATGATGAAATTCGTGCTTTTTGGATAAGACACGGCCAAGCCTGTTTAAAGATAGCTGAATATTTTGCAACGGAATTGGGTATGCCCTGTGCTGTAAATATATGGATACCGGACGGTTTTAAAGAAGTTCCGGCTGACAGAACAGGCCCCAGACAACGTTTGAAAGATTCTTTGGATAAAATTTTATCCATACCTTACGATAAATCAAAAGTATTGGTAGCGGTAGAATCCAAGGTATTTGGCATAGGTTTCGAAAGCTATACGGTTGGTTCTCATGAATTTTACATGAATTATGCAGCCAAGAACAACATCCTCTGCCTTTTGGATAACGGACATTTTCATCCCACAGAAGCGGTTTCCGATAAAATTTCTTCCATGCTGCTTTTCTTTGACAAAGTAGCCCTTCACGTTACACGACCTGTTCGTTGGGACAGTGACCATGTAGTACTCTTTGACGATGAAACCAGAGAAATCGCCCGTGAAATCGTTCAAGCCGGACCGGAAAGAGTTATTTTGGCTCTGGACTTCTTCGATGCAAGCATTAACCGCATTGCGGCCTGGGTTATAGGTATGCGTAATATGCAAAAGGCATTGCTTAACGCCCTGCTCATACCCCACAATACCTTAAAAAAATTACAGGACGACCGCAAACTTACCGAATTAATGATGCTCAAGGAAGAACTGAAAATGTACCCTGTAGGCGATGTTTGGGCTTATTTTTCCCAAGCAAACAATATGCCCTCCAATCAGGAATGGTACCAAGAAGTGGCTAAATATGAAGAACAAGTACAATTGAAGAGGTGCTAAGGATGAATATTACAGAAGCCGGATTTATCAAAGACTTTATCAAGACCGCAAACGACGGATTTTTGCAAAACTGGCACGAACGAAACGGCGGTAACCTATCCTACCGTATAAAACCGGAAGAAATAGAAAGCATCAAATCCCAACTGAAAACCGACGGTGCATGGCAACCCATAGGAACAAGCGTACCCGGATTGGCCGGAGAGTATTTTACGGTTACCGGCAGCGGTAAGTTTTTCAGAAACGTTATACTTGACCCGGAAGTAAATATCTGCATTATAGAAATTGACGAAAAAGGCGAACAATTCCGTATTTGCTGGGGATTAAGCCAAGGCGGCAGACCCACCAGCGAATTGCCCACACACTTAATGAACCATGAAGTGAAAAAAAGAGTATCCGGCGGCAAACACAGGGTTATATACCATGCTCATACCACAAATGTTATTGCCTTAACCTTCGTTATGCCCTTGACCGATGAAGTATTCACCCGTGAGCTATGGGAAATGGCTACAGAATGCCCGGTTGTTTTCCCGGACGGTATAGGCGTTGTTCATTGGATGGTGCCCGGCGGTAGAGATATAGCCGTTGCAACCGCTAAATTAATGGAAAAATACGACGTTGCAATTTGGGCACATCACGGTATGTTCTGCTCAGGAGAAGATTTTGACGTTACCTTCGGATTAATGCACACCGTAGAAAAATCCGCTGAAATACTGGTTAAAGTTTTATCCATGAGCCCCAATAAATTGCAAACCATTACGGCCGATAATTTCAGAGATTTGGCTGTAGACTTTAAATTAACCTTACCCGAAAGATTCTTGTTTGAGAAATAATTCAAAATAGAATTTTTCCGTATTATAAATAAAAACCTATTAATCCGAGATAAGCGGGTTAATAGGTTTTTATTTATAATATAGGATTGTGATAACTTGTTTTTAATTATATAATGTTGATAATTTATAATAGGAGGCAAGCTATGGAGTATTTATATATTAATTATCCCAAGTGTACAACCTGTAAAAAGGCAAAGAAGTGGTTAGAGGAACATAATATTAGTTTTATCGCACGAGACATTAAAGAAGAAAAACCCACAGAAACCGAATTGAGAAATTGGCATGAAAAAAGCGGATTACCTTTAAAGAAATTTTTTAATACAAGCGGAGTTTTATATAAGAGCATGGAGCTTTCCAAGAAACTGCCCAATATGAACGAAGACGAAATGTTTTCTTTGCTTGCCACAGACGGAATGTTGGTAAAACGACCAATATTGGTTGGGGATGATAAGGTATTGGTAGGATTTAAAGAAGATGATTGGAAACAAATTATTTAGATAAAACCGGGCAAATGGGAAATTTGCCCGGTTCTTTATGTACTTTATTTGATAAGTTTTAGAGCCTTCATGGATACAGCAGAATTATCTGCAACCAAAATATGGTCGTGCAAAGCAATTCCAATTCTCTCCATGGAATTTTTTACTATTTCGGTAAAGCGTATATCAGCACCGGAAGGTACTAAACTGCCTCCGGGATGATTATGACAGAGCACCACCTTTGCCGTGGCTGTATTTGCAACTGCATCCATAATATGTTTTAATTCTATGTTTGCTTTTAAGGGTGTGCCTGTAGCCAACTTAACCTCTTTTTTAATTAAATGATTGGCGGAGTTTAAGCAAAGCAAGTAAAGCACTTCATATTCATTCATTACATGAAGTGAAGTACAAAACTCCAATAATTTTTTTTCGTTATTAAACACCGGGTAATCCCCAAAGCGATTCCTCAAAACATGAGGTATAAACATACCTATCATGGCAAAATGTTGGTCGGTAGCGTCTCCCAAACCGGGAATGCTTTTACGTTCTGCCGAGGACGCTTTAGCCATTCTGTCTATATTACCGAAGCGGTTTATTAATTCCTTTGCTATGGGCGAACATCTCTGTTTCGTATGGTGTAATACAATATTAATTCCAAAATATCCTCCGCAAGCATATTATGTAATCCGAATTCCATCATATGTTTTCTTAGCTTTTGTCTCCTCTCTTTAATGATAAACTTCTCAGATTTCTCATTCAACCTGAAGCACCCTTTCACTTTTGTATATTTTTCAAACAGTTTCACAAGAACAGTTGTGTAAATTTATTAGCACGTCAAATAAACAATTAAATATATAACAAAATATTACAATAATTATACTCTATTTTTTACATATTGCAACATTGTTTAGTTGATATGTTAATTACTTCCGGGCATAATTTAACCAAAACTTATGCAAAACTCGATTCCTTATTTTTTTAACTGTTTGCCGGAGATTACATGGCAATTGTCTGTAAAATCATTAGTTCCTTTGCCTTGGCATAAAAAAAGGGTATTGGAATAATCCAATACCCTTGAACTTTAACTTGTAGTCAGGAAGAGTGTTTTTTCTTTACTGTAAAATAAAGACTTTTAACGGTTATTATCAATAAAAGCATCAACGTAAATATGTATGGAACAAAGAAACCGTAGCCGAAATAAGAAGCCAACAGCCCAAACAAGGGTGGCATAACAGCCGAACCCACATAAGCACCGGCCATTTGCAAACCTATTATAGATTGGGAGTATTCACTGCCGAAACTAACGGGTGTATCATGTATAAGAGAGGGAAAAACAGGGGCGCAGCCCAAGCCTATTAAAAAGAAAGCCGCTTGGGGCGAAAAATTCATTACGACAATTATTCCCAACGCAATTACTGAAAGCCCCAGGTATATCATCTTTAGGTTGTTTAGTTTTAGTGTAAGAAACCCGGAAACAAATCTTCCGAAAGTTATACCGAAATAATATAAAGAAATCCATGCTGCGGCGGTATCCTTGGGAATATCTCTGACCAAAACCAAATAACTGCTACCCCATAATCCTACCGTCATTTCCAAGGAGCAGTAAAAGAAAAAGCACAGTAAGGCGTGTTTGACACCGGGAATTTTAAATAAATCCACAAATTTGTAAGATACGCCGTTTTCTCCGGAACTGTGCCCGTTGTTTGCGCTTACCTTTTTCCAAAGCGGTAAGGAAACAAACAGAATTGCTACCAGCGAAATTTGTATTATACTTATAACCACATATCCTGAATTCCACGAGCCTAAATTTACCAACGAAAAGGACATAATCACAGGCCCGGCCGTGGCACCAAGACCCCAAAAACAATGAAGCCAGCTCATATGCTTTGCCTTGTAGTGCAGAGCCACGTAATTGTTTAAGGCAGTATCTACAGAGCCGGCACCCAAACCTAATGGTATAGCCCACAAACACAGGACTATAAAGTTGCCGGAGACAGAAAAACCAAACAAAGCCACAGCCGTCATAAACACGCTGACTGCCGTAACCGGCCCTGTTCCAAACCTTCTGATTATTCTGTCACTGAATATGCCTGAAATAACAGTTCCTCCGGTTACTATCATAGAGGTTATGCCGGCATAGGAAATGGGAACGGCGAAGTCTCCGTACATTGCAGGCCAAGTTGAACCCAGCAGAGAATCCGGCAGTCCCAAACTTATAAAGGATATGTAAATAATAATTAACAACAGAGTCAGTATCATAGGCTCTCCTTTATGCGGTAATATACAGAAAAATATAGTTAATTTCGTTTATTGTTTCATAACTATAAAATTATAACTTAGCGCTGTATTTAGGTCAATATAAACAATGTTAATTTTAAATTAACTGCTACAAATAAAAAAACCGAAAACCCTGCTACGATTTTCGGTAGTGTAACTATGAAATTATAGGGACATATCCCAATTCAGCGGCGTGACAGAGGTTATCCTGTCTTTATAAACCGCATATATATCGCTGTTTTCCTCAAGGGTAGTTTCGTCCACAAATATTCTTGACTTTAAAGAAATGGGTTTAGACAAATCTCGAGGTTCCGGTTTGATAAACTCGAAATAATTTTGTCTGCTTTGCCGTGTTATTCTGAATTTATCGGGAGAAATCTCACCGTAGGGTATGTTGATATTTAGCATCTCGGCATTTTTGGGCATACCTTCCAGAAAAAATTTCTGCACCCAGTATTTTGCTATTTCTTTGGCGTATGACCAATCCATTTGTATGTAATCTTCCGAGCGTTGGCTTTTTAAGTCAGTTTCCAGAGACAGTGCAATACCGGGAATATAGTAAGAACAGGCCTCCAAAACCGCACCTATGGTTCCGCTACAGGTTAAGACCGTTCCTATATTTTCGCCGTAATTTATTCCGCTTACACAGAGGTCGGGCTTTCGGGTTGCCAATTCCATAATGGCATGGGCAACGGTAAAAGCCGGAGAACCCTGTACTCCGTAACCTGTAACCGTCTTTCCGTTTATGGTCAAAGGACATTCTTCAATAATTCCCAATTCCGGCGTTCTGGGAAAAGCTCGTCCCATGCCGGTTTGTTGGTGGCGAGGAGCAACTATAAGCAATTCGCCTATGTCACAAAGCGCCTCTGCACTTGCCGCCAAACCCGGTGAATATATTCCGTCGTCATTGGTTATTAAAATCAGTGGTTTCACATTAACCTTCCTTTCCGAGCAAGGGTTTACCGTCGGCATCGTAATCTTCTTTGTGGAAATCGTATTTTTTTGGATTTCTGCTGATTTTCAACACGCTGAAGATGAACAATAAAACCAGAAACATATTTGGGAAACCGCCTAAATTGGAGGCTGCTTTTATACCGTCTATGCCGGCTACGCTTAATAAAATCCATGTAACCGCACCTATGGTTAGTCCCCATACAATTTTCAACCACATATGTGACTCTTTTTCTTCATTAACAGTGTCTCCGTTTACGCAAAGCCCTACCATAGCCGTAGTATTTGAGTCGGAGGCCGTAACAAAGGAAATAAATACCGTGAACAGATAAAAGGGTATTATTATCATAGGAAGCGGTAATTTGTCAAACAAAGCATAAACTATTGATTCCGGGCCTTTATCCGTAAGCAGTTGATTAAAGCCTTCACCGTTAAGTTCATAGAACAAAGAAGCTGTGGAGAACAATCCCATCCATATTGTTGCAAAAACAGAGGGAATTACAAAATTGCAGATTATGCCCTGCCTTACGGTGTAACCCTTTAAGATTTTTCCCAGGAAGATAGCCGCTATAGGAGTCCAAGCAAGCCAGTTGCACCAATAGAATATAGGCCATGATTTTGCCCATCCGTCATTATATATATCTCCCGTAGCAAGGCTTAATTTAAAGAAATCAGTAAGATATGCACCTAAGGATTCGCTTGCGAAATTCAGCATAAACACAGCCGGGCCGAATGCCAACAAAAAAACCAAAATTACCATGTAAACCTTGGAGTTGATGCCGGATAAAATCCTTATTCCTTTACATACCCCGGAAATACTGGAGATAACAAAGGTGGCAACCACCAAAATAATAATTATACCCCAAGAAACCGGGCCGCTTTGGAAATTGAAAACACGTTCCAAACCACCGGCTATGGTCAAGGTTCCGGTTCCCAAAGAAGCCGCCATGCCTGTAACCAGAGCAAAAAGGCAAATTACGTCTATTACGGAATTGTATTTCATTACCTTGCTGCCGAAAACAGGCACAAGGGCAGAGCCGATAGAGAATTTTTGCTTCATATTATAAAGAACAAAAGCAAACAAAACCGTAGCCACGGTATAAATAGCATAGGGAGACCATGTCCATTCCAAAAACATGGTTTTCATGGCGAAAACAGCCGCTTCTCTACTACCCGGCGCAACACCTTCCATTGCTGCCGGCTTGTACATATGAAAGAGAGGTTCCGCACAGGCCCAAAATAAAATTCCGGCGGCTATAGTGGTGCAAAGTGTTACCCAAACCAGATTTTTATAGTCTAATATAGGCTTGGCTTTACTGCCTCCGATTTTTACTTTTCCCAACGGAGAAAAGTATACCAAAATTACCGTAACAACACAACTTAATGTTGTTAAGTTAAAAAGCCAAGCGAAACCGTCCAAAATCCAATTGGTGGTGGCATTTAAGCCAGCCAGAAATTGTTCGCCGTTGGTCAAGCTGATTACCACCATCAGCACCAAAAGTATCCACGGGATAAGAAAAACCGGTTTGTTTATAGTCAGATCTATGTTTTTTTCAGTTCCGTTTTCATGCATTTATACTGCTCCTTTCGGTTTTTACGGTTCGTACAATGCACTGCTCTTTAACAATATTCATAATTTGCTCGGATTGTTTTGGGGTAAGCGCCCGTCGGGGTATACAAAACAAGTTTCGCTCTATTTTAAAAGTAATTACGTTTTCCGAAACGAATACTTCGCTTTTGCCTTTTATAAAGGCTTGTTTTGTTTGGTTACCTACAATCCCGTCTTTTTGTATATCTATTTTATAAACACCGCCTGCAGCGGTAATCTTTTCAGCCTTATTTTTTCTTTTTATGTCAAATCCGTACAATATATAAAACATCAGACCCAATATCATTACAAGAAGACCGAAGTTATAAAAATTCTTCGGGTCAGTTATATAAGAATATAACAGAACAACAGCCAAAACGGTTAATATTATTATATTAATGCGTTTATACAGGCCTTCTTTTTTCCATGCCGCACAAAGCAGCGATTCTTCCACTTCTTTTGGCATCAGTTCGTATTCTATGTAATTCATCGGCAGTCCTCCGCTACAAAAATTTACAGAGTTATGTCAATACAAATATTTTAAGTAATATGAGAGCAAACAGAACCGATTAACGGTTCAAAGTATAAGGAAGTGTAGCAATGTATATGAATGGATTAATATGAGAAACATTGATAACAGGTTGGATTATGACAAACATTTAATCAAAATAAATATTACAATGTTCCCGACGCAGTAACGTGGGAACATTGGTAAAGGGGTGTTCAAGATAATCTATGTTTTGTTTGTGAGTAGGGGTCTAGCATACCGGTTTTTGTAATCAGTTACAAGCCTGATAAACGGTTTTTAAAGTTTCATCCATCATTTTGGGTAGGTTTTTGTAAGCTTGGGTATTGATTTTGTTATAAATTTCGGTGTTTTTAGGATTGGGGATAAATTCGTCTCTGGGTTTAACCATGTTTTTGGCTGCTTCTGTAAAGCTTGAGTATACTCCGGTTGCAACAGCAACGCAGATTGCGGAACCGATAGCAGCAGCACCGTTGATTTCGTTTCTGCAAGTTTTAACGCCGTACATATCAGCAAAAATTTGCATAAACAAATCGCTGTTTGAACCACCGCCGGAGATTATGATTTTTTCCGGTTTGATGCCCAATTCATCTATCATTCCGTCGTAGCAATTCTTTAAAGTAAAGGCTATACCTTCCATAATAGAGCGATAAATATGGGCTCTGGTGTGACGTTCGTCAAAGCCTATCATTATGCCTTTTCTGTGAAGTTGGTCTGCCGGAGCAAGCCAATCGGGTATAGTCAACAAGCCGTCGGAACCGACAGGTACGTTTTCGGCTTCTTTTCCCAGACAATCTTCAACGGACATTCCAAGGTTTTTAGCTTTTTCTGCAAATTCTTCGCCTATTATGCTTTTAAACCAAGAAATATGCCACATGCCACGGCGTATTCCGCTGCTTTCATAGAGATATTCGTTGGGAATGCAGGAAAGGTTTACCCAATAATTTTTTGTGTCGGCTTTGTTTTCGTCTCCGCAAACCATAGAGGCTATGTAAGTTCCCAAGGAGATAAGACCCACGTTCTTTTCTACCAAGCCGGAACCCAAGCCTTCAACGGCTTTGTCGTTTGAAGTAGCAACTACCGGCAAACCAACGGGAAGACCTGTTGCTTCGGCGGCTTCTTTGGTAACATAACCCAAAATCGTTCCGGGCATTTGAAGCTCCAGAAGTTTTTCTTTGGGGATTTTAAAGCTGTTAAAGTGTTCTTCGTCTGTAGACCATTCCCAAGTATCCATATCTATGGGAAATTGCCACTGGAAGGTATTTGCCACGGTGTCTTTAAATTCGCCGGTTAATCTGTGAGTAATATAACCGGAAGTAGGACAGGTATAAGCGATTTTTTCGTCATCTTCAAAAGTTGCGTAAGAACGCACGTCCATCCAACTCATAACCGGCTCGGCAAGGGTACCGTCTGCCTTCATGAAAACTCTGCAACAACGAATGGTGCAAAGTCCCAAGCCTTTTATCTTAGATACATCACCTTTAAAGCTTTTCATTACATTATTTAAAGCTGCTTTTATACTGTCCCACAAGTCGTCGTCCGGATGTTCAATGTAACCGGGTTTACGTGACATCATGGGTTTCAAAGGTTCTGCAGCACTGCAAATAACGTTTCCTTTTTCGTCCAAAATATATACTTTGGTGCTTTGGGAGCCATTGTCTACGCCTATAAAATATACTTCACTCATCCTTAACCTCCGGGTTTCTAAGTAGGGTAAGGCTTTTTATTAGTTATAGTCAAATGCTAATTAAAGAGTAACAAAAGCGTCTATTCGCAGTGGTGAGCGACCGGTGGTTTTCCTTGAAAAACACATGAGCGAACCGTTTACGAAGAATAGCTTTAGTTACTATTCCTTGTTCATTTGACTATAGGGGTGTAATAAAGCCTTACCGAAATTATGTAGTCAAACAATTTTAAATAAACCCTTGAGGGAAACTTTTTCTGGATAAAAAGCTACCCTCAATCTCAGTTGAAAAAGACTCTAAAATTTGAACAGAGTGATTTTTCTAAAATTGTTATCTGGTCAAGAATCCGCCGTCTACCGCCAAAATGTGGCCGTTTACGAATTGAGCAGCTTCGCTGGCAAGGAAAACTGTGGTGCCCATAAGGTCATGAACAAAGCCCCATCTGCCTTCGGGAGTATGGTCAACAATCCATTTGTTTCTTTCCGGGTTACTCATGGAGTATTCGGCAGCCTTGGTTTGGAAGTAACCGGGTGCAATGCCGTTAACTTGAATGTTGAATTGTGCAAGTTCGTCACAGTAAGCTTTGGTTAAACCTGCGATACCGTGTTTGGAAGCCGCATAAGCAGGAGATTGTTGACCGCCCAACCAGCTGAACATGGAGCAGATGTTTATAATTTTGCCGCTTTTTTGAGGAATCATGTATTTAGCACATTCTGCAGTCATTTCGAAAGCAGCGGTAAGGTTTATAGCTATCATTGGATCCCATTCTTTTCTTGTAAACTCACCGATTTCGGCACAGATGCAGATACCTGCACAGTTTACCAAAATATCAACGGAACCTAAAGTTTGAACGCATTTATCAACGATTTCTTTGGGAACGCCGGGTTTCGTAATGTCAGCTTCCATGTAAACAGCCTTTACGCCTTCTGCTTCAACCAATTTGTTGAATTCAGCGTCGTCGGGCATGATACTGGGCATAAATACGTTTGCGCCGCCTTTAGCCAATGCCAAAGAAAAAGCTTGACCCAAACCTGTGTTTCCACCTGTAACAATAGCGTTTTTACCTTTTAAAGAGAAATAATTCATGTTGAAATCTGTGATTTTCATAGCAACATTACCTCCGTATATTTTTTTATGGTATAGTCAAATGCTAATTCAAGAGTAACAAAAGCGTATATTCGCAGTGGTGAGCGACCGGTGGTTTTCCTTGAAAAACACATGAGCGAACCGTTTACGAAGAATAGCTTTTGTTACTATTCCTTGTTAATTTGACTATAAAACCAAATATTTAACTTTTGTAAGTGAATAGGTAAAGAAATTTTTAATCCGTGATTATCGGGATTTGCCTTGCTTGATTCTTTCCGCCAGTTTCTCCGCAAATTCTAAGGCGTCGCCTTCCACTACTATGTCAGAAAGGCTGCATATGGGAGCAAACTTGTTGGTATTGACCGAAATAATATGCTCTACATTTTTCAGACCCTCTATATGTTGCAGAGAGCCGTAGATGCCCATTGCAAAGTAAAGCTTGGGGCTTACGGTCTTGCCGGATTGACCCACCTGAATATTTCTGGAGGCCTTTCCGCTGTCAACTATTTTGCGGCTTGCGGAGACCATTCCGTTTAGTTCCTCTGCAAGAGGTTTTAAACGTTCTATTTCTTCTCCCACACCGCCGCCGCCGGAAACCAAGACCTTGCTTTCCCGTATGTCTTTGGGAATTGGTTTTTGCCTTGTTTCCAGCAACTTTATACCGGAGTGTTGAATGTTTTTGGGTATAAAGTTTATTATTTCGGTATTTTTTTGCATGGTAGTGGTATATGAAAAGACGTTCTCCCTGATGCTTGCCATCAAAGGTTTGCCGTCCTTACAAACTATAGCCGCCAGAATCTTTCCGTCAAAAGCAGGGCGAACCAATTCCGGTTGATTTTCCGAATGATTTATGCTTGTAACGTCTGCCACCAAACCCACCTGCAACCGCATGGCCAGTCTGGGTGCCAGCATTCTGCCTATAAATGTAGCAGGGATTAAAATGCAGTCGAAGTCATAAATTTTATGCAATTCCTCTATGCAGTTTGTAATGTTGATAACATCGTGGGGTTGGATTTTTTCGCCTAGGTTGAATTGATAATCAAATTCACCTTGGGTTAAAAAGTCAGTTAAACAAAGGGCATAGGTTTCGTTGGTTTGGCCTTGAGAAATTAATCTTGCCGGCTCCAACAAATCAACGGAACTTTTGGGGTTGTCTGTGTCTATATAAATTAAAGTCCTCATATTAAACAAGACCTTTGTCTTTCAAAAATCTGTAAACGGTTTCAATTCCGTCCTCATCAACAGTGACGAAGGTGCTTTCCTTACGGGTTTGTTGTTTCGTATAGGTTTTGGCCACCTTGGTTAAGGAGCCTTTTAAGCCTACTTCCGTTTGAGTAAAGCCCAAGTCATCGTTGGTTTTAACGGTAATTCTGTCGTCTACATACAGGTTCAAATCAGCGTATTTTACGTAGGGTAATTTATAACCGCTGTCTTTGGAAAGGCTTAATACGGCCGGAAGTTTTGCTTCGAACTTCATGACGGTGCTTTCCCGTTCGACTTCGAAAACCAAAGAATCTTCCGTTGCTTCACCTTCATAGAATTTTTTAATGCCGGACATTTGAGCCAAATTCAGCATTTCCGCTATTTGAACCGGGACATGAGCGGTATCGCCGTCCAGAGTATGGGAACCGCTCATAATCAAGTCAAATTCAGTGCTTTGTAAATATTTACCCAAGATTTTGCTTGTGGCGTAGGTATCGCTGCCAACAAACATCTTGTCGGAAATTAATGTAGCTTTATCAACGTTTCGGCGGAGTAAATCTCTTATGTATTCCGTTACGCTTAAAGGGCCCATGGTCACTGTTTCCACCGTAATTTCCGGATTTTTTTCCTTTAACTTCAAGGCATATGCCAAGGCACAGGCATCGTCGGGATTTATTACAAGGTGTACATTTTCTCGCACCAAAACGTTTAGTTCATAATCATAGATAAAGTTTTCCACATCGGGAATAAACTTCACCAAACAAATTATTTTCATATATTAATCAGAAGCATGGTATCACTTCTCCGAAACCTGTTGAATTTTGCCGTTTGCAGATTTTTTGAGTTTGGAAAACAAGATTACCAAGAGTATACCCACGCCGCCGATGATAGCCGAGGAAATGAAGTATGCGTTGTAACCGCCGTTATCTCCGTAGGTACTAAATAAGAAGCTGTTAAATATAGGTAACACTATATCAGGCAGGTAGCCCAAAACCGAGATTATACCAACAGCAACACCGATAATTTTGTTGTCGATTTTGCAGTCGCCCAAGAGAGACCAGTAAGTACCTCTTATAGCGTATATAAACAAGCCGGCTCCTACTACCAAGGCGTAGAATAATGATTCACCGGAGTTGGGTGGCAACACAGCCATTGCTATAAGGCATACCGCAGCGCCAAAGAGAGCACAAGCCAAAATTGCAGTCTTTCCAAACTTATCCGCAAGGAATCCGCCTACTATACCGCCCACAGGTCTCATCCAAAGAACAACAACCATAATGGTACTTACTGTAACCGGGTTGACTTGAATGTTGGTTTCCATAAATCCGCCTAGGTAATAGATAGTCCAGGTAACGGTATAAGACATGAATATTATGCCGCCCATTACGAAGATAAACTTGTTCTTAAAAATGGAACCTATATCTTTGAATTGGAACCTTTCTTTTTCTACAGCTTCTTTGCCGGCCTTATCAACCTTTTCTGTAACAGAGGTTTTTTTGTCTTCGTCAATAAATATTAATGTAAGAATTGACGCAACCAACAATACTGCGGAATACATATAAATAATGGTTACCAAAGCTGCTTTTTTGGATTCCAAAGTTACGGTTTCTCCCAAAACAGAGGCGAAGATTGCTACGGCTATAGTGGCCAGAACGGCTTCTATTACGCCTCTGCCTCCGTCCAGTATACCGAAGAAACGTCCTTCTTCTTCCGGTTTAGCAAGAAGTTTAACAAGTTTTAAATGGGCACTCCAGAAGGTGAAAACCGAGAAGAAACCCCATATGCAGAATATGTAAACAACACTTGAATAGTCCGGAACCTGTGCGAACCAAAAACCACCTATGGCAGTGCCGAACAATGAGGCTGCCAACAGCTTTTTCGAAGAAAACTTATCGCTCAAAATGCCGCTCGGGAAGTATCCCACCAAGAACACTATACCCAAAACAGAGTAGATAATGTTAAGTTGGTCCAGAGACATATTGAATACTTGGAGTATGGTTTCTTGATAATTGGTCTTTAAATAAATTACAGGATAAATTGCTCCGGCTGCAATAACTATCAGCAACAACTGAAAATATCTTCTCAAATTACCTGTTGCCATGAAATCACCCTTATATAGTATTAGTTTAATCATTAATAT
This sequence comes from uncultured Defluviitaleaceae bacterium, assembly GCA_964392115.1. Lineage (GTDB taxonomy): Bacteria > Bacillota > Clostridia > Lachnospirales > WRBF01 > CAYXWM01. The sequence goes on along the minus strand of CAYMOU010000011.1, from coordinate 1,586 downwards.
TAACTTGCACTTGTTTTAGCCGGCTAATACTAATTCCATTTATAACAGTAGATAAAAATTTGCAATTTTGACAAAGATTCAAGGATAGTATGCAAATTTTTATACTTCATTAAATATGGAATTAGTATAAGGTATATAAAAACAACACGTGTTATTTGAGTTGACTGTTACTCGGTTTTATTACTTTTGGTATTTTACGCCTTCTTCTTGAGGGTAAATTGTACCGAAGTTCATTATTCCGTTGGGGTCGAAGGCTTCTTTTAATTTTTCCAACATGAAGTATGCTGTGCCGTGTTCGTCCTTGGTCCATTCGTTTCGGTATTTTCCTATGCCGTGATGGTGGCACATGGAACCGCCCTGTTTAAGTGTTTCTTCAACGATGATGGTTTGAATGGGGTGATGATAAATTCTCATTTCATCTTCGGGAGCGCAATTAATGTTGTAGTTGTATACAAAGTACATGTTTGTACCGTTAATGTAACTGTGAGATGAATGACCGCCCAACATGGTTAAATCGTGGGCTCTGGGGAATTCGTTTCTTACACGATTCATAACGTTGTAGTAAATTTTCGGGATGGTTTCCCAGTCAGCGGAAATTTCTGTGGTGAAACCGTCGTGTTTGTCGTTTTCTTTCATGCCTTCAAACTCGTCGTCTATATCTTGTTGAGACCAGTTAAGGTGATTAAACCAATCCTCGATAAGTTTGCTGTCTACCTGTTCGATTATGCCGTCTTGGAATTTTTCAACAGCTTCTTCGATTCCTTTGCAAGTAGCTTCCACTATGCCTTTAGAGCCTTCAGCCATAAAGATAAGAATGCATTTGTCTTTGTGGAAATGATAGAAATGTTGTCTTGCATCCTCTTCGGAGTAAGTACGAGCAACGGAAGGACGGTAACCGTTAACCATTACTTCTCTAAGTACTTTGATGCCTGTATCAACATCTTTAATAAGATAACCGTAGAATTTGTTGTTTTCGGGGTAGTATTTGAAAATTTTAACGGTTACTTCGGTAATGTAACACAGAGTACCTTCGTTACCTATTGCAATGTGTCTGATGTCCGGACCACCGGCTCTACGAGATACATTTTTGATTCTGGAAACATGACCGTTGGGGAATACACATTCCAAACCTACTACCATGTCTTCGATACCGCCGTATAAGGTGGAAAATTGTCCTATACTTCTGGTGGCTACCAAGCCGCCGTATTGAGCAACCGGTTTGGATTGAGGAGAATGACCGGCAGTGTAGCCTACTTTTCTCAACTCGTCTTCCAATACTTGCAAAGGAACCCCTGCTTGTACGGTAGCTTGCATATTGTATGTATCGATTTTGATGATTTTGTCAAGTTTTTTGCCGTCGATTACCAGGGTTTCTTCTTTCCAGTTTTCCAAGCCGCCTTCGGTGGCTGTTTTACCGCTTCTGGGTATAACGTTAATGCCGTTATTGTTGCAGTATACCAACAGAGCTTTCACTTCTTCTGTGGAGTTGGGGTATACTATAGCTGTAGGCATGGGAACGTCCAAAACTTTTCTGGCCTTGGCGTATTTTTTATAACGGTCCGCAGCTGCATCATACAAGTCATCAT
>CAYMOU010000010.1:0-39083 GCA_964392115.1 uncultured Defluviitaleaceae bacterium | reverse complement strand
CTGTGGGGCCTGTAGGGCCGGTATCTCCGGTAGGACCTGTATCACCTGTAAAGCCGGTAGGTCCTGTAAAGCCTGTGGGGCCTGTAGGGCCGGTATCTCCGGTAGGACCTGTGTCACCTGTAAAGCCGGTAGGACCGGTATCACCTGTAGGACCTGTAGGGCCTGTATCTCCGGTAGGACCTGTATCACCTGTAAAGCCGGTAGGTCCTGTAAAGCCTGTGGGGCCTGTAGGGCCGGTATCTCCGGTAGGACCTGTGTCACCTGTAAAGCCGGTAGGACCGGTATCACCTGTGGGGCCTGTAGGGCCGGTATCTCCGGTAGGACCTGTATCACCTGTAAAGCCTGTAGGACCGGTATCACCTGTTGGGCCTGTCGGGCCGGTAACACCCGTAGGTCCGGTAGGTCCTGTATCGCCTGTAGGGCCGTTAATATCGTGTTGAACGGCTATAAGAGAAGCCTTTATAGGAACTATGCTGGACAATAATACCGGAAGGCCGGTTGCGTTAACCAAATTCATGGTAACACCGGGTGTAGTTGTTTCAATTATGGCAAAGCCCACTACTTCTCCGGTTTTTATGGGCGAATCGCCCAATATAAAATCACCTTGTGAGGTTGTAATTGCAAATTCAACACCTGTTGCTGAAAGTGAAGTTTGTGTGGTAACCCACCAGTTAACCACATATCTTCCCGGGTTGTTTAACGTAATAGTGCCGGTAGCCGGGTTATATGCAATGTTTCCCGAAAGCAAAGGAACTACGTTAAATTTTACACTTGCTCCTGCAGGAACATTTCCGTCCGGTGTACGTTGTAATTCTATAGCTGCGTTACTCATTTAAATCCTCCTTTTGTATCTATATTCATCAAGTCAATTGAATAATAACAATATTGGCTTGAACCGGTACGGTAGATGCAAGATTTACGGTATCGGCACTGGAGTTTATCAAAGTGATTATCGAAGGAGTTGTAGTTGTGGTAACCAATGCCGATCCGGAAAGTTGACCTGTAACTATGGGTGTTGAAGCTGTGGAGAAGCCGGTATTGTTTAAGTTTATGGTAAAGTCAACTTCCGGGCTTAAATTAGAACCGTCAGTTGCAACCCACCAAGTTACAAAATAATTTCCGGGTACCGCCAAGGAGAATTCGCCTGTTATGGAGTTGTAGGTTATGTTGGGCGTTTGGCTGTTAACCAAGCTGTTAAATAAGACTGCTCCTCCGGTGGGTATGGTAGTTTGGGTTCCTGTAAGCAATTGAGCCTGTATACCACCTAAAACAGCTCCGGGGCCGGTAGGGCCGGTAGGGCCTGTAGCACCGATTAATCCGGCTAAACCTGTAGGGCCGGTGGGGCCTGTAAAACCGGTAGGTCCTGTAGCACCGACTAATCCGGCTAAACCTGTAGGGCCGGTGGGGCCGGTAGGGCCTGTATCACCAACTAATCCGGCTAAACCTGTAGGGCCGGTGGGGCCTGTAGGGCCTGTAGCACCGACTAATCCGGCTAAACCTGTAGGGCCGGTAGGGCCGGTAGGGCCTGTAATGCCGGGATCACCTGTAGGGCCGGTAGGACCTGTAGGACCGGTAGGGCCTGTAGGACCGGTTGGGCCTGTGGGGCCTGTTGCACCTATGGGGCCTGTTGGGCCTGTAGGGCCTGTTGGGCCTCTTCTGTGGTGGTGCCTACAGTGGTCACAATCATCATGACAGTCGTCGCACCGGTGACAGTCATGTCTGCTCATGGCATGTACATGAAAGTTTTCTTTAGAATAATCCATATAATCATCCTCATATTCAACGCCTTCGTTGAAATCGGAATTGTATGCGGTGTTGGGAAGATAGCTGTCGTCTCTGTTATGTCTGCCTGAAAAGCCGTTTCGTGGTGTACCGAAGTAATAATCTATGTCATCGTTTTCTTGTTTTTCTGTTCGGCGTTTTTGAATGTAATCTTTCCAGATTCTCTCTTCTTGTTCCTTATCATAATCCGATGATACGACTTCAAGATTACGTTGATTTAATTTTGTTTGTTTGGTTGGAATTACGTTGTCGGATTTGATTCTGTTTTGATTATCATAGGTGAAGTGGCCGCTGTAATAATCATCATCGTACTTATCACGCTGACCGGAGCAGAAGTAATCAAATCCGGAAAAATTGTCGTTGCCGGACTTTAATTTCCAAAGTTCATTCATTGTTAAATATTCACACCTTTCTTTAAAGTCCACTAGAGAGTGTCCAAAAGCTTATATCGGTGTCTTTTGTGCAGAAATTTCAAATTATTGTGCTATAGTCAAATGAACAAGGAATTGTAACAAAAGCTATTCTTCGTAAACGGTTCGCTCATGTGTTTTTCAAGGAAAACCACCGGTCGCTCACCACTGCGAATAAACGCTTTAGTTACTCTTTAATTAGCATTTGACTATATATCATCCGGAATAAAAGTCGCATTTCATTATATGAATCATCTTCTCAAAAACCCACTAAAATAAGTTTTCAGACACAGCTCCAACTCTGCAGAGTCGGAATTATAACGTTACACTTTATATTATGTATAAGCTTGTCAATTGGTGAATAACTTGTCTGATATGGATAAAATATGTAGTTCGGCAAAAATACAGGATTAAAACTGATTAGACAAACAGAATTTACGGTAAACTTACAGTGCTTAGATAAACCCTGTTTTGGTATAACTCCGGCTCCTATTATTTATAAATAAAACACAGTGCTCACTACCGTAAATACCTATAAGTATAAAGAATAACTAAGCACTACACAGGTTCCCTTTGTCCTTGGGGTGAATATAATATAGAAAACAACCCAATCGAAAGGGACTGTATGCTTTATGTTTAAAGATAAAACCTTACTTATTACCGGCGGAACCGGCTCTTTTGGAAACGCCGTGCTTAATAGGTTTTTAAATACCGAAATAAAAGAAATCCGGGTTTTTTCCCGGGACGAAAAAAAACAAGACGACATGAGAAAATTATATAAGGACGATAAAATCAAGTTTTATATAGGTGACACCAGAGATTATGCAAGCGTAAAAAACGCCGTTTATGGGGTAGACTATATTTTTCATGCGGCAGCTCTCAAGCAAGTACCCTCCTGCGAATTTTTTCCCATAGAAGCAGTAAAAACCAATATTCTTGGCACAGAAAACCTTCTTAATGCCGCCATAGATGCCGGAATAAAAAAGGTAATTTGCCTATCCACAGACAAAGCCGCCTATCCCATTAACGCTATGGGCATATCAAAAGCAATGATGGAAAAGGTGTTCATTGCAAAATCCAAAACCGTGGACCCAAATAAAACAACAATCTGCGGTACAAGATACGGCAACGTCATGGCTTCAAGAGGCAGTGTAATACCTATGTTTGTGGAGCAAATTAAAAGCGGTTCTCCGCTGACCGTTACTTACGGTGAAATGACCAGGTTTATGATGAGCTTGGAGGAAAGCGTAAATCTTGTATTGTTTGCTTTTGAAAACGGAGAGTCGGGAGATTTGTTTGTTCAAAAGGCACCTGCCTGTACCATAACTACTTTGGCGCAAGCTTTAATGGATATTTTCGGAGTGAAAAACGAAATAAAAGAAATAGGCATACGTCACGGAGAAAAAATCTACGAAACCCTGTTAACCACGGAAGAAATGAGCAAGGCAGAGGACATGGGCAACTTTTACAGAGTTACCCCGGACAAAAGAGATTTAAACTATGACAAGTATTTTGTCAGCGGATACAATATGGGACATATTGCGCAAGATTACACCTCGGATAACACCAAAAGGCTTAATACGAAGCAGATGACAGAGTTACTGCTAAAGTTGGATTATATTCAAAACGAACTTCAGGATTGGAGATGTAAAAAGTGAAAATACTTGTAACCGGTTCCAAAGGATTTATAGGTAAAAACTTGACAGCTCAACTGAAAAACAAAGGCTATACGGATTTGTTGTTATTTGATAAGGATTTAAACGAAAATAAGCTTGAAGATTTTTTGAAAGATTGCGACTTTATATTCCATCTTGCCGGTGTAAATAGGCCAAAAAGTCCCGCTGAATATGAAACCGGAAATGTGGATTTAACCCGAACCTTACTGGACATACTGGAAGCTAACGAAAATCGCTGTCCCATAGTTGCTTGCTCCTCTATCCAAGCCGAAAACGATAACCCTTACGGCAACAGCAAGAAGGCTATGGAAGACTTGCTCTTTTCGTATGCAGAAACAACCGATTCTCCGGTTTATGTTTATAGGCTAACCAATATATTCGGCAAATGGTGCAGACCGGCTTATAACTCAGTTGTAGCCACCTTCTGCCACAACATAGCCCGAGAGCTGAAAATCCGCATCGACAATCCCGAAACTATTTTGCAACTGACATATATAGATGACGTGATAAATGAATTTATCAAGAACATAGACGAAACTCCGGAAACTGACAGCAAAAGATTTTGTTATATTCCTCGGGTTTATTCGGTTAAGCTGGGTGAACTGGCCGATAAGCTGTATTCCTTCCATAAAAACCGAAACACCTTGGTAATGCCGGCTTTTAAAGATGATTTCGACAGAAAACTATATGCCACCTACATTTCTTATCTACCGGAAGAAAGCTTTTCCTACAGCTTGGATAAAAAAACCGATGAAAGAGGATATTTCTGCGAATGTATCAAGGGTATTGGCTTTGGTCAAGTGTCTGTATCCGTAACGAAACCCGGTATAACCAGAGGCAACCATTGGCATCACACCAAGGCAGAAAAGTTTATGGTTTTAAAAGGTAAGGCACTTGTATGTTTCAGAAAAACCGGCCACGGAGATATTTTTCAATATTTGCTTTCAGACAGCAGAGCGGAAATTATAGATATTCCCGTAGGTTATACCCATTCAATCGAAAATATCGGCACCGAAGACTTAATTATTTTAATCTGGTGCAACGAATTGTTTGACCCGGAAAAACCGGATACTTATTTCGAGCCGGTAATACAGGATTAGGTAAAAATATAAAACAAAAAACAAAAACAAAAAACAAAAACAAAAACAAAACCAATTTGTTTGTACAGCGAAACGTAAAAACCCCAAAACAGTATGTTTTGGGGTTTACTTATGTAAAAAATATATTTTAGGCAATATTTCCGCTGTTTACTACCGGTTGAGCGTCTTTGTTTCCGCAGAGTACTACCAATAAGTTGGAGACCATAGCAGCCTTTCTATCATCGTCCAGCTTTACTATTTCTCTTTCCGAAAGCTTATCCAGAGCCATTTCTACCATACCCACGGCGCCTTCAACTATTTTTTGCCTTGCGGCTATAATAGCCGTGGCCTGTTGCCGTTGCAACATAGCGGCAGCTATTTCTTGGGCATAGGCAAGGTGAGCAATACGCACTTCCATAATCTCTATACCGGCCAAAGAAACACGATTTTGCAGTTCGTTTTTCATTTCATCGGCTACGGCAGAGGAACTGCCTCTTAAAGACATTTCGTCACCTTCGTCGGAAATATCATAGGGGTATTTTCTTACAACGTGGCGTATTGTTGCGTCACATTGTACCGAAACATAGGATTGGTAATTATCCACCTCAAAAACCGCCTTGGTGGCGTTAACCACCCTCCAAATAACAACCGCACCTATTTCTATGGGATTGCCGTCCTTGTCGTTTACCTTTTGTTTCTCGTTGTTCAAAGTAGTAGCTTTTAAAGAAATGGTATGATTGGGCATTTTAATAGTCACATGCCCAACTCTCACCTCAGGAAGGTTATTTACAGCAGATACCGAACTGCAAAATGGGTTTATCCAAAAGAATCCGGCTTTTGCAATAGTACCTTTGTATTTTCCGAAAAGTACATAGACGGATGCCTCGTTAGGTTTGATTACTTTTAAACCCTTTAATATCATAGGAAAAAACAACCCAAAATACAAAGCATACCCTATAATCAAAGCCAACGTGTTATGAGAATATTCCTTTTCAATCTCTATGACAGCAAAAACAAAGCCGGTCACAGCACCTAAAAACAACAAAATAGAAATTACCAGCACCAACAAGCCGTTTGGTGGTCTAAGAAGCTTTTCCTTGGTTTGTTCATATGTTTGATTCATTCTCCTATCCTCCCGTTATAATTTTAATTAATGATAACATATTATAGTCAAATGAACAAGGAATATAGTAAATTGGACATAAGGTAGTAACAAAAATCTATTCTTCGTTAACGGCTCGCACTGTGTTTTTCAAGGAAAATCACCTCGCTCACCACTGCGAACAGAAGCTTTTCTTACTTTTTAATCAGCATTTGAGTATATTTCCGTAAATGCAAATTATTCCGGTAGCCGACAATTAATAACGCTGTGATTTCTCCTTATTCCGCTTAAATTCTTTAAAACTTTAGTAGATAAGTTCTAAATATATCCTCTCTTCATAAAATAAAGTGTATGGATACAATGCGAATTGAAGAACAACCTTAACTGCATTTTCAACAATTTAATTCGACTGCTTTTGCTTTGTCGAATTAAAAACATAGGGAAAGTTATTCCCACTTTTTTAGGCTTTACATACATATTTGATTACCTGTTCGGCAAGAAGACTTACGCCGGACGCACATAGTTCTTCAATCGCTGATAGGAGGTATATAATGGAAAGTTTCGACCTGTATAAGGATATATCCGAACGTACTAACGGTGATATTTACATAGGTGTTGTAGGGCCTGTACGCACCGGCAAATCCACTTTTATTAAAAGGTTTATGGACTTATTGGTTATACCCAATATACAAAATGTTTACAGTAAAGAAAGAACCAAGGACGAATTACCCCAATCCGCCGCCGGCAAAACCATAATGACCACCGAGCCTAAGTTTGTTCCCAACGAAGCAGTGGAAATACTGCTGGACGATAACATCAGCTTTAAAGTGAGAATGATAGACTGCGTAGGATATTTGGTAGACAGTGCCACCGGACACTTAGACGGGGACCAACCCAGAATGATAAACACTCCCTGGTCAGACGAAAAAATACCATTTATCCAAGCCGCAGAAATGGGCACTAAAAAGGTAATCAACGAGCATTCCACCATAGGTATAGTCATTACCACAGACGGCTCTATCACCGATATTCCAAGGGATGACTACCTGCCTGCGGAAGAACGGGTGGTAAACGAATTAAAAGCCATAAACAAGCCCTTTGTTATGGTTTTAAACACCACAAAACCTTATGCACCCGAAACAGAAGAATTAAGATTAAGTATCAGCGACCGTTATCAAGTTCCTGTTATTGCCGTTAACTGCGCCCAATTAAAGGCAGACGACATTAACGTCATTATGGAAAAGGTACTCTATGAATTCCCGGTGAAAGAGGTTCGAATCAACTTCCCTAACTGGATAGACACTCTCAGCCTAGACCACTGGCTCAAGAAAAATATGATTCAAGCCGTAAAATCCATACTAAACAATGTCTCCAAACTTCGTGAAATCAAAGACAGCATTTACGGTATGGAGGACAACGAGTACATAAAAAAAGCTTATGTGGATAAAATCTCCCTTGGCCAAGGCTCCGCAGACATAGAGGTTACAGTTGACGACAGCCTGTTCTACAAAATATTAAGCGAAACCACCGGTATGGATATAGACAGCGAGTACCGCCTAATTTCCACTATTAAAATACTGGCTGATGCCAACAGAGAATACGAAAAGATTAAATACGCCTTGGCAGAAGTCCGCCACAAGGGCTACGGCGTGGTTACACCTGCACTTGACGAAATGAAACTTGAAGCACCGGTTCTGGTAAGACACGGCTCTAAATTCGGCGTTAAGTTAAAAGCGTCTGCACCCTCTATTCACTTGATTAGGGCTGACATCGAAACGGAGATTTCTCCTATTGTAGGCACACAGCAACAGAGTGAAGACCTTATCGATTACCTTAATTCTGAAATGTCCGACGAGCCCGGTAAAATTTGGGAGCTTAATATGTTCGGTAAATCCATGCATGATTTGGTAAGAGACGGTCTTCAAAACAAACTTTATCATATGCCGGAAGACGCTCAAATGAAACTACAGGAAACTCTGCAAAAAATCATAAACGAAGGCAGCGGCGGCTTGATTTGCATTATCCTGTAATACTGTTATTGGTAATTTAATACTTCTGCATCGTAAAAAAAACCTTCTTAGCGGAATACGTTAAGAAAGGTTTTTTGTTTGTATACAAAAAAGAGTGGAAATTTCCACTCCGGTTAATTAAGAGCCTATTACTAATTAAATACGAAGCAAATTTCTGAAATTTTTTTCGATAGACCAGGCAGGTGCGACGACGCATAATACAGAAAATTATGCCGGGAGTACTTAACGAAGTATATCGGTAAAAATTCGGAAAGTTGCAAGATCTTTATTCATGGTTAGGCTCGAAGAATTCCGCTTAACCTTTTTATAAGAAAAGCGCATAATATTGTCTTTAGGCAGTCTCCTATCAAAAACGGAAACACACAAACTGCCAACGCCGCTATAAAATCGGTCTCCATTACAAAAGAAAACCATATGGTCCCAAAACTGTATGTAATAATCCAGCCGGCAAGCATTGCAAGGAATGATATTTTCATAGATTTTCTGCCAAAGCGGTCAAGTATAAGCCCTGTAACAAATGCTGTTATTATGTAGGCTATTATATAACCGCCGGTGGGGCCGAATACCCTGCCTATACCTGCCATATATCCCGTGAATACAGGCAAACCCACAGCTCCCATTAAAACATAAACAATCTGGCTTAAAGCACCGTACTTTGCACCCAATAATCCGGCAGACATAAATACAGAAATATGGGCTAAAACGGTTGGCACAGGGCCTATTGGTATTGCAACTTGAGACAGCACTGCGGTTAAGGCAGCAAAAAAAGCACATAAAACCAATTTTTTTGTAGTATTTTTTTTCATGGCTAACCTCATGTAAATAGTATTTTACATTATTATACATGAAAAATAATCGTTGTCAACCTTAATTAAACTACAGGGTTACAATCGAACATGAACTTCGCCGGAGGACAAAACAGAAATTCTGCCGTCGGTCTTTTTCACAATCAACCGTAATGCCTCGTCAATATCAATAGCCGTTGCTTCGTAGGTTTCATTAGCGCTTGAAACAATAATTCCTTTACCCAACATAGTCAGTCTGTTCTTATATTCCTCATATGTTTTTTTATCGTTTAGCCATGCACTTGATGATAGAAAAGTATTAATAATTTCTGCTGCAAGCCTATTTCTAACTGAACCGCCGGCATTTTCCGTAAAAAGTGACGTGGCTGTTTGGCTGATTTCACCGGGAAAATCCTTGGTATCTATATTTATGCCCATACCTACCACAATCCAATCTATACAACCGCTTTCAAAATCCGTAATAGCCTCCGTTAAAATTCCGCATATTTTTTTCCCGTTTACCAATATATCGTTTACCCATTTTATCTCTGCTTTTTGGCCGGTAACGGCTTGTATGGCTCTGCATACGGCTACTGCTGTGGCAGAGGTTATCATTGTTACATTAGGCAAGTTTATAAAGGCGGAACGCAAAACAAAGCTTATGTACAGTCCGCTTCCTGCCGGTGAGTAAAAGCTTCTGCCGTATCTGCCTTTTCCGTCTGTTTGGCTGTCGGCTATAATTACCGTTCCGTGTTCACAACCGTTAACAGCCATTTCCTTGGCTGTTTTGTTGGTGGATTCCAATGATTTGAATATGTTGATTTTTTCAGCATAATTCACATCAGATAAATACGGCAGCAACGCCTGTGTTGTCAAAACATTGCTGTTTTCCGTAAGCACGTATCCCAGATTGGTAACAGCCTGTATTTCATGCCCATCTTGTCCTAACGATTTAATGGCTTTCCACACAGCTGTACGAGATATATTAAGCTGACCGGCTATATCTTCACCTGAGATATTTCGGCCTCTGTTTTTTTCAAGTAATTCCAGTATTTTGTGCTTAGTACTCATTTTATCACCCTTTGTTAACGCAAAAATAAAAGCTTGAAGAGTCTGAATAAAAAGATTCCCTCTAACTCCCTTAAAAAAGCCACTTTAATTTTATAATAAGTTCAAGCTAAAATCAAATTATATATGTAAAGCTACTTTATAAATTACTGAATATTAGGCTGTTGCCATAATTTTTGTTCATGCAAAAAACCGGAGGACCTTTATGACCACGATTAATAAGTACGGACCGGGGCTTTTACTTAGTGTCTTGCTTGCCGTCTTTGCTAATTTGATCAGCCGTTTTATACCCTATGAGTTAATCAGCGGCGGAGTTTTTGCGCTGATTATAGGTATGCTAATAAATCCTATTATTGGGAAATATATTGCTTTCAAAAGTGGTATTTTGTTGGTATCCAAACAAGTTCTGCGTCTGGCAATAATTTTAATGGGCTTGACATTAAGCTTTTCACAGGTGCTTTCTGTGGGTAAGTACTCAATAATAGTAATGTGCGTGACTTTAGCCGTGGCTTTCGGAGGTGGATATTTGCTGGGCAGACTGTTTGGCATGAATTGGAAGTTATCCGGTCTTATGTCGGCCGGGACAGGCATATGCGGTGGCTCTGCTATAGCTGCCATAGCACCCACCATTGATGCGGAAGACAGGGATATTGCCTATGCAATTTCGGCAACGTTCATATTTGATGTGCTTATGGTAATTTTGTTTCCTATAGCCGGCAGGTATTTCAATATGAGTGATATGGGTTTCGGGCTTTGGGCCGGAACGGCGGTAAACGACACTTCAAGCGTAGTCGCCGCCGGTTATGCCTTTTCGGATGCCGCCGGGGCATTTTCAGTTATCGTTAAACTGACAAGAACGCTTTCTATAATCCCCACCGTATTGGTTTTTTCTTTTGTAAACGAAAGATTAAATGCAAAAACCACCGGCTTCTTACAAAAACGCAAAATAGATTTCAAGAAAATCTTTCCCTATTTTATCCTAGTATTTTTAGGAATGGTAGCCGTAAAAAGCCTTGGTGTGGTTTCCGACAATTTAAGCGCAAGTGTTGCAACTGTATCAAAGTTTTTTATGGTAATGGCTCTGGGTGCAATAGGGCTGAAAACCAATTTTAAAGAAGTATCCCGGTCAGGATTTAAGCCTATGTTGCACGGTTTTATTATTTCCGCACTGGTGGTTGTTGTTTCATTTCTTGTACAAACCTTTATCGGGCAAATTTAAGTTAGATAAAAAAGGAGTTACCCATCGGATAAGTAGGGCAACTCCTTTTATTCTATTCAAAGGGATATGTCATGCCCCATTCTTTACGAATACTGTCCATCATTTCCATCATATGGATAGTTTGTGCATGAGGCATTTCTTCACATTCAAGTTTTCCTTCGTCGATTGCACGTTTGGCAGCCAAAACTTCATATTCATAACCGGTGATTTGTTTCGGGGCTTCAATGGTTTTAATCAGTTTATATTCTTTGTCAAACACCCTAAGTCGTTCGTAGTTGTTGATATTGTCGATTTTAATATAACCTTTGCGACCGTTAATTACACCTTCTCTGTCGGTGTTGCTCTTAGTTGTGGTGTATAAAATCGCCATTTTTCCGTCCGGGTAGGTCAACGTAAAGCTGTCTGTTAAATCCACACCTTTTTCGTTCATAACGGCTGTAGCTTTGATTTCCTTAACATCGTCTCCGAAAATCATAGAGGCAAAATTCAGTACATAAACAGAAAGGTCAAGTAAGGCACCGCCGGCAAGATCCGGTTCTATGATTCTGGGTATGTGGTCTATTTCGTAGCCCAAATTTGCGGTCAGTGAAGTAACTTCACCGATAATTCCGCTTGCGATTATTTCGTTGATGGTATTTCTCATGGGCATATATCTGGTCCAAATAGCCTCGGTTATAAGCAAGTTTTTGCTCTTTGCCAGTTCTGTTATTTCCCGAGCCTGTTGAGCATTAACGGTAAATGCCTTTTCGCATAAAACGTGCTTCCCATTGTTTAAACACAATTTTGCGTGTTCATAATGGTGTGAATGAGGGCTTGCAATATACACCAGATCTATGTCCGGGTCTTTAACCAATTCTTCGTATGAGCCGTATGCCTTTTGAAAGCCATACTCTTTTGCAAAAGCCTCTGCCTTTGCCAAATCACGGGAACCTACAGCGTAGGCTTCCACACTGTCAAGCGGATTTATGGTGTTTGCCATTTTTATTGCGATGCCGCCTGCTCCTAAAATAGCCATTTTCATGTTATATACCTCCTTTTGCATTAATTTCCGTAATACGCATGAACGCCATGTTTTCTGTAATAATGTTTATCCTGTAGTTCTTGGGGTGCCGGTAGGCTCATGGGGTTTAAAGCCTCGCAATTTGCGGCCATTTTCGCCACTTCCTCCAATACTACGGCGTTGTGTACCGCTTCGTTAACATCTTTACCCCAGGTAAAAGGCCCATGATTTTTACAAAGTACCGCCGGCATGGCTATATAGTCCCTGTCTTTAAAGTGTTCGACTATAAGCAGCCCGGTATTCATTTCGTAAGCCTCTTCAATTTCTTCCGGGGTCAGGTTTCGTATACAGGGAATTTCTCCATACATATAATCCGCATGGGTAGTCCCGTAACAGGGTATGCCTCGGCCTGCCTGTGCCCAACTTGTAGCACAGGATGAATGGGTATGTACTATTCCGCCTATGTTTGGAAAAGCCCTGTAAAGCTCTGCATGAGTAGGGGTATCGGAGGAGGGCTTATATTCACCTTCTAGCTTGTTGCCGGCAAGGTCCATAACCACCATATCTTCCCAACGCATCTTGTCATACTCCACACCGCTGGGTTTTATTACAAACAAACCGGATTGGCGGTCAAATGCACTGGCGTTACCCCAAGTGAAGGTAACCAGACCATATTTGGGCAAAAGCATATTTGCATTATATACTTCTTTTTTTAGATTTTCCAGCATTTATTTTCCCTCCAATAACTTGTTCATCATACCGTGTGCCTGTTTTAAATCCTCAATCCAAAGGGGATTGCCTGTGTACCAAAGTTCTGTAACGTATTTACGTATGCCCATTTTCCGGGCTTTATCTATAATACTTTCAAAATCCACATGACCTGTACCGAAAGGAATTTCTCGGTATTTTCCGGGAACAGTTTCTTTTAAATGTAAAGCCGCAATATGTCCTTTTCCCGTTTCAAAATCCTCCAAAACATCAGTGCCGTACAATACAGCAGCATTGGTCAAATTGCCGCAATCGGGATATATTTGCAAATACGGAGAATTAATCAGTCTAACGTAATGCATTGCCTTGCTGACAGTATTCATAAACTCCGTCTCCATGGTTTCAAAGGCTAGGATAATTCCTTTTGCGGCTGCCATCTCCACGGAGATTTTAAGGTTGTCGGCGAAACGTTTTTCTGTGAGGGCTGAAGAATCCTCATAATAAACATCATACCCGGCCAACTGAATAATTCGTATTCCCAAATCATCCGCAAGGGTTAGGGCTTTCTCCATAATTTCCATGCCACGTTTGCAGACAGCCTCATCGTTGCTACCCAAAGGGAATCTTCTGTGACCGCTTAAACACATGGTTCTTATGGGAACACCTGTTTCGTACATATCGGTGACCAATTCTAACCGTTGTTTTTTGCTCGTTTCCAACCTTGCAAGTTTTTCATCCGTTTCATCAATACTGATTTCCAGAAAATCATAACCTACCTGTTTTGCCGTATGAAGTTTTTCACGCCAACTTAAACCGGAAGGCATGGCTTTTTCGTATACACCCAGTGTAAAAGGTTTCATGCCGGTTCTCCTTATTAATGAACTTTATTTGAAGCTACATTTCCATTAATTTTTAAAACATTTCCATGAACCGTTTAACGAGTCAATAACTTTACGGTAATTTTTATATTTTTCTTCATAGATTGCTTTGTATTCCGGTCGTGGCTGTATTGTTTTTGTTATCTTAACTGTTCTTTGAACAGCTTCTTCGTAATCCTTGTAAACCCCGGCGGCTATTCCGGCGGCTATGGCAGCACCTTGGGCACCTATTTCCTTATCCTCAATAACGTCTATAGCAATCTGTAGGGCATCAGCAAAAATCTGTACCCAAACATCTGAATTTGCCGCTCCACCGGATAGGCTGATACTTTTGGGGATTTCTCTATTTCTCAACAATTTTTTCACATGAGTTAAGTGGGAAAAAACAATACCCTCATAAACCGCACGCAACATATGCTTTTTATTATGATAGCCGGTAAGACCTATAAAGGTAGCCTTTGCCAAGGCATCCTCATTAGAGCCGTTTAAAAACGGCAGGAAAATAATATTTGTGTCTTGGGGTTCAATAGAACTTACCCATTCATTGGTTATATCATAGATAGATCCGCCGGCTGTTTTTGCCATGTCTTTCTCATGATTCATAAGATTTCGGATAAACCATTCCATGTTACCGGCGGATGTGGGACTGCTTTCCTCTATTAAAAAATAACCGGGTATACAAAACATTGAGTTTAATGCCACTGTTCCGTTATCTATAGGTGCTTTAGCTATGTATTCGTTAATGCTCCAGGTTCCGGCTATCATGCACATTGCATCTTCGTTTACCAATCCGGAAGCAACTCCGCAGGCATCCACGTCAAACATTCCGGCTGCTGCCGGTATACCTGCCGGAAGACCGGTTTTTTGGGAAGCTTCCCACGTTACGTAACCGCAAATATCCGCAGAGTATTTTAAAGGCGGCAATTTATCGAAAATCATTTCAAGTCCGAAACACTCAAGAAGTTTTTTGTCATATGCCTTGGTGTTGAGATTAACAAGGTTTCCTCCGGTAGAATCCGTATATTCCGCATAGGCTTCGCCGGTAAGCTTATAGCGTATGTAGTCCTTTACATGGAAAATATATTTGGTTTGCTCCAATACCTTGGGTTCGTTGTCTCTTAACCAAGCAAGTATACTTACCGGTTGGCAAGCAAGAATTTCTTGGTAGGACATGGGGTAAATTTTTTCTTTCGTGCCGTCTTGATACCATTGCTCTACGTAACTCCATGCTCTGGCATCGGTGGAAACTATGCCGTTATAGCTTGGTTTTTCGTCATAACCTACCAAATACAAACCCTTGCCGTGACCGGAAAAGGAAACCCCAACTATATCCTGCGGACGAATACCGCTTTTTTCTATACACAGCCTGATTGCCTGTGCGTTAACTTCCCATAAATCGTCCATATCTCTTTCCGTATAACCGGGTTTTGGGGTAAGGGTTACGGTGGGTACGCTTGCAACGGCTATTTGCTTGCCGTCTTCATCGAATATTGCGGCTTTGGAGAATGTTCCGCCATTATCAATTCCCATTAAATATCTCAAAGAATCGCCTCCTTTGATTTTAACTCCGCTTTTCGTTAATCAAAACCTGTAAAAACACAATATTAAAACTAAGATACGAGGGAAACTTTCTTATATAAAAAGTTTCCCTCAGACTCAATGCACACATTTAACGGTATTATTTAATTAAAATCCGGCTGCGGTACTTCCGGGTGATTGGGTCCGAAATGTTTAAGCACAACCAAGGGTTCTACCGGGCTTTCGTTAGTGATGGTAACGCCGCTTTTTGCGGCCTTTTCGGACACAAAAAATTCATCGGCGCTTTGTTGACCAAACCGCAACAATGTTGGCGCTTCACATTGATAAACGCCGAATTTGCCGTGACCTTGAACAAAAATACAGCCATAGGCAACACAATCTTGGATTATTACGGTTTGACCGGGGTAAACGGTAAGTTCTTTTGCGGCTACATAGGGGTTGCCGTAGGTTATCCATTTTTCTGAATATTGCTCGGTTTCGCTTGCAAGCACAGGAGGGCGGAAATAATGTTTTCTGTAATTGGGGTCGATATTTTTTTCCCAATCCAGTAAATCCAGTACTTTATCCACGTTTCCTTTGTCTACATCCGGCAGTTCTTCGTCCAACATTTCCGGCGGATAAACCTCGCCTGAAACTATATTTTCATAAACGGAATTTACGTCTGAATTCCACTGGGGTTCGTAAGTCAAAACAGAACCCGGTGCATGAATAACCCCGGCAGGAGTATACCATCCGGTTCCAAGCTCTATACGGTAGGCTCTGGATAGTTCTGTAATACGGGTATCGTCATCTTTGAATTTTAACAGGCGTTCTCTGACTTCTTCTTTGGTTACGTCCGGGTCAAAGCCAAAGTATGTATATCCGGCTTCTCCCATGTGATTATTCAGTTGCTTTGGGAAATAGTAGCATTCGGGTTTTCCCAACTTTCCTACTTTTGCCGCATCTTCAAACATCAAATGAACGTGATGAAACAGAGGGTTTTCATTGTCGAAAAATTTGGAATACATAGGCCAGCCGCCGTATTTATCCATTAATTCTTCGCCTACGATTTCTGCACCTAGGGTATCAATGGCTTCTTTTAAGCTGAATTTCTCGTCTGAATCATAGGATACGGCTACATAGCTTAATCCTTCGTCCGGCAGAGCAAGAGGGCCATTGTTGGCGGCAATGGTGGAAGAAAACCATCTTTCTGTTATAGAACCTCTGGCCATGCCGTATGAAAAATAATCGTCCGGATGAAGCTTCAGTCGTCTGCCTGCTTTACCGAAGCGTCTTGGTACGAAGGCCGGGTTTAGTCTGAATATTCCTTTTCCATCTTCAAATACTTTTTCTATTAATTTTTTGTCAGCCATAGTAATTCTCCTTTGTGTGATGTGGGACTGAGTTAGAAAGACCTTGAGGGAAACTTTTCTGAAAAAAGTTTTTCTTAAACTTTCTTCAAACAGACTTTGATTAAAACACGTAATTATTTATACTTTTGCTTTATATTTTCAAATTCTTGTGGACCTTCCAAAATATGAAATACCAATTCGTATTCTACGGATTCCTGTCCTTCAAGGTATTTCATGCTTCCGTTATCTATAGCATCTCCGATTCCGTCAAGGGTGGCATTACCGGGTTCCAGACCCAACACATAATCCTTTGCGCCCATCATTTTCCATTCGACAAAATGATCCAAAGTTTCGGTATTAAACTCTATAGCAATACCCATGTTTGTATTGGGATTAAAAACTGCTGCGGTTGCACGGTTTTCGGGATTTTTTTTCAAAGTGTGATAATAGCACATTTCTTCAAAACCGGTTGTGGCTGCCTCTGCCTTGTTCCAACGGTCTATATGGGATTTTGCGTGTTGGTTTCTGGGCGTAACATTTTCGGATGGTACGAAGATTTCACTGTCTTTACACAGCATGGGATAGCCTATGTTTATATGATATAAAATCATATGAAAGGCTTTTTCGTAGCCTTCGTTTGTTACTTTATCTTTTAAAACTATTTTTCTGTCTTTGTAGTAACAGCGGATGTTTCTTTCCATTATCAGTTTAGGGCCGAATAAAATTCCTTCACGTAAAATTCCGGTAATTTCAGCATAGGCTCCGTTTTCTTCTTCTGTTATACGGTAAGAACAATTTTCGGCCGGGGTATTGGAAATATTTCCGTGCAAACCATAGGATTTTCCATTGTATTCACAGGGTGCGCCTATATAAGACAATCCGCAGGTAGTCAAAAAGCCGGCGGTAAAGCCTTTTAAAAAACCAAGGCCCTTGTCATCAAAATATTCAGGCCCTACCATACCGCAAGGTGATACAAACCCTATATTTTCTCCTTTATAGCTAAGATACGGAATATCCATACCTCGGTCGGCGCTAATCTCAAACTGCATTCCGGATCGGTTATCCACTTGCAGCATTGCTACATCTTTTGCTTTTCCGTCCTGCATTAACACTTTTCTGACTTTAAACAGCTGATCCAAATGTCCCACATATTTTTTTTCCTCTTTGAAAGTCATCAAATCACGCCTTTTTGTAAAATAATATTTGCATACCTTGCAGTGGTTCCTGTTTGTACAATTACAGTAGCCTCTTTCGATTCCCGGTAAAAGCGGAACCTTTCCAAGCGATTAAAGTCTTGAAATGCACGTTCGTCGTCATATTTTCGAATAATATCAGCGTATACTGCCCAAATTTCCGGCACAGGTTCGGTATCTAAATTTTTCATTAATTTCACCGGGTCAGGTACGAAGGTGTCTAAGGGAAAAAACGGTAGCACCGCATGAAGCAGTTCCGGTATTTCAACTCCGGGAAGTCGTATTAATATTTTCGCATTGGAATAAGCAGGGAAATTGGCGTCTGCAAATATCATGGTATCGGCATGACCCATTTCCATCATATATTTCATCAAATCAGGCGTTATTATTTTCGGAATATTTTTCAGCATAGTGACCTCCGGAATTTTGTTAAAATAACCCGAAGGATTCCTTTAATGAGGTTCACAGGCCTCGTAATAAGGAAGGAATCCTCCGGGAGTGTTTTGCGTTAGTCTTAAAGAGAATAAAACCTTGAGAGAAAATGCCGGTGAAAAAAGTTTCCCTCAAACTACCTTCAAAAAGACTTTAATAATAAATATAATTAAAAACTCTCTTGTTATGTCTGTTTTTATTTAAAATCTCCTACGTTATCTTTGGTTACCAATTGGAAAGGTATTCTGATGTCATACTCAACTTTTTCGCCTTTAGCCAATTTCAAAGCTGTTGCTACTGCTGTTTCGCCTTGGCCTGCCGCATCTTGGAATACAGTACAAGCCATTCTTCCTTCTTCAACAGCTTTCAGAGCATCTTCAATAGCATCTACACCGGTAATCATAATGTCTTTTCTTCCGGCTGCTTCACAAGCTGCCAATGCACCCAATGCCATGTCGTCATTTTGGCAAACGATAGCGTTTAATTTGTCGCCGTAAGTTGTAATCCAGTCTTCCGCCAAAGCAAGGGCTTCTTCTCTTTTCCAATTAGCGGTTTGTTCGGCTAAAACATTGTATTTTTTAAGCAGTCCTGCTTCTTCGTAGCCGGCCCAACGGCCAACTTGGCCTGCTTGACCCATAGGGCCTTGAATTATACAGATGTTGGAGCCTTCCGGAAGGTTAGCCAAAACAAAGTTAGCTTCAATCACGCCGGAGTCTTTGTCTTCACAGCCAACAAAAGATTGGTAATCTTTATTAACGGTGTCACAGTTACAGTTGATAATGGGAATACCGGCTTCTACTGCCTTTTTAATACAGGGGCTGCTGCCGTCCATGTCCTGTGCGTTTAGGATAATAGCGTCTACTTGTTGGGTAATAAGGTTTTCGCATTGTTCGATTTGTTTGTTTACGTCGCCTTCGGCGTCATTCATAATGAGTTTTACGCCAAGTTCTTTGCCTTTCGCTTCAATTGCATCGGAAATTTTCTTAACGAAAGTGTCTGAATTGTCTTTCATAAGCACGCCTATAGTATACTGTTTGCCGCCTGCGTCACCGGCATTTGCGCCGGCGTTATCGCCCGGTTTACCGTTGTCCGGGTTACCGGCACATCCCGCTAACATCACCATAGTCATTGTTACTGCAAGTAATGCAACCAAAATACTTTTTTTCATACTCTTTTCCTCCTAAAATTTATATGTAAATAAATTGGTGCCAACTAAAACAGCCTATACGCTTTGCAATTGCCCCGATTATTCAGCTTTTCCCTTGGTTTTCATATCCAGAAGCACTGCCAACAGAATAATAAATCCTTTTACAACTTGTTGATAAAATGAATTTACGTTAAGCAGATTCAAAGAATTGCTGATTAAGCCGATAATGACAAAGCCCAACACGGTTCCCTGTAATCCACCTATACCGCCGCTCATGCTTGTTCCGCCTATAGCCGTAGCGGCAATAGCATCAAGCTCGTATCCTTCGGCAGCGGTGGGTTGACCGGAGCTGATTCTTGCAGAAAGTATCAAACCGACTATACCGCAGCATATGCCGGATATTATGTATACCATCATTTCTACTTTTCTAGTCTTAACTCCGGAAAGCTTAGCTGCATTTTTATTTCCGCCGATAGCAAAAACATATCTTCCGAAAGTAGTACTTTTTAAAATAATCAAGCCAAAGGCACATACAACCAACAGAATAATAATGGGGTTTGGTATACCGAACAGGTCACCTTGCCCTATGGCAAGAAATTGTTCGTTCATAATGGTATATGGCTTTCCGTTTGAAAAAACCAGCGCAAACCCACGGCCTATGGTTGTGCTTGCCAAAGTAGCAATAAAAGGTTGTAAACCTACATAGGCCACCAAATAACCGTTAAACACACCGAAGGTAACCGCTGCGGCTACACCCACCAAACAGGCAACCCAAACATTAGCACCGCCCATAAGCATAGAGCCGCAGATTACGCTTGTTACCGCTACCAGCGAACCTACGGACAAGTCAATTCCGCCGGTAAGGATGATAAAGGTCATACCTACCGCCAATATCCCATTTGTAGATATCTGCCTTAAAATATTGATTAAATTCTTGGAAGATAAAAAAACCGGGGATAAACAACTCATGATTATGACTATGATCAGAACAGCAAACACAAGCCCGAACTTCTTTAAGATCTGTGCCATATCCAATTTTTTCGTCATACTTTGCTTCCTCCCAACGCCAATTTTAAAATTAATTCCTGAGACTGAGCTTCTTCTCCTACCGGCTCTCCGGTAATTTTGCCTCCTGCCATGACGATTATGCGATTGCTCATTCCGATTAATTCCGGCATTTCAGAAGAAATCATAATAATTGCAACCCCTTGTTTAGCAAGCTCTATCATAATATTATAAATGGTTGCCTTTGCACCCACGTCTATACCCCGGGTAGGTTCGTCCATAATCAACACTTTGGGGTTTGCAAGCAAACATTTGGCAAGAACTACTTTTTGCTGATTACCGCCTGAAAGGCAGCTTACCAAGTCATTAATACTGTTCATCTTGGTTGTCATCTTTCTGGCCATTTCATCACAGGATGTCTTTTCTTTTTGATTGAATATGAACCCAAACTTATTGAACTTCTCTGCGTTTTGCAGGGTGATATTTTCTTTAATGTTTCGGCACAATACCAGTCCCAGCTCTTTACGGTCTTCGGAAGCCATAATAATCCGGTTTTCTTTGGCGGACTTTGGATGATTGATAACTACCTTCTTGCCTGAAACAAATATCTCACCTTTATGTAATTTGTCGTAACCCACCAGCGCTCGGACAACCTCGCTTCGTCCGGCTCCCACCAATCCGGATAAGCCCAGGATTTCGCCTGCTCTAACCTGAAAACTGATGTTTTCAAAACCTTTGCCGGTTAGGTTTTTAACCTCCAATACAACTTCGCCGAGTTCTGCTGTGTTTTTTGGATAACCGCCTTCCAGTTCTCGACCCACCATCATGTTTATAAGTTCCTCGGGAGAAGCATCATCTATATCCACGCAACCGATAAAATTACCGTCTCGCAATACGGATACTCTGTCTGCCAGTTTAAATACCTCGTCCATCCTATGGGAAATATATATAATTCCTACATTTTTCGATTTTAGGTTGTCTATAATATTAAATAAAATTTTAGTCTCCGACTCTGAAAGGGAAGAAGTCGGCTCATCCATAATTATTACTTTTGAATCATAGGATACTGCTTTTATAATCTCCATCATCTGGATTTGGGCAATATTCAAATGTTTCATTTTCATTCCGGGCGTAATCAGTTTTTCCAGGCCATATTCTTTTAAAATCTGTTCGGTTTTTTGGTTTAGTTTTTTGGTGTCTACAAAGGGTAAATATTTAATCTTTTTGGTTTCTCTGCCTAAGAATACGTTTTCGGCTACTGTCATTTCGGGTATGGGGCTTAGTTCCTGATGTATCATGGAAATACCTGTGTTCAGTGCTTCGTCGGCACCTTTAAAGTCTACAGGCTTGCCGTCAAACAGAATTTCGCCGTCTCCGCTGTCTTTGGAGTAGATGCCCATTATTATTTTCATTAATGTGGATTTTCCTGCTCCGTTTTCTCCCATCAGTGCGTGCAGCTCACCGGGCTTTACGCAAAGTTCAACTTTATTCAGTACATTAACGCCTGCAAACGATTTGCTTATATTCCTGACTTCCAAAATATATTGTTCTGCCACATTTACTCCTCCCTGCCACAACTGCAAAAGCTTAAAAAGAGTAAGACCTTGAGGGAAACTTCATCCGGAGAAAAAGCTTCCCTCAAACTCCCTACAAAAAATCATTAAAATAAAAGAATTAGTATTTTTTTACTAACAGCTTTGCTTTTCGACCTGCTTATTAGTATATCATGATTATAAAATTTGGTTAAGCTGTGGATTATCCGAAAAATGTTTTAAGATTACTATGCTATCGGTTGAAGATGGATTACTGATAACAACGCCTTCTTTTGCGGCCTTTTCGGTTACAAAATATTCGTCGTGTGTAAGTTCTCCGTAGCGTATTAAAGCCGGTGATTCCAAATCCCAAGTGCCGAATTTTCCGTGACCATCCAGGCAGATAATTCCATAGGGTGCTTCGTCCTTAATGGTTACCGTGCGGCCGGGTAGGACTGTAAGGCGTTTTGCGGATACTTCGTTGCATTTGTAACAAATCCATTCCTCGATGTAGCCGGCATCTGTCATTTCTTCTAAATGCTTGACGTATACCGGTTTCATATAAGAAGTATGGTGGAAGTTGGGGTCAACGTTTTTCTCCCAATCAATTACATCCAAGAGATACTTGTAATCACCTATCTTATCCTTGGGTGTATTTTTCCAGAGCAAATCTTCCGAAACGATTTGTCCGTTCATCAGTACTGACTGATACATAGCATAAACATCCGAGGCGAACTGTGGTTCATATGTACAAAGGCTTCCGGGTGCGTGTAATACCCCGGGCGGAACATCCCAACCTGTATCCGGTTCCAGCTTATATGCCCTTGAGAGAGCAAGTATATTGTTATCGCCTTTGGGAAAATTCTTTAGGGCTTCCAATACTTGTTCCTTAGTTGTTTCGGGATTAAAGCCGAAAAAGGTAAAAGGGAATTCTCCGCCGTGATTATTTAACTGAGACGGAAAGAAATACATTTCCGGTTTTCCGCAAGCACCTACTTTTTTTGCGTGTTCATTTCCGTGATGTACGTGGTGGGGTAAAGGCCCGGCATTATCAAAGAATTTAGAATACATTGCCCATCTGCCGTATTTTTTCCAAAGAGTTTCTCCTATGATTTCCTGTCCGAGAAGTTCAACTGCATCTTTGAGCAAAACTTTTTCTTTGCCCTCTTCGTCTGCCACAATATAGCTAAGCCCTTCATCTTCCGGAGTTAAAGGCCCGTTTTCAGCCCAAGTGGTAGAGGAAAGCCAACGTTCGTCTATTCCTCCTCTTTCTCCCAAAATAAAATAATCGTTGGGATGAAGCTTAATACGTTTACCGGGTCTGCAAAATGAACGTGGAACCCATACAGGAGCCAGCCTTAAAATTCCCTTGCCCTGTTCCAATGCCTTTTCTGCCAATGTTTTTTTAGCCATAGTATCTCTCCTCAGTGAGTATAATTTCTATATTAAAAAAACGTTTTTCTTTTATGAGGTAATCATATCAGAAAAACGTTTTTCTGTCAACGTGTTTAGACAAAAGTTAACAATTTTTGTTTATACTGTGCAAATTATATAGATGATTTTTGTGAAATATTACTTTTTAGTGTAGTTTTAACTTTCTCCCGATAATTTGAAAAAATTCCTCTGAAATATTTTCAGTGTATTTCAGCAAATAGCAGAAAAACGTTTTTCTTCAGGCTAAATAGAATTTACCAATCTCCCAGAATCCAATCTTCGATACCTTCTTCTGAGGTGGATTTTCGTACCACCAACCTAGTTTCCATTTTTATCCTTTGGGCGGTATCACTTTCTTCTCCGTCAATTTTCTTTAGTAATAACTCCATTGCCATTAAGCCTATGTTTTTTTTGCGAACATGAACAGTACTCAACGAAGGTTCCAATATGCTGGAGATAAATACGTTATCATATCCGATTACCTTAACATCCTCCGGAACATTTTTTTTATGTTCGGACAAAGCCCTTAATGCCCCTACAGCCATTTGGTCGTTTGCTATAAAAACACCGTCTATCTCGGGAATTTTACGCAGCAACTCATTCATGGCAAGATAGCCGCTTTGATGGGTGTAATTTCCGTTGGCAACATTTATATTTTCGTCAAATGCTATTTTTGATTCTTTTAAAATGCTTAAAAACCCTTGGGCACGTTCCATAGCTACGCTTGAAAAAATAGGGCCGGTAATATGACCTATTTTTTTGCAACCACAGGCAATCAAATGCTCTGTAGCTTTTCTGCCGCCTTCAAAGCCATCTGCAAATACAGAATCTATGCCAAGATAAGAAAAGTCTTGTTCAATGGCCACCAGAGGGATTTTTTTATGTAAGCTTGCCATTTTCTTAATTTCGTTTATATATGCAGCCGCCGTATGCTTAGGTACGGTTGACGCAAAAATAATACCATCAACTCTGTTGGAAATAAGTTTTTTAAAGCTTTGCATTTCACGTTCCATGCTGCCCACAGAATCATTAATTCCGTTGGTGTCACAGATAATAATGCTGTAGCCGTATTTGTTCGCCTTTTCGTATATGCCTTTAACTACATAAGGGTAAAAAAGTCCGCACATATCCACGGTGATTACACCGATGGTTTTAGTTTTTTTCACTTTCATATTACGTGCAACCGGGTCTACTTCATAATTCAACTCTTGTACTGCAATCTGAACTTTTTGTTTTAATATTTCACTGACATATTTTGTACCGTTTAGCACGTTAGACACAGTAGAAATGGATACTCCTGCTCTTTTGGCCACGTCTTTGATACTAACCATATGCTTCTCCTCAGTTCTGTCTTGTTTATACTAAATAAATAAGTAAGTTATCAAGAATAACAGGGCAATTAACTTAGTTATTTAAAAAAATGAGTATATAACAGTATTTTCAGTATATCCAATTGTATAGGGAATTGCAACAATTCATAACAATCTGTATATTCATGGTTTTACCGAGTACAAATTTTCTGCATATTATAAGCGATAAAGTGATATTGTGGCAAGTAGTAAGTTTGCAAGAGAATAACACTCGTAAATTTTTTAACACAGTTGTGAGATATATCACATTCAAAATCCAATCTCTCCGGTATTCTTAGTTGTATAAAAAGCAATGCAAAACAGCTAAAGTCTTGTGACACTAAAATTACATAATACTATTATCACCACGACAATGTGTAATTATTTCTTATGGAAAGAGGTGTAAGAATGGGCTATGAGTTCTCTAAAGAGAGCATAAATTCACTCTTAGGCAAGTTATCTGAGGAATACTTAATTTATGCCCCGAAACTTATGGTTGATGACGGAACTTTCTCTGACACAGACACCGTAAGGTACGGAAAAATTTCTAAAATCGAAGAAGTTGTCTTTGACAAAAAATCCGACTATTCATTCAAAGAAGTTTTGTTGCCCCTGTCCGAAACTTTGTTTTACTTTACGGAGGATTCTGTAAAAGAAGCGGATGCACCAAAAAAAGGAGCAATAGTCTTTTTACGAAGCTGTGATATGCAGGCCGTAAAACGTCTGGATCAGATATATCTTAAAAATGGCTTTGAGGATTATTATTACAATCGTTTAAGAGAAAGAATTAAATTCATATTAATCGGCTGCAAAGAATCTTTTGAAAATTGTTTCTGTGTAGATATGAACTCCAATGAAACCCATGCTTATGACGCAAGCCTAGAGCCACATGGAGAAAATTTTCTTTCCGATTGCAAATTCGATCAATGGCAAAGCTTGTTTGCTTCCTACAGCCAAAACCAACCGGACGTAAAACCCGGCAGCGTTTCCCAAACACAGGTTAAGGTAAATATCCCCAAAGATTTATCGGCGAAAGTAGCCCAATCACATATGTGGGACGAATACGACAGCCGTTGTATAGCTTGCGGAAGATGTAATTTTGTCTGCCCTACCTGTACTTGTTTCACTATGCAAGATATTTTTTATACAGATAATGCCAAGGTAGGCGAACGTCGCAGAGTACAGGCTTCTTGCATGGTAGACGGATACAGCACCGTAGCCGGCGGAGAATCATACCGCAAGAAAAACGGCGAACGAATGCGTTTTAAAGTGTTACATAAAGTTCTCGATTTCAAACAACGGTTCGGCTACCATATGTGCGTAGGTTGCGGACGTTGCGACGATGTTTGTCCCGAATATATTTCCTTTTCAAATTGCATAAACAAGTTGGAAACCGCTGTTGAGGAGGTGCGCCGTAATGAAAAATGAATATATTCCTTTTCTCTCCGAGATTAAAGAAATAATCAAGCATACAGATATAGAATACACCTTTAGAATGACTTATGAGGGTTCTGTAAAACCCGGGCAATTCTTCGAAGTATCTATCCCAAAATACGGCGAAGCCCCTATTTCTGTAAGCGGTTTCGGTAACGGAACCATAGACCTAACCATACGCCGTGTGGGTAAGGTAACCGACGAAATATTTGAACATTACATAGGCGAAAAATTATTTTTAAGAGGCCCTTACGGAAACGGTTTTGATACAGCAAATTACGAAAATAAGGAACTCGTAGTGGTTGCAGGCGGAACCGGGCTTTCTCCCGTAAGAGGGGTAATAGAGCATTTTTCCGAAAATGCTGACAAAATTAAAAAAATGACCTTGATTGCCGGCTTTAAATCACCCAAGGATATTTTGTTTCAAAATGATTTTCACAAATGGGAAAAAAACATGAAAGTAATTCTAACCGTGGATTCAAACCAATGCGACAGCTCCTTAAAAAGCGGCTTGGTTACAGAATATATCCCAAACTTGGTGGTTGATAACATAAACGAAGCTGTTGCTGTTGTCGTAGGGCCTCCCATAATGATGAAATTCAGTGTTAAAGCTTTGCTGAATTTTGGATTTTTGCCCGAAAATATTTGGATTTCTCACGAGCGAAAAATGTGCTGCGGCATAGGCAAATGCGGTCACTGTAAAATAAACGATGTTTATGTATGCCTTGACGGCCCGGTGTTTAATTATTCTACGGGCAAGGACTTATTGGATTAGGAACGGAGGTAAGTTATGGATATTAATACCAAACCGCTAAAGAAAAATGCGTTTCGTGTAACCAAAAAACGTGGAATAACAGCTTCTCGTATCCGTATTCCCGGCGGGCATTTAGAAGCCAAATATTTACCCATTTTGCAACATATAGCTGAAGAATACGGTAATGGCACCTTACATATTACCGTTCGCCAAGGTTTTGAAATACCGGGCATAGCCTTTGAGGATATTCCCAAGATTAACCAATTAATACAGCCCATAATCGAAGGCTTAAACATTAACCAAACGGAACCCGGCAAAGGTTACCCGGCGGCAGGTACCAGAAATGTTGCCGCCTGCATAGGCAATCGGGTTTGCCCATATGCCTGTTATGACACCACAACCTTTGCAAAGCGTATAGATAAGGCAATATTTCCCAATGATTTACACTTTAAAGTGGCCCTTACCGGTTGCCCTAACGATTGCGGAAAGATTCGTATGCATGACTTTGGAATTATTGGTATGACAGAGCCCCAATACGACAAAGACCGTTGTGTTGACTGTGGTGCCTGTGTTAAAGCTTGCAGAAGAAAGTCCGTTGATGCGCTGAAAACCGTTAATTATAAGGTTGAACGCAATGAAGAAAAATGTATAGGCTGTGGAGAATGCGTTTTAGCCTGTCCTACAAGAGCATGGACAAGAAGCCGGGAGAAATACTATAAACTTGCGGTATTCGGCCGCTCGGGTAAGAAAAACCCACGTTTGGCAGAGGACTTTGTTAAGTGGATAGATGAGGACAGCATTGTTAAAATTATACTAAACACCTATGACTACGTTAAAAATTACATAGATTTAACTGCACCCGGCGGTAAAGAGCATATAGGTTACATCGTAGACCGTACAGGCTTTGAAGAATATAAAAAATGGGCTTTAAAAGATGTACAATTATCGCCCAAAGCTCAAGTCTACACACCTGTATATTGGAGCGGAATTAAAAACAGCTAAATATGATGTCTTGCTTTGAAAAACAAAGGTTGATTCGGAATTATTCCCTTTCAGCCTTTTTATGCTGAAAATTTATAGTTGACAAATCCGTACTTTTACCAAAAAATATAGCTATGAATATAAGAGAAGCGTTATCCACAATAGAAATCTTTAAAAATGCCGGCAAAGATTCTTTAGAGGAACTGGAATCTGGGGCTACCGTTAAACGATTGGGTAAAGGTGAATATTTATTTAGGGATAAAGAATCGGTCCGGAATGTTTACTGCGTTTTAAACGGAATGGTATCCCTACATAAATTTAACGGCGATGGGGACAAAAAAATAATTTTTGTCTACGGAAAAGGAAAGGTCTTAAATGAAGTAATTCTAAACAACCTGCCTGCTTCGGTTAACTGTGAAGCCGTACAGGATTCGTTAATTTTGTCCATTCCCCAAAGCCTGCTGCTAAAAGTAATGGCTAAGGATTTTGACCTTACAAAAGCTATAATTGACTCCATGTCCATAAAAATCCGCCGCTTATACAGGCAAATGAAAAACACCTCCAACTCTATCCGAGGAGATAAAAAATTAGCCGCAAAGCTATGGAAGCTTTCTCATGACTACGGAGAGTTGTGCAAAAACGGCAGCCATATAAAAATAGACATAACCGTAACTTTTTTGGCAGATATGCTTGGCTCCAAACGTGAAACCGTTTCCCGTCAGTTAAAACTTTTAAAGGATTTGGGCCTGGTTATCTATAAAAATCAAAGATTTATTATTCCTGACAGGGAAAAACTACGGGATTATTTTAAATCACCTTAATAGCCGGGTGCTTTAAAAATAATCACAGTGCTGTGGAGATTTTGTATCCTGTAAACAACCGATTAGGGTGTTTTCCCATTAGTGGACCGGTAAGATTTTCGTACCTGATTTTTCGGCGTTCAAGGAAGAATCGATAGTCGTAACAGAATAATTATGTTAGGAGTTTTTGATAAAGTCAGAAAATCAGCCGTAAAGAATGTCGTTAGTTTAGAGGAAATACGCCCTTGAATAACAAATTAATGTATTCAGAATATGGCAAAAAGAGGTCTTTACTTAAAAAAAGCAAAAACCTCTTATCACCTATACTTATTTTTACATTTGTAATTTCCATATTCGTAAAGTAACACAGATAACCCCAATATCCTCTTATGTAAATATTCTATGCCTGTTTTGATATGTAAGGTTTTGTTACGGTAATGTCACACTTACAAGATTAATATACGATTTCATAGAAATTCGTTAGATTATAGGTTTTATCAAGCCCGGTTCGTATTTCACCCGGCTTTTAAGAATACTTAATCTTTTAACATCTATATCTTCTAATATTGTCAAATAAGATAAAGCTTAATTACCGTGACGTTAATTCAAATTATAAGGTATAACCCTCTGCTTTATCTTCTACTTTCGGGCAATTATCGTCGGCCGAAGCACCCAGGCAATCCACATAATGATCACCAACAAAAGCATCTGCTCCAAATTCTACAGGAACACCGATTACTATTTCTTGACTTATTGTAAAGTAACAAGTAGAATTTTTTTCGCCGGTGCAAGTTTCTTTTCCGGATTTAATAACCGGGTTACCGCAGCATTTGGTTACAGTTTTACCTGTTTTTGCATAAGGCTTTACTTCAACAGGTACGCATATAGATACTGCTTGATAACCATAAGCAGGGCAAGTTTCGTTTTCCGCAAATTCAGTAATTACATTAGTTTCACAATCAGGCATAATACTGCCTCCTATCCGATAGATTTGTGTTACAATAACATTATATGACGCAAATACCGGATTGGTACATGCTCCTAACAAATTTGGTAAATTAACCTTGCTTGGCAAATTATCAAACTCGAAGCACAGTAATAATGCCTTTTTAGGCATAAGGCCTAAACTATGCCACGTTGAAAAAAGCCATAGGGAAGTTTATCAAAAAAATATAAGCCTAAATTACTTGGAATGAGTCTTAATAACAGTATTAATGTCAAAAAAAATCAGAAGGAGATATACATTGAAACTAAACATAAAACTTATTATTTGGGCTGTTGCAATAGCCTTAGCTGTGTTTTTGGGTGTATTGTATATAAATTATATATTAAGCGTGGATAAATACCAAAATGCAGTTCGTGGTATGACATTTGCCCACATTGATGTTAAAACCATACCGGACGGTACATATGAAGGCGATTGCAACGTAGACTTTATTTATGCTAAAGTCAGTATCACTGTAAAAAGCGGTACCATTACCGACATAGAAATTCTTGAGCATAAAAACGAAAGAGGCAGTTCTGCTGAAAAAATTATAGATGAAATGATAGCAAAACAAACCTTAGACGTTGATGCTGTATCCGGGGCAACAAATTCAAGCGTAGTATTAAGAAAAGCTGTAGAGAATGCATTATTGCAATAAAAATATTCATATCGTAAAAAAATTTAATTTACAATAACAAGGTCTATCGTATGATAGGCCTTAATTTTATGCAAATTATGCCTGATTTTCTATTTACTTTTGTCCTAATTACTATATAATTGATTATTAATATATTTGTCCGTATCTATTTGAAAAAAAGGAAAAAGGGACTTTGCTGTCTCTATGCAGATACGGAGGAATAAATTAGTGAGACTATAATTGTACGCAAATCAGACCGAAGAAAATTCCCGGAGGAAAACACCATGAAGAACTTAAAAGTTAGGTCCAAGCTTATTGTTTCGTATGTAATATTGATTGCTTTGTTCATAATTTCCACCGTAGTCTCTTTATACAACTCCAATTCCATTCAATCGCAGTTTACAACATTTATTCATTCACCCTATGAGGTTCGTACAGCCACAAACAGGGTGAAAATGCGCTTCGAGGAAGTTCAAAAATACTTACTGGAAGCAATAAACCGCAACGATAAAGAAAAAATCCAAGAATCTGCCGATGCTGCCAACACTGCGGCTGAATTGTTACGTGAAGATTTCGCAGTAATTGATCAACTTTATATGGGTGACAGAGAACCGGTAGACAGTATAAAAAAAATACTAACAGAAATATCACCGGTAAGAGAAGAGCTGCTCTCTCTTTTACTGAATTATCAAAAAAGCCAAGCCATCGAACTGTATGACAGCAAATATGTTCCTACAGTAGCTGAAATATATAAAAATTTAGACCCTATAATAGAATATTCCGAAAAGAAAGCGGATACCCTGGGACTTAATATTGAAAAAGCCGTAGATGTAATGATTTATGTTTCAATAGGTTCAGGGATTTTGGTTGTTATTTTTTCGATTTTTATATGTATGTACATATCCGGTTCCATAACCAAGCCTTTAAATCAAGTTAAACAGGCTGTAGAAGAAATAGCTAAAGGAAATATGAACACCAATATTTCCTACGAAAGCAAGGATGAAATGGGACAGCTTGCAAATTCCACCAAAGCGGTTTGTGCCACGGTATCCAAATTTATAAATGAAGTAAGTAAACTTATCAACGATTTCGAAAACGGCAATATAGATGCTCGAATAGAAGACTACCTGTTTTTTGGCGAATATAGAACCTTGGCTCAAGGTATTAATTCAATGTCAGGCTCGCTGATAAACGAAACTTTAATGATAGTAGATGCTTTCGGAGAGTTGGGTGAAGGTAATTTTAATACTACTTTAAAATTATTACCCGGCAAGAAGGCTATAATTAACAAAAAGTTTAACGAGTCCAAGAAAAACATGAATGAACTCAGTACAGACCTGACAAAGTTAATAGACAGCGCCTTAATCGGAGTATTAGACATAAGAGTAAATTCAGACTCCTATATGGGTGGTTGGAAAAATATAACCGAAGGGCTGAATAATCTTCTTTTAGCTGTCAGTAACCCCATACAAGAAGCCAATTCCCTATTGCGAGAATTATCTAAGGGTAATTTTAATGTTCGGGTAAGCAACAACCACAAAGGCGAATTTTCTGAAATGATGAAGTCTATGGGAGTTATGGTAAAATCTATCGGGTCTTATATTAACGAAATCACCGATATACTTGAAGCTATTGCAGGCGGTGACTTGCGATATAAAATCTCCCGAGAATACGTGGGCCAATTTGATTCAATCAAGAAATCAATCAATAATATAAATAAAAGGCTTAACGCAACCATAAATGAACTAAAAACGTCCTCTGACCATGTTTTGTACGGCGCAAGGCAAATTTCACAAACATCCATGGTCTTGGCTACAGGGGCTTCAAACCAGGCAAGCGCTGTAGAAGAACTTCTTGCGTCTGTCAGCGTTATCGATCAACAATCAAAAGAAAATGCAGAAAGAACAAAGAAAGCAAATGAATTATCGAAACGATCTATGAGCAGTGCCGGCAACGGCAGCAAAGAAATGTTGTCCATGCTTAATTCCATGAAGGATATTAAAAACTCGTCACGGGATATTGCAAGTATAATCAGGGTTATTGATGACATTGCTTTCCAAACAAACATTTTGGCGCTTAATGCTGCTATAGAATCCGCTAGGGCAGGTTTGGCAGGAAAAGGATTTTCTGTAGTTGCGGAAGAGGTTAGAATTCTTGCCACAAAAAGCCAAGCTGCAGCAAAAGAAACAGAAGAACTTATTAAGGAAACCATAACCAAGATTAACTCCGGTACAGAAACCGCAAGATATACTTCCGAGGCACTTGATGCTATTGTGGAGGATATAAACTCTATTTCAGATATAATAGTATCTATAGACGAATCCAGCAGTGAGCAAACCGCAGGTATCTCTCTTATTACTTCGGGTATTAATCAAATCTCCGAGGTGGTTCAAAACAATTCTTCAACCTCAGAAGAATCTGCCGCAGCCGCCCAAGAACTTAACAGCCAATCCGAAATACTTGCAAAAATGGTTTCTAACTTTAAACTTAATTAATTCATAAAATAAAAACCGTTCTCAAAGCAAAAGCTGAATGAGAACGGTTTTATTTACTTTACTTAAAATTAAGAATTTATACCATACTTGTCCTAAAAATTAAACTCATTTTCCCAATTAAAACTTCCCGATTCCTCTAAACTTTGCGGCCAATGCTTGCACCAACCGGGCACCTCCGGGGCTTCTACCCTATCTAGGCTTGGGGTATATGGCTTTATATCAAGAACAGGGCTGTTGTCATTAGCGTCGATATAGGCGATTTGGATTATACCTTTTTCGTAATCTGTATGTTTAACCTGTACCGCTGTCAAAGCAATGGGGTTTGGTCTTACAGGTGACCTTGTGGCAAATATACCCATTACCTCCGGTGCATTTTTATAAGGCTGTGGTGCCTGAAGGATATTTCTTGCCTCGTGGTTATCGAAGTCACTAAACCACCATATAACATTAAGATGACTGAAACCGTCTAATGCTTGTAAAGCGGGTATATACTTGGGTGCTAACTCAATGAACATTCCTTCATCTGTGGTACGTATTTTTCCTACAGAGTTAACTTGATAATTTTGCATATTTTATTCCTCCACACGGTTATTTTCTGACGCTTGATCAGTATAGACCCTAACACCATGTGAGAGTCAACAGCAAAATATTATTAATTTCTCTCTAAATTTCCCGGTTATCCTCCAAGGG
Organism: uncultured Defluviitaleaceae bacterium; assembly: GCA_964392115.1. Taxonomy (GTDB): domain Bacteria; phylum Bacillota; class Clostridia; order Lachnospirales; family WRBF01; genus CAYXWM01. Next base: position 5,608 of record CAYMOU010000010.1, on the reverse strand, counting down.
TATTTGTATTTCGATTAAATATTTATCCTCGCATTCCTCGTTCCAGGGGCCACGGTGAACTATCTGTCTTGTTTGTCCGGTCATTCTGTACCGGTTATGTTCTTGCAACCAGCTTGCAAAGGATAAAAACGCACCTGCAATATTTTCGAACTTTCCGTGTATCATGGTATAGGCTGCTATGGGCAGAGGTTCGGTATAACGATACACAAATCCGCTCTTGTTTTCTCCCATTTCGTTAACAAGGGCACATATTTCTATGTCTACGTCTTTTTCTCTGTAATCTGTATCATGATATATGGCAAAGGTGTTGCTTGAAACAGATACGTTGTTTTCTATGGCAAATCGGGTCATTTCTTCCCACAACATACCCTCGGCGTAGTAGTCGGGCACTATTCGTCTTAATGAAAGCACCGGGTAGCAGGGTATGGATTTAATCGAAACACTGTAGTGTATGTCTATATTTTCTTTGCTTATATCCCTTTTCGCCAGCTCTATTTTAGATAATTTATCTTGCTCGGTTTTAATTATTTTTTCGATTTCCCGGCGTTTGTTTTCAAGCCGGTTTGTAATATATTCATTGTCCCAATTTTCAAGAGCCGTTCTGATTTCTGATATATTAAATCCAAAATCTCGCAAAAATTTAATCTTATTCAGATCATTGATTTGATCGGAGGAATACAGCCTGTAGTTTGTGAATTTGTCTGTTTTCTCAGGTTTTAGCAAACCTGTTTCATCGTAATACCTTAACATTCGTATTGATACTTGAGTTAATTTTGAAAATTCGCCTATTTTAAACATTGTAGCACCACCTACGGACAATTATATCCTAAAAAGCCCCAAATAACAACTTCACATTAAAGCGGCCGTCAGAAAAATACCAACGGCCTTTACAACTTTATAATTATAAAACTTATGTCTATGACTTCAAGAATCTCAAATAATAATTTGCTTCACGTAAAACATGGTCTGCCAATAAAGGTAGTATTATAGATTTAATTTTACAGCCAAGTATCCCTTCTATACCCTTTTCTTTAAAATCCCTGAGTTCACGTGTAGCTTGGATAGTACTTAACTTTAGTTGACTGTAGTCTTGGTTGTTTTCGAATGATTGTATTGCTTCGTTTGTCAACATTTCGAATTGTTCGGCAAAGTATTCTGCTTTTTTTATTAGGACATCTTCCGAAGGGTCCAGTAACCCATGAATAAATTTTGCGTGGTCTCCCATAATATGATTCCAAAAGACTTCTTGCTCAAGTACGTTAAAAGAAATGCTTTCTCTGTTCTGTAGTTTGATAATAAAACTCAAGTAAAGTTCTGCTTCGTGAAGTATGTGTTCGATTAAGGAAGGATAGTTTGAAGTAAAAATTTTACAAGAAAGTACGTCGGCCAGAATTTCTTTTTTCAATTCAATCAGTGAAGTGATGGAGGTAAGGGAGACCTGATTTACATAATTAACATTTTTCTCAAGCACGTCTGTTATCATGTTAGGGTCGTAACTTGTTAAACGGGCTTCTTCTTCGGTTAGTCGTGTTTCTAAATTAATCCCGGTATAATACATAGTAACTCGTTCTGCATCCAGGGTAAAAGGTGTAATAAGTTCACCGGAATTAAGCACCTGTTTACTTACAACCCCTTTTGACAGATAAATAACGTCGCCTAACAGTCTTTCGAATTGTTGCCTTAAATTAAAAGATTGTTTAATGTACAACTCATCTGCTTTCGGAAAACTTACTTGCAGAAAAAAAGCGTGTTCTTTGAGAATTCGAGCGAAAAACAGATGTGTCTCCAAGGACTGAATAATATACTCCTCTTTCGAGATCATTATATGTACCTCCCAATATTATTTTTGTATATTTTGTATATTATGTTAGAAAGCCATTGGGTGATACTGTGGTCAATCTACTTCGAAAAATAAACTCGAAAGACAAAAAAAAGTGAGAATTGGCTTCTCACTCTTTTGAGTTTTTGCTTATACTAAAATGCTCTTTAATTTTTTGAAAGGATATTTCGTTAAGATTATGTTCGATTTTACAGGCATCTTCCTCGGCAATATCTTCGGGGACGCCTAATTTTATCAGGGCTTGCTTTAAAACCTCGTGGCGTTCCAAAATAGCTTCGGCTTTATGTCTGCCCGATTCTGTAAAAGTTATAAACCCGCCGGAATCTATCTCGATTAGCCTTTCGGCTTTTAATTTTTTCATGGCTTCACTAATGCTTGGCTTTGCATAGCCTGTTTCGTTTGCTACATCTATAGAGCGTACCTGCGCTTGTCGCTTGCTTAACAGCAAGATTGTTTCCAGATAGTTTTCTGCGGATTCTTTCATCCTTTTTTCACCTCAAAAACAGTTTATCACAAGGCCTTATATTTGGCAAATTTTTAGTTAAAATGGGTTGGTTTTTAAACAAGTAAGTTATTGCTCTTACCCAAAATACAACAATTATATTTATGTATCATAAATGTATTGACATGAAAATTACCCTATGCTATAATCACAAATATCAAGTTAGGAAAACCTAACTACTTTTTAACACTATAGGTTAGGAATAACTAACCGAATTTAGTAACAATAGAATTATCCATCCGGGAGGAATAAATGATGCCCTTAACAATGTCTAAAATAGGAGAAACAAACCATATACGTAAAATTACAGGCAAAGACGAAATCAGACAACATCTTGCGGAACTGGGTTTCGTAGTGGGTTCTGAAATAACTGTTATATCCAAGCTTGCCGGAAACTTAATTTTATCCGTAAAAGACAGCCGCATAGCCTTGGACGAAACCATGGCCAACAGAATTATGGTTTAATAGGAGGACTATATATGAAAACATTAAGCGAAGTTCCTATCGGCGAAAGCGTAACAGTGGTAAAACTTCACGGTGAAGGTGCCACGAAACGCCGAATTATGGATATGGGTATTACCAAAGGCACAACGGTAATGATACGCAAAGTAGCACCCTTAGGCGACCCTATAGAATTAAATGTACGAGGGTATGAACTATCCGTGCGAAAAGAAGATGCACGATTAATAGAAGTGGAATAGCAGATAATTTTTTTATACCATGGTTAGGTAATCCTAACTGAAAGGAGTACTTTATGTCAGAGTTGAAAATTGCACTTGCCGGCAATCCAAACTGCGGTAAGACAACTCTTTTTAACGACCTAACGGGTAGGGCACAGTACGTAGGCAACTGGCCCGGTGTTACGGTTGAGAGAAAAGAAGGAAAACTGAAAAACAACAAAAATGTTATTATACAAGACCTACCGGGTATATACTCACTATCCCCTTATACCTTGGAGGAAGTTGTAACAAGAGAATATCTGGTAAATGACAAACCGGATGCCATACTAAACATAGTGGATGCAACCAATATAGAGCGAAATCTCTATTTAACCACACAGCTCATAGAGCTTGGAATCCCTGTAGTTGTAGCACTGAATATGATGGATACCGTTCGAAAAAACGGCGACGAAATTAATATAGAAAATCTGTCTAAGGCCTTGGGTTGCCCTGTAGTTACAATGTCGGCTCTTAAAGGAGAAGGCACCACCGAAGCCGCCTTACGTGCGGTTGCGGCAGCAAAAGAAGACCCAAAGGATTTTGCTCCTTGTACCTTTGACGGTAGTATAGAACACGCAATCGCTCATATAGAAGAATCTATAGAAAGCCTTGTTTCGGCTCAAAATATACGTTGGTATGCCATTAAAATATTTGAACGTGATGAATCTGTATTGGCAAAGTTAAAGCTGTCCGAAGAACTTAAAAATCATCTTGAGGAACACATAACTCAATGCGAAACAGAGCAGGACGACGATGCCGAAAGCATAGTTACAAATCAGCGTTATGCATACATATCAAAAATTGTATCTAAGTGTGTAAAAAAAGCAGCACCGGCCGGAAGCCTTACAACTTCCGATAAAATCGACCGCATAGTAACCCATCGACTTTTGGCTCTGCCTATTTTTGCGGCTGTAATGTTTTTTGTGTACTATATTTCTATTACCTCTGTGGGAACAATTCTTACGGATTTCACAAACGATGTTGTATTCGGCGAGTGGATTCTGCCGGCAACAAGCAGCTTATTGGAATCCATGAATGTTGCACCTTGGCTTGTGGGACTGGTTGTGGACGGAATTATCGGCGGCGTAGGTTCTGTTCTGGGCTTTGTACCCCAGATGTTCGTTTTGTTCCTTATGCTTTCTTTGCTGGAAGATTGCGGTTACATGGCTCGTGTGGCCTTTATTATGGATAGAATCTTCCGCAAATTCGGCCTTTCCGGCAAAAGCTTTATTCCCATGCTCATAGGTTCCGGCTGTGGTGTACCCGGGGTTATGGCATCTCGTACCATAGAGTCCGACCGAGACAGAAAAATGACGGTTATGACCACTACCTTTATTCCCTGCGGCGCAAAAATGCCCATTGTAGCTCTTATAGCCGGGGCATTGTTCGGCGGAGCTTGGTGGGTTGCACCAAGTGCATACTTTATAGGAATGGCTGCTATAGTTATCTCCGGCGTTATCCTGAAAAAAAGCAGTTTATTTACGGGTAATCCGGCGCCCTTCGTTATGGAACTTCCTACCTACCATCCACCAACTTTCTCTAATATTTTTCGCAGCACTTGGGAACGTGGTTGGTCATTTATCCAAAGAGCCGGTACGGTTATCCTCCTTGCCAGTGTTATCATTTGGTTCCTTTCCGGGTTCGGATTCGGACCGGAGGGCTTTGGATTGGTGGAGGATATGAATAGCAGCATTCTTGCATGGCTTGGCAATATTATTGCACCTGTTTTTGCTCCTTTGGGCTTCGGTAACTGGCAAGCTGCAGTTGCAACTATCATGGGACTGCTTGCAAAAGAAGAAGTTGTTGGAGTTTTCGGTGTATTGTTCGGCATAGGCGGTGATGCCTTGACCATGGTTGAAGAAGGTGCATTCGATGGGTTATCCGCCATAGCGCTACACTTTACAGCACTTTCCGCCTATTCTTTCCTTATATTCAATCTTCTTTGCGCACCTTGTTTTGCAGCTATGGGTGCCATCAAGCGAGAAATGAACAGCCCCAAATGGACGGCAATTGCTATCGGATATATGTGCGGATTTGCATATATTTGCTCTCTTATGGTTTATCAGCTTGGATTGCTCTTTACAACAGGAGAATTTACTGCTTGGTCAGCAGTTGCCCTTGCATTGACTTTCACACTGCTGTACCTGATTGTCAGAAAACCCGGCACCGAAAAGTTAATTCGTAAACCTATTAATACCGTATCTTCATAAGAAAGGTGATTTTTATGGATTTAATCTTACAATACCTACCCACGGTTTTGGTGGCGGCAGCGGTATTTGGCGCTGTTTGTCTTACTTCATATAAAATAATTCGTGATAAAAAAGCCGGGAAAAGTTCATGCAGCGGATGCAAAGGCTGTAGTGGCGGCTGTCCCTCCGCAAGAATATCATAGAAATTTAAAAGCCGAACCGGGTTGTTTACGGTTCGGCTTTTGTATTGTGTAATACTAATTCCATTAAAAACAGTAGATAAAAATTTGTAATTTAGACAAAAATTCAAGGATAATTTGCAAATTTTATCCTTAATTAAATATGGAATTCATTTAAG
>CAYMOU010000009.1:0-40394 GCA_964392115.1 uncultured Defluviitaleaceae bacterium | reverse complement strand
TTTGAAAGGGGTTTGGGGAAAACTTTTTCTTCAGAAAAAGTTTTCCCCAAGGTTTCGGTTTTTTGCCTTTAAGGTTTTGAAAGTTAGGGGATTATTTATGAAAACGGATAAAGTATTCCATAAAATATTCACCTATGGCGGAATTGTTTTGCTGACGGCTGTGGTGGCGGTGGCTGTTATATATGTAACCGGTTCTTATTTTTCCTTTACGGAAATGGCCAAGGACTTGGCAGAGGGCATAAACCCTGCCGATTTGGGCGCATCACTGAAAAACGCCGCAAATTGGATGATAACGGTCTTAGCCTGTGCTGTACTTGCCTTGGTTTATTCGTTTTTCTATGCGGCTCGTATAGCAAAAAAACAGAGCAAGGACAAAAAGAAAAGCTTCGACGCTATCAAGGCCGCCAATCTGGTTTTAATGTCCGTAAACCGCAACGGCACAATTATCTACGCCAACGGCAACCTTCTGAACGCCACCGGCTACGAAAGCCATGAGTTGCTGGGAAAAAAGGTAGAACTTTTAATCAATACCTCCTTGGAGGAAATTTTCCATAAAGATTTCGGTGAAATGCTCAAAGAAACTGCCGTCTGCCGTTATGATATTCCGCTGCAACGAAAGGACGGCACAGAGGTTCACTTCCTCTGGAGCAGCAACCCCATACAAAACGAAACCGGTTCAACTATTGTTGAATTGCTGGGCGTAAACATAAGCCTGCTGAAAAACCGCCACGAACGTATACACAAATTGGCTTATTACGACAGCCTAACCGGCTTGCCCAACAAGGTATTTTTCGAAGAGCATACGGACAGCCTGATAAAATGCAACTCGGCTTTTGCCATATTATACATTGACCTTGATAATTTCAAGTATATCAACCAAACCTACGGCCGTAGCGCCGGCGACAAGCTGCTCTATGAAATTTGCTCGGAATTAAACAGAAATCAGACCGGTAAAGAGTTTATCAGCCGTTTCGGCGGCGACGAAATCATCATAGCCTACAGAAACTATGACAACCCAAGCGAAATAGCCGAATACGCAAGCTTTGTGCTAAACAAAATAAAACACGAATATGAAGTGGACGGTATGTCCGTAAGCACAGCCGGCAGTATAGGCATAAGCATATACCCCGAAGACGGAATCACCTTTGCCGAATTGCACAAGGCTGCTGTGGTCTCCATGAACAAGGCTAAGGAATTGGGCAAAACTCGGGCGGTATTCTACAGCCAGGCCCTAAAAGAAGAATTAAATTCAACCCAACTTCTTGAGGACGAACTGAAAGAAGCCGTTAAAAACAACGAGTTTATTTTGTATTACCAACCCCAATACAACATCAGAACCGGTGATATTTACGGCTTCGAAGCTCTAATCCGTTGGATTAGCCCAAACAGAGGCAACGTTCAACCGGGGGTTTTCATTCCGGCTTTGGAAAAGAGCCAACTGGTTGTACCGGTGGGTTATAAGGTATTGGAAGAAGCCGCAGAGTTCTCCAAAACCATAGAATCCATGGGTTACAAAAACCTTTGTGTCTCCATTAATGTTTCCGCCGTTCAGCTTACCCGGGACGATTTTGTGGAAAAAACCATAGAGATACTCAAAGCCTCCGGTGCCAACATGAAAAATATCCGTCTGGAAATCACCGAATCGGTTATGTTTGACTTTGCAGAGTCCAACATAGAAAAAATGCACCTGCTCACAAAATCAGGCGTAATGATAGCCTTGGACGACTTCGGTACGGGATATTCCTCCTTAACCTACCTTAAAAAACTGCCCATGGGCTTGCTGAAGATAGACAAAACTTTAACAGACGAAATAGTGGACGACAAAGAAAACCGTGAAATTGTTTCCTCCATTATTGATTTGGCACACAGCATTAACATAGAAGTGGTAGCCGAAGGCGTAGAATACGAAGAACAACTGGATTGGCTTAAAAGGAAGGGCTGCAATATTTGCCAGGGCTACTATTCCGGCAAACCTGCACCTATGAACGAAGCTTTTAAATTTCTCACCAAGAATATTTATCGTGATAGGTAATCAAAAAGGCGGAACCTAATAGGTTTTCCGCCTTTTTGTGAATTGTTTTAATATGCTTTGAATGTCTTCCGGATAAAATTGGGGTCACGCCTGCTTTCGCTTCAATCCTGATAAATCCTCACGGCTCAAACAACCCGTAACCAAAATAAACACACTGTACAGCAACACCAGCAGGGTTATTGACACTACCAAACCCATAACCTCTCCAAACATATTATAAATAAATTTATTGGCAAAATATTTAACCGTTAACCCTGTTGCCAAAGCCGAAATTACCGGCTTGAAAAACCAATTACCAAACTCAAAATTCAGCTCCACAGATTCCCGCAATTTCGCTACCTCTATGGCACAAATTATTATTAGGCTTACAAACCACCCGATAATAAAGCCTTTAAGCCCCTGTTTGGGCACAAGAAAATAAATAAAGCCTATGTTTATAACCGAAGAAATCAAGCTGTTTCTAAATATAAACACTTGAAAGCCCAATCCGTTCAATATGCCCGAAAGCACCAGCTGCATATACAGAAAAGGGCACATTACTCCCAGTAATATGAGCATCATGCTTATATCCTGATGATATATTACCTGACCCAACTCCGACGCAAAAACCACAAAAATCGCCGCCGCTCCAAACCCTATTATAGAAGAAAACAGTATGGATTTTGAAGCCGTGTATTTTATCTTCTGAAAATTCTTTACAGCCGAAGCCTCCGAAACCGCCGGCACCAAAGATATGGCAAGAGACATTAAAAAAGCAGAAGGAAAGTAAATCAGCGGCATAGCCATACCGGTAATCTGCCCAAAGGCAGAAATTGCCTCCTTGCCGGTCATTCCGTGTACCTGCAATCTTAGGGGTATTAAAATATTTTCAAAAGTGGCAAGCAAAGAACCCATTACTCTTGTTCCCGTTAAAGGAATCGCCATGGCAAGCAACATGGCCAAGGATTTTCCCGGGGTGATGGAGGGCTTTTTGTAAAGCTCCCGAACCTTTGATTTTTTATAGGCAACAAAGGCAAACAAAAACGAAAATGCCTCCTCGGCAACTATACCTATTAAGGCAACCGCACAGGCAAACTCAAGCCCTAAGGGCATGAAAGTTCCCGCAAGCAAAAATACGACCACCATACGCACAACTTGCTCGAATACTTGATTAATGGCAGGTATCATGGTTTCTTGCAAGCCGAAGAAATACCCACGTATACAAGACCCGGCGGACATAAAGGGTATGGCAAAGGCTAGTATTTGCAAAGCAAGGGTAGTTCTGGTATCCTTAAATATAAGAACGGCTGTCAGCTCGGCTGTATAAAACAACACCACCGCTATAACCAAACCTATGCCGGTGGTCAGCATTACCGATTGGCGTAAAAGCCGCCGCATATTGCCGTATTCGCCCTTAGCCTTTTCTTGGGCGGTCAGCTTGGATATGGTTGTGGTAAAGCCGGAGCAGGCTAGGCTCCACGCCAAGGAATATATGGGCAATATTAATTGATAAAGGCCCATACCTTCCGCACCCATCATATTGGACATATAAATTCGGTAAACAAAACCGAGAATTCGAGTGATTATTCCGGCACAAGTCAAGATAATGGCAGAAGAAACTATGGATTTTTTTGTCATGGCACACTCCCATCTTTCTCGTCTCAAGAATGGACAATTAATGTATATTCAAGAAAAACGAGCATTATAACAAAAATCAGACAGGGTGATATTATCAAAGTCAATTTAGTGGCGGTAAACGCCAAATTTATCCACAGTTCACTTGCCATAAGAAGCTTAAAAGCCTACAGTACCTATAAAGAACATATAAAGCTACAGGAATTTACAATAAACCAACAAGAAAACCTTATTTTATCGGAAATATATAAAACAAGGCCCCAAATTATAGGCTTCAGTTGCTATATTTGGAATATAGAAATGATTCTTTCGCTGGTAAACAACCTAAAAAAAATTCTGCCGAATGCGGTAATAATCCTGGGTGGCCCGGAGGTGTCCTTCGAAACGGAAGAATTGTTTAAAGAAAATGCCGTAGATATAGTAATAAAAGGCGAAGGCGAACAGACCTTCCATCGGCTTATGCAATATTATATAGACAACAAAGGCTCCTTAGAGGAAATCAACGGAATAGTATTTAAAAAAGACGGCGAATTAATCCAAACAAAACCCCAAGAACCTCTAAAATCTACAGAAATTCCCTTTCCATACCAAGACGAGCCGGAGTTCCCGGAAAATAAAATTCTGTATTACGAATCCTCAAGAGGTTGCCCCAATAATTGCGGTTACTGCCTTTCCTCTACGGATAAGGCTCTGCGTTTTTTAAGAATAGAGAGAGTATGCCAAGAACTGCAACGTTTTCTGGACGCAAAAGTAACCCAAGTAAAATTCATAGACAGAACCTTTAACGCCAACAAAAGCCACACCATGCAAATTTGGAAATACCTAAAAGAACACGATAACGGCATAACCAACTTCCATTTCGAAATCTGTGCAGACTTGCTTACCGACGAAATGACAGAATTTTTGAAGACCATACGCAAGGGCTATTTCCAATTTGAAATAGGCGTTCAATCCACCAACAAAAAGACCCTTGAATACATTAACCGCAGAACCGATTTGGACAAGCTTTTCCAAAGAACCCGTGAAATTTCAGCCTTCGGAAACATACATCAGCATTTGGATTTAATCGCCGGCTTACCCTTCGAAGGCTTGGAATCCTTCCGAAATTCCTTCAACGAAGTCTACGCCGCCAAGCCTGAAATGCTGCAACTGGGCTTTCTGAAACTGCTAAAAGGCTCTCAATTAAGGGACGAGGCTGAAAAGTTGGGTATAGTTTTTAAAGACAAGGCTGATTACGAGGTTCTCTATACCAAGGAACTTTCCCATGACGACCTATTACTGCTGAAATCCGTGGAAAACGTACTGGAGCTGTTTTACAATTCACAAAAAATCAACTCCGGGTTATCATATATAATGCAGTACGAAAATGCCTTTGATTTCTACGAAAAGTTGGGCAGATACTGGGATAAAAACCAATACAACCTGGTTTCCCACGGCAGAGTGGCTTTATATACGCTTTTTAGGGAATTTATAGAGATTTATTATCAAAAATATCTACCCCAAGTAACAGCCCTGTTAAAATTCGACCTTTGCCTAACGGAGCTTACCAAAAACCTACCGCCTTGGGCAGTAACCGAGTTTACCCAAGAAGAACGCCAAAAAATCAACGAAATCTACACAGACGACAGCCTAAGAAATAAATATTTTCCACAGTCACCGGAAAAAGACCGCAAAGCCTTGTATCGTAAAAGTCACGGAGAAATTTTTGAATATAACGTCCTTAATTGGGTAGAAAATCAACACCAACCTTTAAAAGAACGAACGCTTATTTTATTTGACCATAACAATAAAAGCGGCGTTTATACAAAAATACCCCTAAGTTCGCATAGTTCGAATAACTAATGTTAAAGTCTTTTAAAAGGGGTTTGGGGAAACTTTTCTCCGGAAAAGTTTTCCCAAGGCTTTATTATATTTACCGCCACTACACACCCACTACGAAAGCGCAGGAGGAATATGACAGATAAAGTTGAATACATACTGGATAAACTTGACGAGCTTTACCCGAACCTGACAAAATGCTACCTAAACTATACCGAACCTTACGAACTGCTTATTGCTACCATACTGTCGGCTCAATGCACCGATGACAGGGTGAACTTGGTCACAGAAACACTGTTCAAAAAATACAACAGCCTAGAGGCCTTTGCAAACGCCGACCTTGCCGAAATGGAAGAAGATATCCGCAGTACCGGATTTTACAGAACCAAAGCGAAACACATAATACAAACCTCGAATATATTAATAGACAAGTACAAATCCCAAATGCCCTCCGCTATAGAGGATTTAACAATTATGCCCGGGGTAGGCCGCAAAACCGCAAACGTGGTGAGAGGACATATTTTCTCCATACCTTCAATAGTGGTGGATACCCACGTAAAACGAGTCTCCAACCGCCTTGGGTTAACCGCCGCCACAGACCCGGAAAAAATAGAATTCGACCTGATGAAGGTTTTGCCCGAAGATGCGTGGATACGATATAACACCCAAATTATAGCCCACGGCAGAAAAATCTGTAAGGCAAGAAAACCCGAATGCAACGCTTGCCACCTAAGCATACATTGCACCGCCGGTACTGCTGTGTTATAATGTCTAATTGTGTATTACCGGTTTTTTCAAAGGGATTTTTACCCTCGAAAAGTTAGGAGTGAGCATGAGACGACTTAAACTGTTTGTTGTTTTATTAATAATATGTATACCGATTTTCGGCCGGACTATCTATGCCGAAACCTTGGAACTGACAGCAAAATCCGCAATTCTGGTTGAAGAAACCACCGGCAAGGTCCTCTATGCCAAGGCAGAAAACGAGCGTATGTACCCGGCTTCAATGACCAAACTGCTTACGGCTATGATAGTGCTGGATTATTTCCAACCGGATGAAATTATTACAGCAGGCCCCGAAATCTTTAAAGCACCACGTGGCTCCAGCCTTGCAAAGCACCGTGAGGGCGAAGCTTTAAGCATAAAAAACCTAATCAGAGCCTTAATTATTGTCTCCGGTAACGACAGCTCCTGTCTGGCGGCTAAGGCAGTTATCACAAAAAAAGAAGGCGAACAGCCGGACTACGCAACCATACAGAAAAAATTCAGCGATTTAATGAACGCCAAGGCTAAAGAACTGGGCGCAAACAACAGTAATTTTATCAACCCTCACGGCTTCCACGACCCTAACCATTACACCACCGCAAGGGATATGGCTTTAATAGCCGGTGCCGCCGTGAAAAATGACCTTATCCGACAAATTTCGGCTGAAAAAAGCTACACCGGCCCAAGCGTTGAAAACAACACAGACCCCAACCTAAGAATAAGCCAATACGACTGGCAAAGTCATAATCTGCTTATAAATTCGGAAGAATATGGGTATCCTTATGCAACAGGCTTAAAGACCGGCTTCCATGACGAAGCCTCACATTGCGTTGCGGCGTCTGCCGAAAAAGGCGATGTAAAATTGATTTCCGTGGTGTTTTACTCACCTGAACCTGAACGCTGGTTTGACAGCAAAAAGTTGTTTGATTACGGGTTTAAAAACTTCGGCTACGTAACCGTAGGCAAAGAAGGTGTTTTGGATGAAAACATACGTTTGGTAAACAGCCGCCTTGGCGAGCCGGACACGCTTACCGTCCTTACAAACGAAACCCAAACCCAATTTTTAAACTTTGCAGATTCCAAAAATATTACTCAAAAGATTACTTATAAATCAGAATTTTTACCCACCGAGGAAGAAACGGAAAAAGTTCGTGAAGCCGACAAAAACCAAAAAGAACCCAAGCCGGAACCGTCCGCATATTTAAAAGCACCCTTAGCGGAAGCCCAAGTTGTGGGTACTGTTGAATATATCCTTGACGGCCAAGTGCTTTTCAAGGGCGATGTTATCACTCAAAACGAAGTTTTGGAACGCAACTTTGAAAGCGATATGAACTATTACTTCACCCAAGCAAAGAATTTTATTTTTTCCGTAAACTCGTTGCCATATTTCGCCGCTTTGATTATAATAATTGTCGGCATAATTATTTTAGCAAAACGACGTCAATCTCGGTACAGATATTCCCGTTCCCGAAGGTTGCGTTCAAATAGAAACAGAAGGTACAGATGAATTGTAATTTTTCCAATCGAGTATGATTTATAGTTATGGACAGTTCTCTTTCAATAAATTATAAAGTCTTTTTGAAAGGGCTTGAGGAAAACTTGTTCTTCAAAAAAAGTTTCCCCAAGGTTTTAATCCTTTAACTCATTTTGATTGGCTTATTATCCCACAGCATAAAACAGGAGGCTACTATGTATAACGTTAGCGAAATCAAACGTATCGACCCCGAAATAGCTCATTTGATTAACCAAGAATCCGACCGTCAGAGAGACAGAATAGAACTGATAGCATCGGAAAACTTCGTTTCCAAAGCGGTAATGGCAGCTATGGGCTCTTGCCTTACCAATAAATACGCAGAAGGTCTGCCCGGAAAACGCTACTACGGCGGTTGCCAATATGTTGACCTTGTAGAAGAATTGGCCATCGAGCGTACCAAACGACTTTTTGGGGTAGACCATGCCAACGTGCAACCTCACTCCGGCGCACAAGCCAACATGGCTGTATTCTTTGCCATGCTTAAACCCGGCGACACCATTTTGGGTATGGACTTGGCCCACGGCGGTCACTTAACCCACGGCAGCCCGGTAAATATGTCCGGCAAATACTTCAACGTTGTATCCTACGGCGTAACCAAAGAAACCGGCCGTATAGATTACGACAAAATGCGTGAACTTGCCCTTCAACATCGCCCGAAAATGATAGTTGTAGGCGCCAGCGCATACCCAAGAGAAATTGATTACAAACCCTTTGGCGAAGTGGCAAAAGAAATCGGTGCTTACTTAATGGCGGATATAGCCCATATCAGCGGTCTTATAGCCACAGGTCACCATCAAAGCCCTGTGCCTTACGCAGATTTTGTAACCACCACCACCCACAAAACACTCCGTGGCCCCAGAGGCGGTCTTATTATGTGCAAGGCTGAATTTGCCAAAGCAGTAGACAAAGCCGTATTCCCGGGTATTCAAGGCGGCCCCTTAATGCACGTTATCGCCGCAAAAGCCGTTGCCTTAAAAGAAGCCGCAACCACAGCTTACACAGATTATTGCGGCAAAGTTTTGGCTAATGCCAAGGCTCTGTCCGGCAGACTTATAGAAAACGGATTCGACTTGGTTTCCGGCGGAACAGACAACCACTTAATGTTGGTGGATACCCGTAAATTCAACGTTACCGGCAAGGAAATGGAAAACAGACTGGGCGAAGTGGGCATTACCTGCAACAAAAATGCCATTCCTTTCGACCCTCAACCGCCGAACACCACCAGCGGTATCCGTCTGGGTACACCTGCCATGACCACCAGAGGCTTAAACACAGTTCAAATGACCGAAATAGCAGACATAATCACACTGGTAGCTTCCGATTTTGACGCAAACAAAGAAAAAGCGGCAGCAAAAGTAAAAGAACTGCTCAGCAGTTGCGACGAGGTGGGATTCAGTATTGCCAACTAAAAAATCCAAACTTATAGCCAACAATAAAAAAGCCTTTCACGACTATTTTATTGAGGACACATATCAAGCCGGCATAGAACTGGTGGGCACGGAAGTAAAGTCCCTAAGGGCCGGCAGATGCAACCTAAAAGACAGTTACGTTAAGATTTATAACGGACAGGCGTATATAGAAAATCTGCATATCAGCCCTTACGAGCAAGGCAATATTTTCAACAAAGACCCCTTGCGGACAAGGCGCCTGCTGTTACACCGCTCTGAAATAAGCAAGCTTTTCGGTGCGGTTATGAAAGACGGTTTTGCCCTCATACCTACGAAGATTTATTTCGAAGGTTCATGGGTGAAACTGGATATAGCGCTGGCAAAGGGTAAGAAATTGTATGATAAACGAGACACCCTAGCCAAAAAAGACCAACGCAGAGAAGCCGAAAAAGAGTTTAAAGTAAGAAATTTATATTGATATAAAATAGAACAAAAAACGCCTTCACGAATACCCGTGACGGCGTTTTTTGTTTTATACTAATTCCATATTTAATGAAGGATAAAAATTTGCAAATTATACTTGGATCTTTGTCTAAATTGCAAATTTTTATCTACTGTTTTAAATGGAATTAGTATTACATATAAGAAAAATTAGAGGCATATAAGCCTGTAATTTTTCCTACTGCTTTCATTTGAGTTTTCGAATACAAGCGCTTTATATCCTCATCAACTGCGAACGGAGAGTTTAAGCGAGAAGGTATGGTTATAGTCTTTTTCTCCGGCATGTAACTTTTGTTTATTTCTTCCTGTTGTTTCTGCTGTTTTGCCTGTTCTCTTACACCTTCAAGCATTTCACGCTTAAAATCCGGGTCTGTTGCCATACGTTTTAAAAAGGTTGTTCCCATGGAAAAATAACCGCTTTCTTCCGTAACGGAGCCGATAAAGCCAAAGGCTTCAATGGTCATGCCGTTATGCTGCAGCTTACCCTTGTTTAGCACAATTTTATCCTCGAACCCGTACTGCGCAAGAATTTCCTTAACCTCGTTTAAAACCCGGGTTTCTTCGAAAGTCAAGCTATCACCCGGTAAAAGGGTTTCTTTCGCCATGCAAGGCCGGGTATAATCATAGTTGCTTGGGCTTACGCCGGATACAGACGTCATATATATCACCTCTTGAATGAACTATCGTCAAATTCGCCTTCAAAAATTATTAAAAAGTATATACTTTATGACAAGTTTAATAATAATATAATTAAATAAACATAAATCTACCGGAGGTGTATTTTTTGAGAACACGTATTGTTTCGTTTCTCACGGGCGTAATTTTTACCCTTACCGTTTTGGCGTTTGGGTTTACGGCTGTGGCTAAAATAGGGTCTGATTATGTAAAAGTGGACTATAACAACATTAAGGCCACATATAACGGAAAAACTTTAAAATTGGTGGATTCTAACGGCAATACGGTAGAGCCCTTGGTTCTCAACGGCAGCACCTATGTGCCCATGAGAGCCTTTGCGGAGGCCTTGGGTTATAAGGTGGATTGGAACAACAAAACCAAAACCGTGCTTTTCTCCGACGGAACAGGAACACCCAACATTACCGATGACTATGAGGACCATTTAAACGACTATCCGGGCGATGACCAAGCTTTCAATGACACTACATACCAAGATGAGGATGTGAGTGCCATGGAAGATGAAGTATTACGTCTGGTGAACCAAGAACGTGCAAAGGAAGGCCTGAAACCCTTAACTATGAACGAAAAATTACGCTCCGGGGCCAAAACTAGGGCGCAGGAAATCAGCCAACTTTTCGAACACACCAGACCTGACGGCAGAGATTTTTTCACCGTATACAAAGAAAGCGGCGTAAGCTACAGGGCTGCGGGAGAAAACATCGCATACGGATACGCTTCACCCAAGGAAGTTATGAACGGCTGGATGAACTCTGAAGGGCACAGAAGAAATATAATGGACCCAAGCTTTACTCAATTAGCCGTAGGAGCATATAAATCCGGAGGTAATCTGTATTGGGTACAGCTTTTCTTAGGATAGGTATGCAACAAAAAAAGAAACCGGTGAGTTACGGTTTCTTTTTTTGTTTGTCAATTCAATCAATTTCAAACAGTTAGCTTAACACCAAAATTGTCAAGTTTTTTTGAAAGGAGTTTGGGTTATCTTCTAACCGGGCAGCCTATTCTCTATAACTACCGCATGAGCAATACCCGGTATACTTTCACCCTGTTGGGTACTTGTAGGGCTCATTAAAGCGCCGGTGGGTATAAACAGCAGTTTATTTATGCTACCCTTTTTCATGCAGTCCAATAAATATCCTGCAAATGTAACGGCTGAACAACCGCAACCACTACCGCCTGCATGGGTATCCTGCTTTTCCTTATCGAAAATAAGTATACCGCAATCTGTGTAGTTATCACCCAGAATATAACCCTCTTCGGCTGCCAGCCTTACCACCAATTCCCGACCTATATGCCCCAAATCTCCGGTAACTATCAGGTCATAGTCCTCGGGCTTGGTATTCATATCCTTAAAGTGAGATATTAAGGTATCCAACGCCGCCGGAGCCATTGCAGCGCCCATATTGGCAGCATCGGATATACCCATATCCACTATTTTTCCGGTGGTTACGGCGGTAATAAACGGCCCTTCACCTTCACGTGACAAAACAGCCGAGCCGTCACCGGTAACCGTCCAAGAGGCTGTAGGCGGTCTTTGAGTACCTAACTCCAAGGGAAAGCGGAATTGCTTTTCAGCCGCACAAAAATGGCTGGAAGCCCCAACCAATACCTTATCGGCAAAGCCGCCGTCTATAAGTATAGCACCCAAGCTCATGCCCTCACCCATGGTAGAACAGGCCCCGAATATGCCGAAAAAAGGTATGTTTAGGTCACGTATACCGAAGGTAGAACCTACGGATTGGTTAAGCAAGTCCCCGGAGATTACGTAATCTACGTCTTTAGGGCTGCAACCGGCCTTGCTTAAAGCCAATTCGAAGCATTGCTTGACTATCTTGCTTTCGGCGGCTTCCCAGCTTTTTTCGTTTGCATAGTTATCCTCTAAAACAGTATCGAAATAAGCCGCAAGCGGGCCTTCGCCTTCTTTAGGCCCTACAACCGAGGCCGTGGATAAAATATTTATGGGTTTTTCAAATACTATGGTTTTTTCGCCTCTGCGTTTTTGCATAACTTCCCTCGCTTATTTACAATCTACCGTGATTTCAGCCAATAATAAATAATTCCCGTTACTACCGATGCCAAAGTGCCGTACAGAATTACAGGGCCGGCCACAATAAACATCTTTGCACCAACACCCAAAATATAGCCTTCTTTTTTAAACTCTATAGACGGTGCGGCAACCGAATTGGCAAAGCCGGTTATGGGCACTACCGAGCCGGCACCGGCGAATTTTCCCAGTTTGTTGTAAAGACCCAAGCCGGTAAAAAATACGCCCAGAAATATAAGTATTACCGAGCAATACATACTTGCATCGTCTTTAGACAGGTTGGATTTTATCAGCCAATTAACAATAAATTGACCCAAACAGCAAATCAAACCGCCTACTATAAACGCCTTTATCATGTCAAGAAACAAGTTGCTGTTGGGTGAAACCTCTTCTACCAGTTTGCTGTAACGCTGCTTTGCAGCCTTATTTTGTTCCATAAAATTTACCCCTGTTCTTTTTGATTGAAAATCCGTAACTTATGACGGTTTAAAGAAGCCGGACACTGTAAAATACAATATTGAACCGGCCAATTTACCCAAGGCAAGTGCCATAACAAAGTAAAACATACCCTTTTGTATCCTTGCCCTTCTTGTAAGAATAGGAATAGCGTTTAGGATTTCTGCAAGGGATAGCGCCAAAAGCCCGTAAAATACGCCTATACAGGCACTGAATATGGCACCCAAAAACAATCCCACGGGAATATAATAGTTATATATAATGGCGGTTAGGCCTATAATTCCGCCGATGGCTATGGCTTCTTCGTAAAGCATAATGTAACCGGTGGTTTGGGTTTTTTGTGCCAGACGCTGTATAACGCCGACTACCGAAATAAACGCAAAGACCGCTCCCGAAATAACCAAGCCCGTACTGAAACCGAAAAATGCTAAAAAGGCCAGTTTAAGAGTCATTTCCGCTCTCCTTTTTATCTCGGTGTTGTTGGGTTGCCAGGTTGTCTATCATGGTGTCGTTAATTTCGGTTTCGTATACAGACATTTCAACTTCTATGGGTGTGGGGTCGTCGGTAATTTTTTTGCCGAAAAGGTGGTTGAAAAACGCTATTATACCAACACCCAAACCTATGGAATAGGATAGGGTTAAAACCAGCGGTTTTTCTGTGCGTGTACCGGTCATAATATAATAAAAATTTTCAAAAACCTTGTCCATTTGGGCATCCGTATGAAAGGCCATAATAGCCGTCATAGAGCCGAAAAACAGCACCAAAACCACAAAGACTATCTTTGATATTTTAAACAGGGAGTTATCCTTGCTTTTTTCGGTTTTGTATTCAATCCAAGTATCCTGCTCTCCCAGGTTATTTACCGAGTGTTGGGGGTAGGACTTGTTTATCAGCTTAACTATATCCGAAACGGAAACCAAAAAATCGGCCTTGTTTTTGGGCATACGATTGTTTAGGTCTATAAGCACCATATCGCCGATTTTTGATTTAACGGCAGGCTCCGCTATAACCTCCGTAATATCCTTTACGGTAATTTGACGTTTGGAAGTAATAATAACCTTTCTGGGAGGTTTTATATAAACATTCATATAAAGTCACCGCTGTACACAAAGGTTCCGTTATAGCCCCTTTGCTGATGCCCCGAGCCAAACAGCCATACGTATATTACGATTAAGCAGATTATTGCCACACATATTAAAGTGAAAGTCATTATTTTACCAAACAAACTCATTCCTCCCCACTGTACCTGTTTTTAGCGGTAATGAAAAAACTTTTAGTCCGGTTATTTCTCCGCTTATCATTGATATTTTGTCATTTTGATGAAAATTTATACTCCCGAAAAACAACAAACTCGGGTTTCGTCCCTATAAAAAATTCTAAAAACCGACCGGACTTCTGAATATTTCGTTCTAAATTCTTATTAATTTGACATATATATAAGACTGAACGATGTAATAAGGAGGGCAACTCATGAAAGCATATATCGAGGAACGCGCCGTGGAAGTTGCGAAATTCATAATCGATAGTAATGCTACGGTCAGGGAGACTGCCAAGAAGTTCGGTATCAGTAAATCCACAGTACATAAGGACGTGACTGAAAGACTTATCAAAATCAATCCAAAGCTTGCCGGCGAGGCAAGGCAGGTGTTGGAAGTTAACAAGTCCGAACGCCACATCCGGGGCGGTTTGGCAACAAAAGAGAAGTATTTGACAATAACCGGTCATGTACCGTTGGTAAAGATTTAAGAAACAAAAAGCAGGCTGTATTTCAGCCTGCTTTTTTACCCTTATAAACATTAATTTTTTTGACATAAATTACGCTATATTTTTATGCGATATTTAAACATTATAATGTTATATAAGAATTACGGTTTTTAATTTGAGTAATGCAAATGAAATATAAATTTTACAGAAAAATAATGAAAATATAAAAAATTGGCATAGTTTTATGCTATAATACAACAACGGTAGGTTTCGGCGTAAGGAGAGCCTTTGCCCTAAACATACTTGTTTTTGCAGTATAAATCAGAAAAAACAAAGGAAATTTCGTCTTTTCAGACGTTTCATATGCGGAGGGTGAATAAATTGTTAACCCAAATAACATTATTGGTTGTACTGATTTTACTCAGTGCTTTTTTCTCCGGTTCGGAAATGGCATTAATCAGTTTAAACGATTATAAAATACGTTCTATGGCTGAGGACGGCAACAAAAAAGCCGGTATGGTTAAAAAACTACTCTCAGAGCCCGGCAAATTTCTGGCTACCATTCAGATAGGCAATACCTTTTCGGGCTTTTTGGCCAGTGCCTTTGCCGCACAGAACTTCACCTCAATGTTTGTGGAGTTTATGAGGAACCTGGGTTTGGGACTGTCTCAAGACGTTTTAAGCGGTATTGCGGCATTCAGCATTACAATACTGCTATCTTTTTTTAACTTGCTTTTTGGTGAACTAATACCCAAGCGAGTAGCTATGAGGAAGGCAGAGTCCTTTTCCATGGCAATAATCAAGCCCTTAAATTTTGTTTCCAAAATAACAGCACCTTTTGTAAAATTGTTGACCGCTACAACCAACGGTTTGTTCAGGCTCTTCGGGGTAGACCCAAACCAAGAAGACGAGCATGTAACCGAGGAAGAAATATTGTTAATGGTTGACGTAGGCGAAGAAAAGGGCACCATACACGAAACCGAAAAAGAAATGATTAACAATATTTTCGAGTTTAACAACAAAACCATAGACGAGATTATGACCCACAGAACGGAAATTGCGGCTCTGCCCATAGAAGCGGATTTTAACGAGGTCATAAATTTCGTAAACGATGAAAAATATTCCCGTATTCCGGTTTATGAAGATAACATTGATAACATAGTGGGTATTTTGCATTCCAAGCAGCTTATTACTTATATGACCGGTGCGGCACAAAAAGACGATTTCAAACTAAGCGGAATTATTCGACAACCCTATTATGTCCCTACCTCCAAACGCACGGATATATTGTTTAAGGAATTGCAGAGAAGTAACACCCATATGGCCGTAGTTATAGACGAATACGGCGGAACGGCAGGCATAGTCACATTGGAGGACTTGTTGGAAGAAATAGTGGGCAATATATTCGACGAAGATGACGAAATTGAGAAAGAAATAGAAAAGGTAGACGACAGCACCTTTATAATAAACGGCATTACTGACTTGGACTTTGTTTCGGAGTATTTCAAAGTAGACCTGCCATCGGATAATTACGATACCCTTGGCGGTTTTATCATGGGACAATTGGGAAGAATACCGGCTCAAAACGATGAATCTGTGGTGGAATTTAACGGTTTAATATTTAAAGTAATAGAAGTGGACGAAAAAAGAGTAGCTAAAGTAAAGGTATGTAAAATATAGCAAAAATGTTAAGGAAGCCTAAATTCGGTTTCCTTTTTGCAATAATTACTGTGAAAAACGTGTATTTTGACTGAAGCTTTTTGATGCTAAATATTACCTGTAAAATCTTTCAAAATATGTGTTAGTATATTAGAGTTCTTGCAAAATTGTAAAAATCGCAATTTGCAAGAATAAAGATTAAGGGAATTTCTTGCGAAATCTTTGAATGAAGATCATAAAAAAGTAATTTCGCAAGAAATATATTTATGCATAAAAACAAAAAAACGTTTCCGAGCTATTTCGGAAACGACCCTGTAAAATTATGCAATTTACATAAAGTATATCGACAAACCTTGCCCTAAAAAGGAAAAAATGTCTAATATTATAATAAAAAGCAGGTAAAAACAAATTGACAAACACCGCTGTTGGATTTATATTAATAAAACTTATTATAATAAGAAATGCTTGCGTTTAGGCAATACATAGTTATACCTGTATATGTAAACAATATGCATTCCCAACCGGAAATATTCCGGATAATTTATTCACAAGTATACATATTTTTCTTAACCGCCTTACAGGGCGCAACTCCGGCTTACCCATAATATATAAGGATAAGCCGAAATGTAAAGTACGCCGGGCGTTATACACAAATGAACAAGGAATAGTAACAAAAGCTATTCTTCGTGAACGGTTGGCTCATGTGTTTTTCAAGGAAAACCGCCGGTGGCTCACCACCGGGAATTTACGCTTTTGTTACTCTTTAATCAGCATTTGACTATAAGCGTCAGTACTCTGCCAAAATTTTAATGGCCGAATCGGCTATGATAATCTCGCCGTGCTCGTCCAGATAATGTTTGGCGGTAAGGGTAGAAACGTGTTTTTGTCCGTACTCGCTGAGTATGGCATCCAGGCTTTCGGTTGAAATATCGTCATCCGGCTCGTCATTTTTAAGGAACAAGTAATATCTTTTCTCGTTCTTAAATAATGTATTGGTGCCTGTAAATTTGGTATACAGTCTTAAAGAAAGGCTAGTTACCTGGTCAAGATTTTCAAAGGAGAATATGGATATGCTGTTGTCCTTTTCTGTCTTGGCCTCGGGTTCTATAGCTCCCTTGGACTTGAACTTAAAGCGGTGTGCGTCTTGACTTCTGGGCAAGAGATTAAATTTGTCTTCGATTTGCTTTTGGTTGGATACCTTTGTCACAATAATAACTATAGATTCTTGGGAAACAGGTATTGCCTCTATCATAAGTGGTATGTTTTCCGTAACAAAGTTGCATTCATAAAAAGCCTGTTCCAGCATTTCTCTAAACAGCTCTTGAGTCTTTTCCGAACCATAAGCAAGCTCGGTTATTCTAATGTCTCTGTCGGACAAGTCTGTCTTGGACAATACAAATTTAACTTGGCTTTCGCTGATTTTTTCTATCTTCATATGCTCACATCCTTTATCAAATGATATTCAATAACTGAATAAGCCTGACGGGGTCATTAACGGATTTAAGTTGTTTTTGTTTGGTGCAAAAACCGGTTTTTTAAACAGTTCTGCATCAATACCAGTATAAATAATAATTACTATTATGTAAAGAGGGGAATATTACTATTTCTTGACACAGACTTAAAAAAATTATAAAATAAAATTTATTATTTATTATATTTTATAATATACCGAATCTATGTCTAAAGCAACCGTCCTATTTTGTTGAATTTTTTTTATAAAAATCCGCATAAGGTTGAAAGCTTGCAAAACAAGCAAAAATAAGCATTTTACACAGAAATTCGGTTTTTGTGGCTTGAAATGGCTTGTACCCAAAACACCAAAGATGGAGGGGATTACCATTAAAAAAGCTAATGACAACGACATTTTCACCGGTAAAACAGATTACGACGATGTATCCAGAAATGCCGTAGGCAAATTGTTTGACGGAATGAAAGCCAGACCCGAAACCCTGGTCTCAGGCTACAAAGATTATAACAGCAGGAACGAAAACACCGGTCAAAACAAAAAAAGCCAAGGCAATTTGCCCCCGGATAACGAGCTTGAAAGCTCTAACCGGTTTAGCAAAGTTCGTGATAACAAAAGAACAAAATTCAAACAACAGGAACAATACGAACCTGATGATACATATGATGTTTTTGAGGACTATGCCGGCCCATCATCAAACCGCACCATTCCCGAACGCAACTTTAGCGAAAGGGTTGCGGACAATAATCCTCAAAGAACCGTATCCGAAACCATGCGTGCAGAGGGCACCCTGCGTACACCAAAGATTTTAAGCGACCTGTCTCAAACACCTACATCTCACAGTACCATACTTCGTGAATTGCAGGAAAAAATCCAAAAGGACAGGGTAGATTCGGATCGTCGTACCGGCACTATTAGACCTGCCTTGAGTCCGTCGGAGAATAAAGCAAAGCCAAACCTGAGCAATTCGGGTAATTATAATCAAGTAGCGGAGGAAATGGATTACGATATGGAAACTTTCCGCAAATCCCAACGCGACACGCGTTCCCCCGGCACGACTCGTACTCAAAGCAACTTGGGCAGCCTTAACAAATCCTACCAAAAGCCAAAAATGAACAGCCTTATGACCCATAAAAAAGATGAGGGCTTTAGGCTGACAGCAGCACCGAGGTCATTGAAAATCGCTGTGATTTCCGTTTTTGTTGTAGTCCTTGCCGTATTGGCGGCTTTGATTTACAAGATAAATACGGATAATGTATCCTTGGCTGATGCACAAAAAGATTTGGAAACCAAAACCGTAGAATCGGCAGACTTTTCCCAAGTTAAGCTTCAAAACGAAGCTATGGCAAAACGCTTGGACGCTCTTGAACTTCAAGTGGCTCAATTAAAAGCCATCGTTTCTCCGGAAGAGATCGAACAGGTGGTAAATACCGATTCTGAGGAAGCCCCCGGAACTTCCGCTCCTCCTACCGGTTCCGGCGAAAGCACCTATACTGTAGTCGGCGGAGACACTTTGAGTAGAATAGCGGCAAAATTGTATGGCAAAGGCACGCCGGACAATATTGCCAAGATTAGGACAGCAAACAACTTGACCTCTGACAGCAT
The DNA here is from genome assembly GCA_964392115.1 of uncultured Defluviitaleaceae bacterium. Lineage (GTDB taxonomy): Bacteria > Bacillota > Clostridia > Lachnospirales > WRBF01 > CAYXWM01. The sequence continues at coordinate 21,115 of CAYMOU010000009.1, read as the reverse complement.
CAGGGTTGGTCAAGTATTAAAGATTCCGCAATAGGAGGGCAATATGAACAACAGTCAAATGAGCTTGGGAGAGCTTAGGGAGCAGGCAAAGGAACTGGGCTTAAAATCAGTGACAAAGTACCGAAAGACTCAGCTGATAGAATGGCTCAGCGAACAACGCAGCAAGCTTTCCCAAAGTACTCCCAAACTCGCTGACGATACCTTGTCCGTTGCCGACATTTCCGAACAGTCGGAAATTACCGAAAAACCGGATAAATCTCATCATAAGTTTAATAACAGGGCGTATTCACCGGTCAACGGAAACGGTAACACAGCCATATCCCACGGAACTAACGAAAAAGTCCTAATTCAGACGGAAATACCAAACGTAACGGATACCAAAAGGTCAAATGTTATTCCGCTGCAAACACCCGGTTCGGATACGGTGATTGCTACCCCGGAAATTACCGAGCGTTCCCAAAACACAGGTATTATACAACGACCGGCGGCTCTTCCTGCGGTTGCCCCGGCTCCCGTACCCATAAACCCCGAAGAAAACGCTTCTTCAAACCCCGAGCTTAACGGCATAAGCCAAAAACCGGAGGCTCAAATAAAAACTTTCCGTCGCCAAAATACCGACGCTCTGGATTCGGGTCTGGTGGAAAGAGGGGTTTTGGAAGTACTGGCGGACGGTTACGGATTCCTTCGTAAAGAAAACTTCCTGCCCGGCGGAAAAGATATTTATATTTCACCGTCTCAAATCCGCCGTTTTAATTTAAAAACGGGTGACTTGGTAGAGGGAAATATCCGCATTCCCAAAGAAGGCGAAAAATTCTCCGCCTTGCTTTATGTAAAAAGCATTAACGGAGATAATCCCGATACAGCTTCAAAACGCCCCAATTTCGAAGAATTGACACCTATTTTTCCAAACAAAAAAATTCATCTTGAAACCGTTCGTACCGAGCTGTCCACACGTCTCATCGATTTGATTGCACCCTTGGGCAAAGGGCAAAGAGGACTTATCGTTGCTCAACCAAAGGCAGGCAAAACAGTTTTGCTTAAAAAAATCGCTTCTGCTATTATCCAAAATCATCCCGAAACCCATTTGATTGTTTTATTGATAGACGAGAGACCGGAAGAAGTAACCGATATGCAACAGTCCTTGGTGGGCAAAAACGTAGACGTTATTTATTCCACATTTGACGAACAACCGGAACACCACAAAAGAGTGGCAGAGATGGTTCTGGAGCGTGCCAAACGTCTGGTGGAACAGGGCAAAGACCTGGTTATCCTGCTGGACAGCATTACAAGACTGGCCCGTGCCTATAACCTTACCGTACCGCCCAGCGGAAGAACCCTTTCCGGCGGTCTTGACCCGGCTTCCCTGTATATGCCCAAAAAATTCTTCGGTGCCGCACGTAATATGAAAGAAGGCGGCTCGCTAACCATTCTGGCTACAGCTTTGGTAGATACAGGCTCCAAACTGGATGATGTGGTCTATGAAGAATTCAAAGGTACCGGCAACATGGAACTGGTTTTAGACAGACGCTTATCCGAAAAACGTATCTTCCCTGCCATAGATATTTTAAAATCCGGCACAAGACGAGAAGAATACCTGCTGACCACCGGAGAACTGGAGGGAATCTACACCATAAGACGCCTTTCCGGCCACCTACCCACAGCAGAATTAACCGAGCAAATTACTGACACCCTATACAAAACCGAAAACAACGATGAATTTATTAAAACCATACCCATCTTGGAACGGGACAAAGAAAGACGCTAAACAGCAGTTTCTACACGAAACCGGGTTTAGAATTCCGCTGTTTGTTAAGAATCTAATTAACTTCCGATTTTGCCCAAAAACCATATATCAACAAAATTATTAAGCCTTTCCCTACCCAAACTCCGGTTTGCCAAAGGGTTAGGCTATATGCTATTTTAAGCGTATTTTTTCTCTCCCGCATAATTTTATATTGCCATTTTTCGTGTATAGTGTTTTAATAAGTAATTATTATAAATTTTAGGCTAACAGAGGTCTGATTGCTTTTAATCTTAAATCTCTGATCAATAAACCCATAACCAATGTTAAAGTCTTTTTGAAGGGAGTTTGAGGGAAACTTTTTCTTCAGAAAAAGTTTCCCTCAAGGTCTTTCTTTTTTTAATACACATAAAGGAGAAATTCTGATGAACATACCTATGTCCTGGCTGAAAGAGTATGCAAACGTTAACTGCACCATGCAAGAGTTTATTCACGAAATGACCATGTCCGGCTCTAAGGTGGAAACCGTGGTCAGCCTGTGCAAGGAACTGCAAGGTATAGTAACCGGCAAAATTTTGGAAATCACCAAACACGAACAGGCAGACAAACTGCTTGTTACTAAAATAGATATAGGCGGCGACAAACCCTTACAAATCGTTACCGGTGCAAGCAATATTTTTGAGGGCGCTATAGTTCCCGTGGCAACCCACGGCTCGGTGGTAGCCGGCGGCCAAAAAATCAAAACAGGCAAACTTCGTGGGGTAGAATCCCAAGGTATGCTCTGCTCTATAGAAGAACTGGGCTACACCGTTCAAGACTACCCGGAAGCCCCAGAACACGGCATTTACATTTTCAAAGATGAACAACCCTTGGGCGCCGATGTTCGTGAAGTTTTACAACTTTGCGACGACGTGGTTGAATTTGAAATTACCTCCAACAGAGCGGATTGTTTCTCGGTTGTGGGTATAGCAAGAGAAGCCGCAGCAACCTTCCGTGTACCCTTTAATCCTCCGGAAATAGCCGTAAAAGAAGAAGCAAAGGGCAACGTGAACGACATGATAGCCATAGACATTAAAAACCCCGAGCTTTGCCCACGTTACGCCGCCAGAGCGGTTAAAAACGTTAAAATCCAGCCATCGCCTCTGTGGTTAAGACACAGATTAATAGCGGCAGGCTTACGTCCCATAAACAACATAGTTGACATAACAAACTATGTTATGCTTGAACTTGGTCAACCCATGCACGCCTTTGATATAGACAATATTGCAAACAGACAAATCGTAGTTCGAAACGCTGAAGAAGGCGAGGTTTTCACCACTCTTGACGGCGTAGAACGTAAATTGGACAAGTCCATGTTGGTTATTGCAGACCCGGAAAAGGCCGTAGCAATCGCCGGTGTTATGGGCGGCGAAAACTCCAAAATTACGGAAAACGCCACAGCCATACTCTTTGAGTCAGCCACCTTTAACGGCCCCAACATCCGCAACACCTCAAAGAAACTGGGCTTACGTACTGATTCCTCAGGCAAATTCGAAAAAGGCCTAGATCCCAACCTTGCCTATACAGCCGTTAATCGTGCGGCTCAATTGGTTGAATTACTGGGTTGCGGCGAAGTTGTTGCCGGCATAGCAGACTGCTACCCCAACAAGCTGGAGCCTTGGAAAGTAAAATACAGCCCTGCAAGCATAAACGCTCTGCTGGGTATAGATATTACCGATAAAGAAATGTCAAACTATCTTGCAATGGTTGGCATCACCACAAAAAACAACGTTGCTACCATTCCCACCAACCGCACCGATATTCAAATGGAAGCGGACTTGGCGGAAGAAGTGGTTCGTTTCTACGGCTACGATAAAATTCCTTTCGGCTTGCCGGATCAAACGGCTACCATGGGCAAGAAAACCAACTCCCAAATTATGGAGGATACAATTAAGAATACCATGGTAAGCCTTGGCTACTGCGAAGCCATGACTTACAGCTTCGAAAGCCCCAAAGTATTCGATAAATTGCAGTTGGAAGACGGTCATACATTACGTTCAGCCGTAAAAGTAAGCAACCCTCTTGGCGAAGATTTCAGTGTTATGCGTACCTCTATGTTAAACGCTATGTTGACTTCACTTTCCAATAACTACAACCGCCGTAACGAGGATGTTGCCCTGTTCGAAATGTCCAAGATATTCCTGCCTAAGGAACTGCCCTTAAAGGAATTGCCTGTAGAACCCTTAATTCTCTGCGTAGGTCAATACGGCAAGTCCGATTTCTTTGATTTAAAAGGCGTAATCGAGCAATTATTTGACCGCTTGGACATTAAAGACCTTGACTTTTCACCCGAAACAACTATAAACTATATGCATCCGGGTCGTTGTGCCGTTATTTCGGTAAACGGCAAACAAATCGGCTTTATGGGAGAGGTTCACCCTGCTGTGCTTTCCGCTTACGAAATCGGCACTAAGGCTTTAGTGGCCCATATTAACGTAAGCGATTTACAAGAAAACATCAGCCCCGGTCGCCAATACATCCCCTTGCCACGTTACCCCGGCATAAAGCGTGATATAGCAATAACAGTGAAAGACAGCGTTACCCACAAGGAAATTACCGGCACCATCTCCGCCTCCGTTAAAGCCAACCTTGAAAGCATCGAACTTTTCGACGTTTACAAAGGCTCCCAAATCGAAGAGGGCTACAAATCCATGGCCTATAAAATTTTCTTCCGCAATCCGCAACGTACCCTTACGGAAGATGAAATTAACGGAACCATGCAAACCGTTCTTGATAATTTGGCAGACAAATGCGGTGCGGTGTTAAGGGATAAGTAATTTCCCGTGAAATACCGTTTAATCAATTAAACGAGGAGTAAAAAAAGTAAAATATAAAATCCACTTTAATTGATTTACCACTGTTTTCAAATCGTCTTTCTCTAAGTAAACTACCAAACATTGAATTACAAATGTTAAAGTCTTTTTGAAGGGAGCTTGAGGTACGGTAAATTAATTAAATACAGACCTTTTTGTGAGAGGAAAATATCCAACGGTTCAAGGATTTTTCCCTCACAAGAAGGTTACAGAGAACTTAATTTGCCGGAAACTTTTTCTCCGGAAAAAGTTTCCCTCAAGGTCTTATCTTTCAGCCTTTGCACCCTCCACATCACACACGAAAAGAGGTAGCTCATGAGTAACCAATCCAACTTGAAACGCTTCGCAACAGAACTTCGTATTGCCCAACTTGAAACCTTTAAAGAACTGGGCTTTGGTCATATAGGCGGTTGTATGTCTATTTCCGACTGTATCGCCGCTCTTTACGGCGAACTTATGAAATACGACCACAAAAACCCCAAATGGGAAGGCAGAGACTATTTGGTCTGTTCCAAAGGCCATGCCGGCCCGGCCATCTATTCCGCTCTTGCCTTAAAAGGCTACTTCCCGAAAGAATGGCTGCTTACCTTAAACAAACCCAATACCAAACTGCCCAGCCACTGTGACGCAAACTTAACACCCGGTGTAGACGTAACTACCGGCTCTTTAGGTCAAGGTGCATCTCTGGCGGCAGGTATAGCTCTTTCCCATAAAATCGACAAAAAAGATAACAAAGTTTTCCTTATACTTGGCGACGGCGAATGTAACGAAGGCCAAGTTTGGGAATGTGCAATGTTTGCAGCCCACAAAAATTTGGACAACCTTATTGTTTTTGTAGACAAAAACGGCAAACAACTTGACGGCACCACCGAAAACATTCTTGACATGGGCGACATCGCCTCTAAATTTGAATCCTTCGGCTGGTACGCAGAATCCATCAACGGCAACGACCCCGACCTTGTGGCCTCCACAGTGAAAAACGCCATTGCCAAAAACACCGGTAAACCTATTGTTATCGTACTGAATACGGTAAAAGGCCAAGGCGTAAAATTCGTGGCTGAAATGGAATTTAACCACCATATCACCATCAGCAAAGAACAAGCAGACGATGCAATTTCAACACTGAAAGGGGAACTTGCCAATGCATAATGTGATTTATAACGGAACCGAAGACGCTGTTCTCAAACAGGTTTTCAGCGACACCATGAAAGAATTGGTAGAACAAGACCAAAAGGTAGTCTACCTGGATGCGGACTTAATGAGCTCCGTTGGTATGTTGGGCGTAGCAAAAGCTTACCCGGATCGTGCCATTGATTGCGGTATCCAAGAAGCCAATATGATAGGCGTAGCGGCAGGTTTATCCGTAACCGGAAAAATCCCTTATGCTCATACTTTCGGCTCCTTTGCCGGCAGACGTGTTTATGACCAAGCTTTCCTCTCCGTAGCTTACGGTCAAAACAACGTTCGTATTATCGGCTCCGACCCCGGAATCACAGCGGCATACAACGGCGGTACTCATATGCCCTTTGAAGACGTGGCGCTTTACAGAGCCATTCCCAACTCTGTTATTATAGACGTTGCAGACTCAACCCAACTTATCGAAACCCTTAAATTAACCAAAGACCGTCACGGTTTAACATATATTCGTATGACCCGTAAATCCTACAAAAAGGTTTACGATCCCTCAAGCAACTTCGAAATCGGCAAGGCTTGTGTACTTAAAGAGGGTACAGACTGTGCAATTTTTGCAGCCGGTAAAATGGTTTGGAAATCCCTCGAAGCCGCTAACCAACTTGAAAAAGAAGGTATATCTGTTTCCGTAATAGACGTTTTCTCTATCAAACCTCTTGATACAGCTACCGTAATCGAATACGCCAAAAAATGCGGTTGCGTGGTTACAGCAGAAAATGCCAACTACATTGGCGGTTTAGGTTCTGCCGTAGCAGAAACCCTTTCCGAAAATCTGCCTACTCCCATGCTTCGTGTAGGTGCCAAAGACGTATTCGGCCAAGTAGGACCGGAAGACTTCTTGGCTACCCAATTTAATTTAACTCCCGAAGCCGTAGCAGACGCTGTTAAACAAGTTATCAAAAGAAAATGAACAATTTAGCCGAAAATATAGCCCGGTTTCTTTCAAAAATACAAATCGAACTTCCGGAAGACATAGTGGCCAAGCTTGAGCAACTTCGCTCCGCCGAAAGCTCCGACCTGCCCAAAAGCCTCTATGATTCCATGTTCGAAAACCTGTCTCTGGCAAAAGACTTCAACAGACCCATCTGCCAAGACACCGGCATAATTCACTTTTTTATTAAATGTGGCAGTAAGTTTCCCTATATAGGCGAACTGGAAAGCATTTTGGTAAAATCCGCTGAATTAGCCACAAAAACAACACCCCTAAGACCCAACGCCATCGAAACCTTTACCGAGCGTAACACCGGCAACAACATTGCCAAGGGCGTTCCTGCCATATATTGGGATATTATCCCAGACAGCACAGAGGTTGAAGTGGACGTATTAATCGTAGGCGGTGGTTCATCCTTGCCCGGTTGCGCAAAGGTTCTGATGCCCTCCGAGGGTTATAAGGGTGTTGCACAATTTGTTTTGGATACGGTTACGGACAAGGCGATAAATTCCTGTCCTCCGCTGATTGTCGGCGTGGGTATAGCATATTCAGCCGATTCAGCCGCACTCCTTTCCAAGAAAGCGCTTCTACGACCCATAGGTTCACGAAATTCTTGCGAACAAGCCGCAGAACTGGAAGTAGAGCTTGAAAATGCCCTGAATTCCGTAGGTATAGGCGTTCAAGGCTTGGGCGGCAATACTTCCGTTTTGGCTGTGAATATAGAAAACTATGCAAGACATCCCGCTTCTTTGGGTGTGGGTGTTTCTGTTGGTTGCTGGGTTCACAGACGTGGTAAGTTTATTGTGGATAAGGATTTGGGTTTTAAGTCATAAGAGGTACATAAAAAAGCAATTTCTCGATTGAGAAATTGCTTTTTTATTGGTTATTTAAGCGTGTTTTACTATATTATCAAAAGTTATATTACTGTCTTTAACGTGCATACTGTATGAAAAACCTATGTTGTATAGATCGTTATTAAAAAAGTGTTTAACCATTAAATCATGTTTAAACAACATAAATTCTTCTTCAAGATAATTTCTGTAATTATGACATAGCATATATGAATCATCATATTCTTGCTGTATAGTAATATAATGATACTTTTTTTTAATCTCCAAAATAAAATTGCTGATTATCTGTTCTCTTTCCGCTTTACTCTTCATGATGATTCTCCTTAATATATTCCATAATTCTGTTTATAGTATGTGCAAAAGGCTCGTATTTTTCGTAAAAATCAGAATTAAATTCAGCTTCCGTAATAATCCGGTTATCATAGTCTGCCCTGTTTCTCAATCTTTTAAGATAATGGAAATCAGATAATGATGCAATTTCTAAGCTCCCAAGATAGTTATAATGATATGAGTTTATGATAAATATAAAATGTCTGTATGTATCATCATGGGAATTTAGACTATTCTTTACTTGAAAATTAGGATTATGTTCTTGTATTATGTACTTCATCTTTAAAAATAAAGCATAATACAACCGACTTATACAAATATCATAAAATTTTTCACCCAATGCAAAGTTTGCAACGGTGGTATTGTTGTCTGACTTTATAAGCAAAACATCAGAGTTCATATTTACACCTTAAATTATAATATATTCAAAACCAAAATGAAATATACCAATTAAGTACATACTATTACGGTTCTTTAAAATTGTAAATAGTTATTAAATAAGTGTATTATAGTACATGGTTTTTTATATAAAACTGCCAAGAATAACGCCATTGTAAACTTTCAACAACAAAAACACTAAACCAACCAAATTAATTTGTCGAATAATAAAAAAATTATCGAATTTTATATTGACAACCGGTAAATTATTTATTATTATTCAAAAGATACTTTAAAGTATTCGAGGGAATGATAAAAATTGAACATTCTTGACGTGGCAAAGAAGGCAGGAGTGTCTTCGGCTACAGTATCACGTGTAATAAACAACTCGGGTTTTGTCAAATCTCAAACTCGTAAGCTTGTTATGAAGGTTATCGAGGAGAATGATTATTCTCCGTCTGCCGTAGCCAGAAGTTTGAGCAAGCAGGATACCTCAAGCGTAGGGGTAATAATAACGGACGTAACAAATCCGTTCTTTTCCGGGCTTACCAGGGGTATAAGTGATATGGCCGAGCGAACAAACCTTAACATAATGTTTTATGACAGTAACGAAAAGTTGGCTTTAGAGCATCGTTTCTTGAAAAACGTCAAGGAGCAAAGGGTTAACGGAGTTATAATAACGCCCATCTCTGAAAAAGATACACAAACCACTCGTTATTTAAGAGGTTTGGAAAAAAGCGGCATACCGGTGGTTTTGGTGGACCGGGAGTTATACGACGAGAATTTTGACGGAATTTTTATAGAAAATAAAAAAGGTGCCTACGAGGCAGTAGAATTGCTTATAAAGCAGGGACACAAAAATATTGGCATAATAGCCGGTCCGGAAACTTCTCGGCCGGGTAAGGAACGCCTTCTGGGATACTTTTCAGCATTAAGCGACCACGGTATACCCGTTAGGGATGAATATGTGGTAAGGGCAGATTTCAAGTTGGAATCGGGCTATAAGGGAACGGAATATCTGATGAATTTGGATAAACCACCCACAGCAGTCTTTACGTCAAACAATATGATTACCTTGGGCAGTCTAAAATATCTGATTGAAAGAAAATACATAGTGGGTAAGAATATTTCCATAGTGGGCTTTGATGATATAGAGGCCTTGGAAATATTGAATTTCAACATTACCGTAGTAAAAAGACCGGTAAGCGAAATGGGCAGATTGGCTATGAAACGTATAGTGGAGGCCCAGGACTTAAAAGACCGCAGCATACAAAGAATAGTGCTTCCCACTGAGTTAAAAATAAAAGGCTCCGAGAAAATTAATCCGGAACTGCTAAACTAAGGAAAAATAACCGTTTTACAACGGTTTTATAAATTAATTGAAATGTAAACGCTTACACTTTTTCTGTATCTATTAATAAATACAATATAATACAATTTTATACAAATTACAATTACAATTGTGTTAAAATTATAAGAAAAGAGGCTGTCAATGGATATTTCAAAATATGTGGACCACACTATTTTAAAAGCAAACGCAACAAAATCCGAAGTGGAGAAGGTTTGCAAAGAAGCAATACAATACGGTTTTGCGTCTGTATGCGTAAACCCGGGCCAAGTGGCATTTGTGGCTAAACAATTGGCCGGTACGGATGTTAAAGTTTGTACCGTAGTGGGATTTCCCTTGGGAGCCACCACAACCATGACCAAGGTTTTCGAAACTATCGAAGCCATCAAAAACGGCGCAACCGAAATTGACATGGTAATCAACGTGGGATCGGTTTATGACGGAGACTATGAATTTGTCTACCAAGATATTAAAGCCGTTAAAGATGTTTGCCCTCAACAGGTATTGTTAAAAGTAATCATCGAAACCTGTTTGTTAAACGACGAACAAAAAGTAAAAGTTTGCGATCTTTGCGTTAAGGCAGGAGCAGAATTTGTAAAAACTTCAACCGGTTTCAGCACAGGCGGCGCAACAGCCCATGACGTGGAACTTATGAAAAAAACCGTAGGCGACAAGGCACTGGTAAAAGCCAGCGGCGGCGTAAGAAGCCTTGCCGATGCCCAAGCCATGATTCAAGCCGGTGCCGGCCGTATAGGCACAAGCAACGGCGTAGCGTTTGTAACCAATAACAGCAAGGTAGGAGATTATTGATGAGTAAAGGTAAAATTTGTGTATTCGGTAGCTTTGTGGTTGATTTAACTTCATACGCACCCCGTATCCCCGGAAAAGGCGAAACCGTGTTGGGTACAAGATTCAAATTAGGCCCCGGCGGTAAAGGCTCCAACCAAGGTGTGGCAGCACATCGTGCAGGCGGAGACGTAACAATGATTACAAAAGTAGGCAAAGACGTTTTTGGTCAAGTTGCCATAGATAACTATAAAAACGAAGGCATGAACTTAGACTACATCTTCGTTGACAGCAACCAAGAAACCGGTTCCGCTCTTATCATGGTGGACGAAAACAGTGCAAACAGCATTTTGGTTGTTCCCGGTGCTTGCAACACCATCTCCGACGAAGAAGTAGACAGAGCTAAAGTCGCAATCGCAAACTGCGATATATTCTTGGCTCAATTGGAAGTTAATATGTCTGCCATCGAAAGAAGCATAAAAATCGCTCACGAAGGCGGAGCAACCGTAGTTCTTAACACCGCACCGGTTCAACCCATTACCGATGAATTGATTGCTATGTGCGACATAGTAACACCCAACGAACACGAAGCTGCAATTCTGACAGGCATTGAAATCAACACAATAGAAGATTGCAGAGCTGCATCTAAATTCTTCTTTGATAAAGGCGTTAAGAAAGTAATCATCACCTGGGGAAGCAACGGCGTTTACTGCAACGACGGCCAACAAGAAAAGCACCTTCCTATAACTCCTTACAAAGCCATAGATACCACCGGTGCAGGAGATGCATTCAGCGGCGGTTTCGTTACCGCTCTTGCAGAAGGCAAAAACTTCTTCGAAGCTGCTGCATTCGGCTGTGTAGTTGCCGGCTTATCCGTTACAAAACCGGGCACCTCTGTTTCCATGCCCTACCGTAACGAAGTTGACAAGGCTGTGGAAGAATGCAAGGAACTCTACGCTAAAGCTTTAAACCAATAATTATACCTGTTTCACCGGCTGTACTGCAATTTGTAAGAACGAAGCGATTAGTTAAAAAGATAATTTAACTCAATCGTTTCACATACATAGATTTGTTTAACAAAAAAATTCACCTTACTTTGCAACATTGGTTTCGCTTAAAAGTTTATTCCACAGGGATAAACTTTTATATAAACGTCTGTAAAGACGTTTACCCATAAAAAAGGAGGATACCCAAAGATGAAACTTGTTAAATTATTTGCAGTAATCTTGGCAGTAACATTGTTTACCGCCGCTTGCTCACCGAGCCAACCCGCTGCAAGCCCGGAAAATACCGGCGCTCAAGCGCAAGCTCCCGAAGGTGACAAGACTGAAGGTAACGACAACGAAGGCGGAAAGAAATACAAAATCGCTACTGTAGTTAAACTTGTAGGTATAGGCTGGTTCGACAGAATGGAAGAAGGCGTTAAAAAATACGCTGCCGACACAGGTCATGACACATTCTTAAAAGGACCGCCCAAAGCAGACGCAGCTATGCAAGTTCAAATCGTAGAAGACTTGATTGCTCAAGATGTAGATGCAATTTGTATCGTTCCTTTCTCTCCCGAAGCAGTAGAACCCGTGCTCAAAAAAGCTCGTGACAAAGGCATCGTTGTTATCAGCCACGAAGCCGAAGGTATGCAAAACGTTGACTTTGACTTGGAAGCTGTAAACAACTATGACTACGGCGCATACTTAATGGACGCCCTTGCAAAATCCATGGGTGAAGAAGGCGAATACGCCACATCTGTAGGAAGCTTAACCTCCAAATCTCAAAACCAATGGGAAGAAGGCGGCGTTCAACGTCAGCTTGAAAAATACCCCAAAATGAAAGCCGTAGAACGTAAAATCGAAACCTACGACGAACAAAAAATTGCAAACGAAAAAATGAAAGAATTGCTCAAAAAATACCCCAACCTTAAAGGTTTCCAAGGCGCTACCAGCCAAGATGCTCCCGGTGCAGCCCTTGCGGTTGAAGAAGCCGGGCTTATCGGCAAAATCAGCGTTGTAGGTACAAGCATGGTTTCCATCTGCGGTAAATTCTTAGAAAGCGGCGCTATGGATACAGCAGCTTTATGGGATCCGGCAGACGCAGGCTACGCTATGAACGTTATGGCTACCATGATCTTAGACGGCAAAAAAGACGAACTTAAAGACGGCGCAGACCTTGGCGTTAAAGGCTACAACAGCCTCAAACAAGGCGAAAACAACATTTTATACGGTGATGCCTTTATCGCTGTAACCAAAGAAAACATGACAGATTACGATTTCTAAGAAAAAACCACTCTTACATAACTCACAATTAAATTAAGTTTTGAAAGAGGGCAAAGGGAGAAAACTTTTTCAAAAGTTTTCTCCCTTGTTTTTTATAAACTTCTCTAAACATAAAACTACATAATATTAAAGTCTTTTTGAAGGGAGTTTGAGGAAGACTTTTACTTCAGAAAAAGTTGCCCTCAAGGCCTTTATATTTTTGCACCATACTGTTTGGAAATCCCATCTTGAGGAGTTGGAAGAATGAGCGACCTCATCTTAAAAGCAGAAAATATAGTCAAAAACTTCGGCGGCGTAAAAGCCCTGAAAGGCGTAAACCTTGAAATTAAAAAAGGCGAAATCCACGCCCTTGCAGGCGAAAACGGCTGCGGCAAATCCACATTGATAAAGATAATATCCGGTGTACACAACGCAAACGGCGGCACCGTAACCATAGACGGAAAAGTATACAAAAACCTCTCACCCATAATCTCGGCAGCGGCCGGCATACAGGTAATATACCAAGACTTCTCCGTATTCCCCAACCTTACCGTGGCGGAAAACATCGCCCTGGGCAACGAACTCCAAAATAAAGGCATCACCGTAAACCACAAGAAAATGCACCAAATCGCTATAGACGCTCTAGCCCAAATCGGCGTGGAAATCCCTCCGGACGACTTGGTAGAGGACAGACCCGTAGCAGATAAACAATTGATAGCAATTTCAAGAGCCATCATAAACAACGCCAAACTGCTGATAATGGACGAACCCACAACGGCGTTAACCAAAAAAGAAATAGACTCCTTATTCAAGGTAATCAAAAATTTACAGAGCAAAGGCATTTCCATATTATTCGTAAGCCATAAATTAGAAGAAGTTTTTGCCCTAGCCGAAAAAGTAACCTTCGTCCGTAACGGCGAAAACGTAACAACCTTAGACATAAACGAATTAGACAGGTCAAAATTTATTTACTACATGACCGGCAGAGAAATACATAACGAATCTTACAACTTCACCCCGGATACCTCCGCTGCACCCTCACTTGAGGTTAAAAATTTAAGCTGCCAAGGCAGTTTCAAAGACGTTTCCTTTAAAGTGTACAAGGGCGATATAGTGGGCTTATGCGGTCTTTTAGGCTCGGGCCGTACTGAACTTGCTCTGTCACTGTTCGGTATGCTGCCTCCGGATTCCGGTGAAATCTTAATAAACGGCAAACCCGTAAAAATCAACTCTATAGACGACGCATTAAAAAACAAAATAGCCTACGTACCCGAAGACAGGCTCACAGAAGGGCTTTTCCTTGAACAATCCATAGGCAGAAACACCGTAACAGCAAGTATAGACAGATACTGCGGCGGCTCCGGCCTGATAAAACGCAAGGAATACGACGAAAAGATTAAATTCTGGAAAGACGAGCTTAAAATCAAAACCAACAATACCGACCTACCGGTAAAAACTCTGTCCGGCGGTAATCAACAAAGGGTAGTTTTAGCTAAATGGCTTGCCACCGAACCGGAAATCCTCATACTCAACGGCCCTACCGTCGGCGTGGATATAGGCTCCAAAGCAGACATTCACAACTACGTAAACAAACTGGCCGGTCAAGGCATGGCCGTATTTATGGTCTCGGACGACATCTCCGAAATCATAGAAAATTGCAATAAGGTATTGGTCATGAAAAAAGGTAAAATCGTCTACTCGGGTGAGGTTGCCAATACAAGCGAAGAAGAATTAATCGAATTGCAACGTAAAGACGGCTAAAAAACATAAGGTTTGTTTTATCTTCTTATAGGTACAATCTTGAATTACAAATGTTAAAGTCTTTTTGAAAGGAGTTTGAGGAAAACCTTTTCTCCGGAAAAAGTTTTCCTCAAGGTCTTAATCTTTTCTTTTCAAGTTTTTTACTTACTTCTTATAAAGTAAAGGAATGAAGCGAATGTTCAGTAAAAAATGGCTGCGCTCCGGTGAATTTTTTGTCTCTGTGATTATAGTGGTGCTGTCGGCGATAATTTCCATAAACTCGCCGGTATTTCTATCGGCGGCGAATCTTATAGACCTTTTAAAAAGCAGTACGGTTTGGCTGATATTTGCCGCCTGTACATATATGGTAATAGTATCCGGCGGCATAGACGTATCCTTCCCGGGTATAGCGGTTTTCTCCATGTTTGCAACCACAAAACTGCTCACCGTTACAAAATTTGACGGCCCTATAATCGTATATTTCTTGATAGCAATTGCAATAGGTGCTTTGTTGGGCTGTATTAACGGTCTTTTTATAGCCAAGTTCGAATTGCCCACCTTAATAGTAACCTTGGGTACACAAAGCTTATTTACCGGCTTCCTGCTTACCTTCGTAGGCAGCAGAGAAATAAGCAACGTACCGGCGGCTATTAACGACTTCTCCAAAATGAGTATTTTAACCGTAGAAAACAACTACGGCGGCGTAACATCTTTGCCTTTTTCCATTTTAATTTCCGTAGCGGTGGTATTCGGGGTATATTTCATGATGCGCCACACCAAGTTCGGCAGAGGAATATTCGCCATAGGCGGCGATGTTGTTTCTGCTGAACGTATAGGCTTTAATATAGTAAAAACCCGTTTCACCATCTACGTTCTGGTAGGCGCACTTGCAGGCTTGGCAGGAATGCTTCATACCTGTATGTACAGAAACTCCAACCCGGTAGATATGCAAGGCATAGAAATGATAATTATTGCAGCCGTAGTTCTGGGCGGTACCCGCATAACCGGCGGCCACGGCACCATGTTCGGCACAATCTTAGGCCTAACCCTGATTATCATTATAAACAACAGCCTTATCCTTTTAGGTATACCTTCCTATTGGCAAAAATTCATGACCGGCCTCCTTATCCTTATCGGAACCGGCATAACCGCATACCAACAACTACGTTCCCGAACAAAGAAAAAACGAAAAGCCAACGCCACGGCGTAGCTTAAAATATGGTAAAGATACAATTTCACAATGATAAAGTCTTTTTGAAGGGAGTTTGAGGGAAACTTTTTCTTCAGAAAAAGTTTCCCTCAAGGTCTTCCTCTTTTAAAGGTCTTGACTTTTCTGACCGGAAAGGATTGTTTATATGGAGAAAGCTAAGTTTAACTTTGCAAAGTTATTACCGGACGTGGATAACGTTAAATTACTGTTTTTTATGGCAGTGGTATTCGTGCTGATGACCGCCCTTAACCCCGGCAAATTTCTGTCACCCGGCAACTTCCTGTCCATGTCGTTTCAATTTCCCGAATTGGGTATAATATCTGTAGGTATGATGATGGCCATGCTTACAGGCGGTATAGACCTGTCTATGGTAGGCATCGCTAACCTGTCCTCCGTTGTGGCCGGTATGCTTATGGCAAGCGGCGTGTTCGGCTCGGACATAGCCGGGGTTTTGGTCAGCATATTGGTAGCCATGTTAATCGGCGCCGTTTGCGGCATCTTCAACGGCTTCTGCATCAGCAAAATCGGCATACCGCCAATTTTGGTAACCCTGGGCAGTATGCAAATCTTTACCGGCATAGCTGTTATTATCACCGAAGGTACAGCCGTTTTGGGCTTCCCGGCAGTATTCTCCGAAGTAGGTAACGGCTCCCTGTTCGGTTTTATTCCTTTTCCCCTGTTGATTTTTGTCGTAATAGCAGTTATATTTACTGTTGTTTTAAATCGCTCCGGCTTCGGCTATAAAATTTATATGATGGGCTCAAACCCCACAGCTTCTAAATTTTCAGGGCTGAAAAACGACAGAATCATCATCAAAACCTATGCCCTTGTAGGCGTTCTTGCCTCTATAGCCGGGATAATTTTAGTTTCCCGTACAAACTCCGCCAAGGCCGATTACGGCTCAAGCTATATCCTCCAAGCCATTATCGTCTCTGTTATGGGCGGCGTAGACCCCAAAGGAGGCTTCGGCTCCCTTAGCGGCGTTATTTTATCCCTTATCACCCTGCAATTCCTCTCCAGCGGCCTTAATATGATGGATATAAGCAACTTCTTCAAAGATTTCGTCTGGGGCGTTACTCTTATCCTGGTAATGATAGTAAACTACTACCTCCGCACTACCGGCCTTGCACAAAAATGGAGAGACTTAAAGGCCTGAAAATTTTGAAACTATTTAAATACCCTATGTTAAAGTCTTTTTGAAGGGAGTTTGAGGGAATATTTTTCTTCAAAAAAGGTTTCCCTCAAGGTCTTTTTCCTTTACGAACTACCTGTGGACTGTGAGGCGTTCTCCGGTCCGCACAAAACAAAGAAGGGAGCAACAAATGAAAGAAATATCCAAACTTTCCAAAGAAGATATGCTGAAATACACCGGCTGCATACCTCAGGTTGCCGGCATACAAAAGTTCATGTATACAGACGGTATGTCCAGAGGCATCCCTGCCGTTTCCGTTAAAACCGGCTCCGGTCTTGCCTTCACCGTACTTGAAGGCAGAAATATGGACCTTTACAACTTCGAATACAAAGGAATAAACTTTGCATTCTACTATAAAAACGGTCTGGTATCCCCGGAACGTGTCTCCTTTGCCGACGGTGAATTCTTAGGCCAAGGCAGCGGCGGTATGATGTATACCTCAGGCCTGCTTAACTCCGGACCGCCAAACACCGACGACGGTATGTACTATCCTCTCCACGGCAGAATTTACGCCATGGGTGCGGAAAATACCTCTGCCATAGCTGAATACGACGAAAACGGCGAATATGTAATAGAATTAAAGGGCAAATCAAGAGAAGCACGTCTCTTTGCTCATAACCTTACACTTAGCCGTTCCATCAAAACCAAACTTAACTCCAAAACCATAGAAATAACCGACTATGTGGAAAACGAAACCTGCAGAGACACTCTGTATTCAGTGTTATACCACATTAACTTAGGCTACCCCTTCTTGGACGACGGTTGCGAAATTGTAATCCCCGGTTCCTCAAGCACCTCCGCCAGAACGGAAGCCTCCAAGGAATACTATGACGAACGCTTTAAAATTACCGCTCCCATAGATAATTTCACAGAGCATTTGTATTTCCACGAATTACCCAAGGATAAAGACGGTTTGTGCCACTCGTTGGTTATCAATCCCGGCTTGAAATTGGCGTTGAAAATATCCTATGCTAAAAGCACTCTTCCCTATCTTGCTCAATGGAAATCCATGGGTTCAGGGGATTATGCTTTGGGTATTATGCCTTCAACCACCGTTCTTCGTGGCAGAAACGAAGAAAAAGCCGCCGGCGCAATGTCTACGGTTAAGGCTTTCTCTAAAGAAAAGCTTACAGTAAGCATTACCGTTTTGGATGATATGGCTGAAATTGAAAAGGTTAAGGCTGAAATTCAAAATATGTAGTTATACGTAAACCGGGCGAACACAGTTCGCCCGAATTACCAAAAACCGTTGCAGGATCGGGGTTTTGCTCCGACCGACCAACAATCGTCGTTTTTTCAAAACAAATACAGGCTATAAAAACCAAATAAAAAAGGCATGAAAATTTAATTCTCATGCCCTCACACGACATCAGTGCTTAAACAAGAAAAAAACCTTAAAATTGTTTTAAATCCCAATTCTAAGGTTTTTTGGTTGTTTAATCATAAATCTCCAGACCTTTTGCCTTTAAAAACTCCGCCCATTCCTTTGAAAGCTTGGAATCGGTAATAATGCCGGAAATATCTTCGAAACCGCAGGTATTTATAAAGGACGGTTTGTTAAACTTGCTGAAGTCCGCTATTATGTAGCTTCTTGCAGCGTGAGAAATAACCGTGCGTCTTAAAAAGGCCAGTTCCTCCGAAGCGTCTGTAATGCCCTTGTCCATAGACAGGGTACGGCAGGAAACGAAGGCTATGTCAACATTATAATTGGCAATAGCCTTGGCACACATACTGCCCAAAAAGGCACGGCTTTGGGGTGAATATGAACCGCCGGTTACTATAAGATTAATGCCCGGTACATTACACAGGGTGCTAAGTATTTTATATGAATTGGTAATAACGGTAACACGCATATCCTTTAATTCGTCTGCAACATAAAAGGCGGTGGTGGAGTTATCCAAGAATACGGAATCCCCGTTGTTTACAAGCTTTTTTGCTTTTTTTGCAATGCCTTTTTTGTTACTGATAAATACTTTTTCTCTTAATTCAACATTTACTTCGTTTTGTACGCCGTCTAAAATATAGGCTCCGCCGTAGGTACGTTGGAGGATGCCTTCTTCCTCCAGGATTTTTAAATCACGGCGTATGGTTTCTTCTGTCACGTTAAAGGTCATAGATAGGTCAGAAACCACCACGCTTTTTTTCTCCAATACAATTTGTTTTATCTTGGAACGTCTTGTAACGGGAAGCATATATAACACCCTCTACCTTATCTGTTCGGCTGTTGCCGGGATTTGAATAAAAGACTTTATTATTATATGAATTTAATTAATTTTGAATTTTATTATCGTTTTTTGGGAAAAACAAAGTATGTTGATTTTCCCGTTTTAGCAAAATACTGATTGTTGATTGTGAGAGAAGTTTGTCTTATTATATTACAACGTAGTAATGATTTTGTGAAGTCTTTTTTTTGAAAATGTGGTTTTGTGTTGTTTTTGAAACAACCTATTTTTTGTAAAATTCGGTACTAAGTTATAGATTGTCATACCCTTCTCGGACATTATGCACAAATATATTTTTGAATTTCTTAAATATTCACTATAGACAAGCGGTAGCAAATCGGGTATCATCTAATTATTCGATTTTGTTTTATTTTGTTTTATTTGGTTTTGGAAAGCTAAAAAGTAAACTCCGATTTTGGCGTTTACCGGGTAACCGCAGGAAATGATGTATTTTTTTAAATTTTTAAGCGGTTATCTATAATATTTGGAGATGATTTGTAAAATGAATAAGGCAGAACTGATACAGTCCATTCGTTTTGCTGTCATATCAGACATCATGAAAAAACATAACAGAATGCTTGTGCCGGTTGCTTGGTCAAACAAGCACGTTCACCTTAGCCAAGCTGACAGTGACGTTTTGTTCGGGAAGAATTATCAATTCACCCCTATAAAAGCTCTTTCCCAACCCGGTCAGTTCGCCTGTAAAGAAACGATCAGCATTATGGGACCTAAAAATAAATCCGAAAATTTAAGGGTTCTGGGTCCTTTCCGAAAGGAAACCCAGGTTGAATTGGCTATAACCGATTGCTTCCGTTTGGGAGTAAACCCGGTAGTCAGACATTCCGGCGATATTTTCGGTACACCGGGCGGAGTTCTCATAGGACCGGCCGGCAAGGTTGAGTTGGACAAGGGCGTTATAGTTTCGGCAAGACATTTACATCTTTCCGACACCCAGGCAGCCTTATTCGGCTTGAAAGACGGCGATATAGTTAACCTGAAAACCAACGGTTTCAGAAAAATGATTTTTGAAAACGTTTTGGTAAGAGCAGGTAAGGACCACGAAATGGAAGTCCACCTGGATATCGACGAAATCAACGCCTGTATGCTTTCAAACGGAGACTTTGCGGAAGTAATTCGTCAAACCGGCAATGTTATGCAACCGGTTACATCGGAAAACAACTCTACTCAAATTACTCCGGCGCCGGAAGCAGGTATTCCCGAAATACATAATCTGGTAACGGAAAACGACGTTTTAAAAGCCTTTAAAACAGGAAACAACACAATTTATCTTAAAAACAGAGCAATAATTACACCTTTGGCAAAAGACACCGCCTCAGATAAGGGCATTACCCTTATTCGTGTTAAGGAGAGCTGATAAATGCTTATCGGTAAAGTAATCGGAAACATTGTAAGCTCCAACAAAGCCGAGTGCCTCAAAGGTTTAAAATTATTACTGGTTCAACCCGTAGACTTGGAAACCATGAAAACCAAAGACGACCCCATCGTCATGGTAGACTGTGTGGACGCAGGCACCGGAGACATAGTAATGTGCGTAGGCGGAAGCTCCGCAAGGGCTACCCCGGAAAGCAAAAACACACCGGCCGATTACGCCATACTCTCCATAGTGGACGCTATCCACCTAAAAGGTGCTTGTATATTCCAAAAATCAGGCATTATACCCCAAGAGAAAGAGGAGGTGTAACCATGCAAATCGGTAGAGTGTGCGGCAAGGTTATAAGCACAAGCAAGGCAGCAAACCTTCACGGTTTCAGCCTTCTTATCGTTCAACCCCTGTCACTGGACACCTTCGAAGACAGCGGTACACCTTACGTAAGCATAGATACAGTAGGTGCCGGCGAAGGCGAAGTGGTAATGGTGGTCAACGGCAGCTCCGCCAGACAAACCGCCAAAACAGACACCAAGCCCACCGACAGCACCATAGTAGCAATAGTAGACAGTGTATATATAAAAGGCCAAACCATTTTTCAAAAATAGGCAAACGCAAAAATTCCGGTTTTTTAATAAAGTCTTTTTGAAAAGGGTTTGGGGAAAACTTTTTCTTCAGAAAAAGTTTTCCCCAAGGTCTTAATCTTT
>CAYMOU010000008.1:0-41799 GCA_964392115.1 uncultured Defluviitaleaceae bacterium | reverse complement strand
ATTTTTTTGGTACTGGCGTTCCATATATGAATTATGATAAAATTACAAAGCATGACCAAATCAAATTATCGGAAGACTATCCATTACCCTTTATTATAAATACCACCCTGTACAGAGAATTTAACAACATAGAAAAATACCACAGCACAGAACAGGCAAAAGAACTGGCGGACAAAATGCTTACCGGCAGAATATTAAGAGAATTTGACTTTGCCACGGATATACTAAATAAAGAAATCGAGTTTGAAGAATATGCGGACGGTTTAAAGGTTAATGCCTTAATCACCACCAACGAACGTATAGACATGGAAATTCCTTTGGAGATTTCAAATAATCCGAATATATTTGACGAAACTCAAGAAAATTATGAACAGAACATTCAACAGGGCAACCCTACGGTCAGCCCGGAAAATCAGCAGCAAAACAGTACTCAAGAAAATCAACCTCAATAAACAACCGGTATACCCCTAAACAATAAAACGAGGAAACTTTACATAAGTTTCCTCTAAGATGTTTTGTATCACACTAAAACACGCAAAAACTACCAATGCTAAACGGAAGGGCGTAAGGAATGGAGAATAAATCAGCCAAAATTGAACTTAACAACGAACTTATAAGCAATGTTTTCGGAATGTTGGATGAAAACATTCAAATTATCGAAAAGACTTTTTCCGTTTCTGTGGTAAACAGAGGAGAAAGCGTACAAGTAAGCGGAACAGGTAAC
Organism: uncultured Defluviitaleaceae bacterium; assembly: GCA_964392115.1. Taxonomy (GTDB): domain Bacteria; phylum Bacillota; class Clostridia; order Lachnospirales; family WRBF01; genus CAYXWM01. The sequence goes on along the minus strand of CAYMOU010000008.1, from coordinate 41,075 downwards.
GTGGGCAAGGCCGTTGCGGTAATGAAAAAGCTTATAGCCTTTGCCGAAAAAGGTACAAGCATAACCGCCCAAAACGTAAATTATCTTATAGCGGAAATTATGGAAGACAGCGAAAGCTTTGAAAACATCGAAAAAATCAGCGATGACCAAATCTGCCTTACTATTTCCGGCAGACCCATCAAACCCAAAACCTTGGGTCAAAAACGCTATGTAGACAGCATCAGGAATAATACCGTGGTATTCGGCTTAGGCCCTGCCGGCACAGGTAAAACCTACCTTGCCATGGCTATGGCTATTACGGCATTTAAAAACAATCAAGTGGGAAGAATAATACTTACAAGGCCGGCTATAGAGGCCGGAGAAAAGCTGGGCTTTCTTCCCGGGGACTTGCAACAAAAAGTAGACCCCTATTTGCGTCCCTTATATGATGCTCTCTACGAAATTATGGGTGCCGATACCTTTCTAAAGAACATGGAGCGTGGCGCCATCGAGGTTGCGCCTTTGGCTTATATGAGAGGCCGCACCTTGGACAACTCCTTTATAGTCTTGGACGAGGCACAAAATACCACAAAAGAACAGATGAAAATGTTCCTAACCCGTTTGGGTCACGGTTCAAAAATCGTTGCCACAGGTGATATTACCCAAATCGACCTTCCCGAAGGTAAAAAATCCGGCTTGGTTGATGCCGTGAAAGTTCTAAAGGGTATAGAGGACATAGAAATCTGCAACCTCACCAATAAAGACGTGGTAAGAAATCCCCTTGTTCAAAAGATTGTTTTGGCTTACGATAAACAAAGCGCAGCAGCAGAAAAATTTAAAAAGCAGCAGAACTAAATCATATAATACTACAAACACAGCAAATACAGCAAATACAGTAAAATAACCAAAGATTTTATAATAAAGTCTTTTTGTAGGGAAATTGAGGTACGGTAAATTAATTATTTGAATACCTTTTTGTGAGAGGAAAATATGGAACAATTAAGGATTTTTCTCACAAAAAAGTTACCCTCAAGGTCTAGCTCTTTTAGGTTTTTTGCTGTAGGGATAATACCCGTATTTTCGGACCTTTGCATGAGGTTTTGCATTACAACTTATCCCCAAGGTCAAAGTATAACCCCGGAGGTTGATATGGAAAAAAACAGCCAAGCCTCGACAACGGTAAACCGAAAGTTAAATACCTTTCTGGCAATATTTATGTATTTAATAACGGTTGGATTAATCTTTTTGTCGGGCTACGCACAAGACGGGTTTAACATCCAAGAAGGAAGCCCGGCTATGCAGAGGTTTAAAGCTCCTCGTAAAATAGAAAACAGAATAGCCACCGAGCGTAACCGCATGGCGGCTATTGATGCGGCAGACAAAATGGAGCCGGTTCTGGAGAGGGACACAGAAGCCCTCGAAAAGATTAATACCGATATAGAGACTTTTTTTACGTATATCAAAGATTTAAGAGAACAACGCAACAACCCGGAAAACATACCACCGGACGGACAGGCAACTTCCGAAGCCGGCGGTCCGGTAATACCCACAACAACGCCGCAAAATTTACAGGTTAAGCTTACACCCGGCTCTCTGGAGCTTTTAGTCGGCATGGGAAATGCTGAATTTATCCATTTTAAAAAACAGGTGGGCGTTTTGCTCAATATAGTCTTGGACAGAGGAATTCAAGACTTGGATGCAAAAAACCTTATCTATGTAAAAAACGAAGCGGAAAAGCTGGATTTGTCGGCGGATGCCAAAACCCTGTGTTATGATATAGCAACGGCTTATTTGGTTCCCAATATCGTTGTTAACGTAGAAGCAACCGAACAGGCAAAAAACAAGCGTGCCTCCGAATATGAAATAGTGCATTATCTAAAAGACGAAACCATAGTAGACGAAGGGCAAAGAATTAGCCGAGAGGCATTTATAGCCTTGCAGGACCTGGGAATTATTCGTGAAGGTTATCTGGAAAATCCGGCTCCGGTTTTAGGTTCGGTTTTGATAGTAAGTTTTATGTTTTTCTTGGCCTTTATGTTTATATCCAATTTCAACAGAAACATATTAACCGTAAAACGTGACGCCTTGTTTATCGCCACCTTATATATCATTAATATTTTCATAAACTGGGCATTAAGTGCCTTTAACTTTGATTATTATTTTCAGCCCATTGCGATTTTTACCATGCTTCTTTCCATGATTTTGGATACCAGGCTTGCCATAGTGCTTAATATTGTAATTACTGTGGTTAGTGCCATTATTTGTAAGACCGATGTTAATTACATTTTGTATTTTATAAGTATAGGTATTTTTATTTCCTTGCTCTCGAAATATACCATCCAGCGTAACAAAATTATCCTTGTGGGATTTTTTACCTTTATTTTTAATTTTCTTGTGCTACTGGGCATTTGTTTATTTGTGGATAAGAAATATACCCCGGAAATTTTATATTCATCTATTTTTGCGGCTTCTTTCGGGTTTTTGTCCGTAATACTTACGGTGGGCAGCTTACCGGTATGGGAGGCCACTTTTGGGGTGGTAACATCTATAAAATTGCTGGACTTAACAAACCCCGGCAACGTTTTGTTGCGCCGATTATCCATTGAAGCACCGGGGACTTATCACCACAGCTTGATAGTATCGAATTTGGCGGAAGAAGCCGCCATAGACATAGACGCAAACTCCTATTTGGCAAGAGTTGGCGGTTATTATCACGATATAGGCAAGCTAAAATATCCCCATTTTTTCTCGGAAAATCAAATTGCTGAAAATCCTCACGACAAAATGGAGCCCATGGAATCTGTGGATATAATCCGTTCCCATGTGGAATACGGGCTGCAATTGGCAAATGATCATAAATTACCCATAGTGGTTAAGGATATTATTACGCAACATCACGGCAATTCCATAATAAGGTATTTTTTGCATAAGGCACAAACAAGCTCCGAAGCAGAACTTAACGAAACGGATTTCAGATACACATTTTTAAAGCCCCAATCCAAAGAAGCGGCGGTTGTTATGCTTGCGGATACTGTAGAGGCTGCCGTTCGTTCCACCGGTAAAAATATTAAAGACGTAGAAGCTTTGGTCAGACGCTTAGTGCAAGACAAATTGGACGACGGCCAATTGACCGATTCCATGCTGACTATTAAGGACTTGGAAACCATTATCGGCTCGTTTATGCGAGTCTTTAAGGGAATGTACCACGAAAGAATACCCTATCCCAAAACAAACAGGGAAAAAAATCAAGGGGATGATGGAAATGGAAATAGAAATTGATTTACGGATTGATGAGTCCTTCGAATTTGAGGAGTTAATCAACCAAGCAATAATCAAAACCGCAGAAAACGAAGGTATAAACTGTCCCTTAGAGGTTTCGGTGTCTGTTGTGGGTAACGAAGAAATCCAAACCCTAAACAAACAATACAGAAATATAGACTCGGTAACGGATGTTTTGTCCTTTCCTTTACTTGAACAAGACGAACTTGAGTCAGGCTTAATGCAAAAACAACTGTTGCCCATAGGCGATATTATACTGTGTTACCCCAGAGCCTTGGAACAGGCAGAGGAATACGAACACAGTATTGAACGAGAAGTGGCTTTTTTAGCCATACATTCAACCTTGCATTTGCTGGGCTACGACCACTTAAATTCTCATGAAGAAGAAATTATGATAGGTAAACAAAAAGAAGTGTTAAAGCTTATGAATTTAATCTAATCCCCGAAAATATCAAAATAAATTATTAAAGTCTTTCAACAGGGAGTTTTAGGGAACTTTTCTCCGGAAAAAGTTTCCCTCAAGGTCTTGTCCTTTTTAAGTTTCACACAAAAGATAAAAGTGTCCTAAAAACCAAGGAGGCGAATTTGTTGAATAACAAAAAAGTACTTTTGGTAGTTTTGTTATTTTGTATCTTGATATTATCTACGTTTTTGATATTGAAAACTGTAATGCAGTCGGACCCGGGGCAGGGTACGGTAGTTATGAATTCGCCTAAGCCCACTGTGCCCACGGCATCTGCCGAACCTACACCCGAGCCGATTCCTACCCCGGATTTAACAAACAAAGCAATCAGCAAATTTACCGGAGAATATTTAGACAAAGACATAGCCAAGCTACGTCCCTATGCAGTGGTTATAAACAATATGCACGTGGCAAAACCCCAAAGCGGTATAAGTCAGGCGGATTTATATTACGAGGTGCTGTCCGAGGGTGATATTACACGTATAGTTGCAATTTTTCAAGGCCCTAACTCCGAAAAAATAGGCCCTATTCGAAGCGCAAGACATTACTTTTTGGATTTTGCTTTGGATAATGATGCCGCCTTTTTTCATTATGGCCAAAGCCCTCAAGCGGAAAAAGCTTTGAAAAGTTTAGCAATTAACAATCTGAACGGTATATACGACAGCAAAACCTATTGGCGTGACACTAAACGCAGCAATATCCCAAAAATGCTTGAACACAGTGCGTACACAGATTCCCAAAAGATGGCGGAAGGTGTTGAACGCATGGGTTATGATCAAGAAATAAATGACAACTATGAATCCATGTTTGATTTTTATGAAGAAGAAACCGTTCCCGGAAAATCAGAAAAGGCTGATAAAATTAACGTAGATTATTCCGGTTCTTATTATTCTGATTTTGAATTTGACAGCAAAACCGGTTTATATAACAAATTTGATGCCGGTAAGCCACATGTGGACGAGGAAAAAGATATTCAACTGACCGTGGCTAACGTGATAATTCAAAATGCTAAAATGAACGTAATCAACGGCGACAACGCCGGACGCAGAGAGGTTCAACTTGTATCCTCCGGTGATGGTTATTTGGCCACTAAGGGAGTATACATACCAATATCCTGGAAAAAAGCATCTCACCAAAGCCCTACACAGTGGTTTGATTCGGCAGGAAATAAACTGAAATTAAACAAAGGTAAGACTTGGATTTGCGTATACAGCGGAGAACCAAAATTTACGGATTCCACCGCTGTAAAAGCAAAAGCAGAAGAAGACGAAGACTAAACTTTAAGGATAAGACCGGTTTAATATAATGAAGCGGTCTTATTTTTTTATGTAGACTTACCACTCATAAGAGTGGTAAGGTATTATTCTTCGTTATACTAATTTCATATTTAATGAAGGATAAAAATTTGCAAATTATCCTTGAATCTTTGTCTAAATTGCAAATTTTTATCTAATGTTTTAAATGGAATTAGTATTACATAGCTAAGTCTACTCTTTCGGTTACATCCAATGCATTTACTACATTCCTTGTATAAGGGCCGGTGTAGGCTGTGTTATAGTCATAACCGCTGTAAGCTGCATTAAATCCGGAAGATGTGTCAAAACCGGTGTTGCCCATGGTTGTATAATCATAACCGGTGTTGTTGCCGGTATTGGGGATTACGGTGTAGTTTGTGTTCATGCTTGTACCTACATCCCTACCCATATCGTTGTTGCTTCTGCCGTTTACTGTGTTGTTATTGATAGATGTGTTTACGTTGTTGCTTAATCGGCTAACGTTTCTGCCTGTGTTAATTCTCATTAAATCTGTTTCGTCTATAGTGTTGGAACGGTTTGCCATACGATTATCGGCATTACTTCTGTTGTTCATAAGGTTTGTTTCGTCTATAGTGTTTGAACGTGTTGCCATACGATTGCTGCCGCTTCTGTTTCTCATAAGGTTTGTTTCGTCAACTGTGTTTGAACGTGTTGCCATACGGTTATCGCTGCCGTTACGATTTCTCATTAAGTTTGTTTCGTCAACTGTATTGGAACGTGTTGCCATACGGTTATCGCTGCCGTTACGATTTCTCATCAGTTCTGTTTCGTCTACTGTGTTGCTACGACGAGCCATGCTGTTGCCGCTTCTGCCGTAGGTTACAGTGCTGTAGTTTGCAGAGTTAGAAATTCTGCTGCCTCTGCCGCTTCTGCCGCCTGTAACTGTACTGCCTGTATTTCTTGCATTTCCGGTATTGTTGGTATTACTTGTGTTTGTAGACATAGCTGTGTTACGATTTCTTGTGTTTCCGGTTGTTCCTGTATAGTTTGTTGCAGAGCCTGCGTTGGTTGTTAAAGTATTTCCGGTGTTATTATTCTGTCCGGTCATGCCTGAGTTACGTCCGGCTGTGCCGGTAGTTCCTTGATTCATGGTAGTTCCTTGATTTGCGGTTGTATTACGATTTCTTGCGGTTGCTGTACTTGCTGTGTTGCGGGTATTACGAGTAGCTGTAGTTGCTTTGTGAGTTGTATTTCCGGCACGAGCCGCACTTGTAGTCATGTTTTTTGCTTTGCTTTTGGTGTTGGTTTTTGTTGCTGTGTTGCCGGTTTTAGTATTTTTTGTTGCTTTGTTGGCTGCTGTGGTTGTTTTTTTAGCTCCGGATTTTGTTCCGGTGTTTTTTGTTGTTTTGGCTTTGTTACTTACCTTTGCTGTTGTACGGGTTGCCCGGTGTGTACCTCCCGTACCTGCCGAGCCTGATGTTCCGGATGCGGAGCCTGCGTCTGTGGCGATAGTGCCGCCCGCACCTCTGCTAGAGCCTGTTGAACCGGTGTTACCGCTCATACCTGTGCCGGAAGTTGTGCCTGTACCGGTGGTACCTCTGTTCATACCGGTGTTATTTAAACCCGATACGTTATTGCTTATACTGCCCATTGTTCCTCTGTTGCCGTAAGTTGTGCCTCGGTAGCCTGTTGTTCCTCTGCTGCCGGAGGTAGTCATACGGCTTGAACCGCTATAGCTACCGTAAGAACCTGCGGTAGAGCCGAAGGAACCGCTATTTGTTCCGTAAGAGCCGGCGGTGGAGCCGTAAGTTCCTGTTGTACCTCTGCTGTAATAACCGCTTCCGGAGCCGATAGTGGTGGATCCGTTACCGGTTGTTCTTGTTGTGCCTAAACCTGTACCTGTGGCATTGGCAGTTAATCTACCGGGTGTTACGTATCTGGCGTTGTTTGTTATGCCACGGGCTACTGCGGTAGGTGTATTATAGTTATAGTAGGTGTTTCGGTTATAACTTCTTACCGGGGATACCGGTGCTACCGGGCTTACAGCAGATACCCTGTTGGCGTAAGATGTGCCTGTAGGGCCGTATCCGTAGTAGCCGGTATACCCGTTATAATCGTATCCGGTATATCCGTCACGTACCAAAGTACCCCCATTGGTGTAACCGTCGGAATAGCCGTATCCGTTTGTATAAGTTCTGTTTACAGCATTTGATAATCTTTGACCGGCTCTGTTTGCTTGGTTGGTTTTTGGGGTGTTACTTGCACACCCTGTAAATGCCAACATACATACTACCAAACCGGATAAAAGCGTGTTTTTTAAGCTAAGTTTGCTTTTCATTTCCATCCCCCTAAACAAAACAATATTATTTTATCTTTTTTAAGTCTTCTCTTTATATATCTCTATCTTTCTATAAGTGTCTGTTAAAATTATTTATTGTGAGCATTTGTTTGAGTGAATATAAATAAAATGTGTTTCGCCGGGAAATGCATTTTATTTATATTCGTCATAAGTTTGTTGCAATTTTTAACCGAATTATCAAATTCGTAACACCAATGCATATTAATTTATTTTTAATATGCGTTTATATATTGGTCAAATCCGAACAATTAAATACTGTATTTCAGTTGGTATGTAAAGATAATTAAGGTTGTGTTAGAAAAAAATATGTTAACCGTAAAAAACGTTCATTAAACCTTAGAATGAAGCAAAGTAATTTTCCGTTTTGTGGAAATTTAACGTACAATTCATATTATAAAAAAGCCTTATTGACCATTTTATACATAAAATATATAATAATAGAAAATACAAATCGTTACAGAATGTTTTAAGGGGTAAACTATGAATTTTAAAGCATATAATTATTTACCTGTATGGATACTGGTTATAGACAGAAAACGAGAAAAAATAATATATACAAACAGAGAATTGGATTATGACTACTTTGAGCCCAATAAAGCCGGCGATAATTTATGGACAGACTTTTTTGATAATGATGAAGCCGAAAGAATAAAACAAGATGTAGACTCCCAATTAAGCCAAGGCAATAATTTTGTAACAGAATTTTTGGTTAAGGGTGATGCTAAGAAAAAGGTTTGGACATTGGCTAAAGGAAACGTTCTGGAGTTTGACGAAAATCAATATTTGTTTGTCTGTATTTCCGATATTACCCATTTAAAAAACGCAGAGGAAAGTTTGCTGGAAAAAACCGGGGCCTTGGAATTAATAAACGATTCGGTTTCCGGCGGTATAGTAATAATGAATTTTGACGATCATGTTACTATTGTTTACGCAAACAAAGGTTATTATAAATTAATAGGTTATACGAAAGAGGAAATGGAGGAAAACTTCCAACATAAAGCATCAGCTGTAGTTCATCCCGAGGACTTGGGACCGACTATGGAAAATTTCAAAAAGGCCATGCAAACGGGCTCTAAATATAACATGGAGTTGCGTCTTTGCAAAAAAAACGGTGACATCATCTGGGTTACCATGGATGGTGTTATTGATAAAGAAAACAATAAAATATTTTGCATTATTTTGGATAATACCAAAGCCGTGAATATAATGCAGGAACTGAAAAAAGAACAAGAATACAGCAGAATTTTACTGGAACTGACAGACGATATTTTGTTTGATTATGATTTAACAGAAGACACCATAACATTTTCGGGAAATTCAACAGAACGATTAAAAATTCCAAAAAAACTGAAAAATTTTCCTACATCAGCTTTTGAAATGAATTATGTTTTAGAGGAGGATAAGGAAAATTTTATTAATATTTGTGACGGTATAAAAAAAGGCATAAGCCAAACTTTGGAGCTTAGATTTACAAGAGAGAACAGGTTGGTTTGGTATACGGTTAACTATAAATTGCTTTATAAAGACGAATTGCCTATTAAAGCCATAGGTAAGATGACAGATATTACTACACAAAAGTTTAAAATCAAGGAATTGGAAGCAAGGGCCGAAACAGATCCGCTTACTAAACTGTTTAATAAGCAAGAAACCCAGGACCGTATAAAAAAATGTTTAATTTCAAGCAAACCGGGCGAAAAATTTGCCATGATGATTGTGGACATAGATAACTTTAAGAGAGTAAACGACACTTTGGGGCATCATTTCGGCGATGCAGTGTTGATTGATATTGCCGGTAAACTTAAAGGATTATTTGGAAGCGAAAATGTAGTTGGGCGTATCGGCGGAGACGAGTTTATAGTATTTTTTAAAAATATAACCTCCGAAGAAACCGTAATCGAAAAAGCACAATTGCTTACCGACGTATTCCGCCGTACTTACAGCGGCGAAAATATGGACTATAAGATTTCGGGAAGTATAGGCATAGCCTATTATCCGGACCACGGAGAAAGTTTTGAAGGACTGTATCTAAATTCGGATATAGCCCTGTACGAATCGAAAAGGCGTGGCAAGGACTGCTATACCATATATAACCCCAACATAACCAAATGCGTTATGAGCAATGAAATTCCGCTTATGGAGGCTCGGCGGTTTATCTCCGAATATTACCGGGATGACTTGATTTACAATATTTTTGAAATGCTTTACGAGACCAAGGATTTATATACCACAGTCAATATGATTTTGGCGGTAATGGGCGAGAAGTTTAAGGTTGACCGGTGCTACATATTTGAAAGAACGCCGGACGGTAAAATGTATAACAATACATATGAATGGTGTGCCCCAAACGTAAGACCCGAAAAAGACAATTTGCAAAATGTTCCCCAAGAAGACCTGGATCGTGTTTTGATTCATTATAATGAGGAGGGTATTTTTTATTGTAATGACATTGCTTCACTGGATGAATACACAAGAGCAACTTTGGAGAGCCAAGGCATAAAGTCTTTGCTTCACACGGCTGTTTTCCAAAACCGAGAAATCTGGGGTTTTGTGGGCTTCGACGAATGCAAAACCCGGCGCATTTGGGGCGGTGAAGAAATCGCCACCTTGACCTACGTGGCAAAGATCCTGTCAATTTTCGTTACAAATAAGCGAATGTCCAGAGAACTGTGGGACTCCTATCAAAATTGCATAGAAATGCTGGACAGTATCAGCGGATATGTTTATGTGATAGATACAAATACAGGCGAAACCCTTTACATTAACAAGGCTGTGAAAAATTTGGGTGCTGTTTTGGGTGATAGATGCTACGAAATTGCTTTTGGCAAGGGTGCGGAAAGATGCAGCTTTTGCCCCACTTTTCTTCTTAGCGAATTCAATACTCATGTTACCGTAGAAGTGCCAAATTCTCGGTTTGCTCCTTGGATAAGCACCACTGCCTCGCTAATCAAATGGACAGGTAACAAAAAAGATGCTGCATTAATATGTTGTAACGATATTACGAAATATAAAACAGGAAAAAATTTATATGAGATATAGCAGGCTAAAATCAAAAAAGTCTGATGAATAAAGTTTTATGCTAATTCCATATTTAATGAAGGATAAAAATTTGCAAATTATCCTTAAATCTTTGTCTAAATTGCAAATTTTTATCTACTGTTTTAAATGGTTAGTATTAATTATCAGGTCTGTAAAGAAAAAGAGTGAAACCTTTTACACTGAAAAGGTTTCACTCTTTTTTTGTTATTTTTGGCCATAAGTTATACATAATACCGACCGCTTACCGAAACCGCCTGTCTGCCCATTTGTTCCCAGGCGGCTATGAAATTGCTTTTTAGGGCTTTGTCGGCCTTTCCCAAAGGGTCGTTAAAATAAACATAGTCCGGGTCGTAGCCGGTTATTAAAACGGAGTGTTCTTTAGTGGTTGTTTGAATTTGAGTACCGTCCGGCAGATTCCAAGTGCTAAACTCGGTTTCCGGTAAGGGTGCATACTCTGTGTTGATTATTACCCAAACCGGAAGGTTTGCATATACATTATGCAATAAATCCTCAAATTCACAACCGGTCATATCTATGGAGGAATATGGCTTGTATTTGGTCAACAGTTGGTGTATGGGTTTATGATACACACCATAACCAAACCTGCCAAAGTTGTACATATCGCCTACAAAGCCTTGGTTTGGGTCACCGGCGTAAATCATGCCGTTTTTTATGGTATAAGGCGTTTTGTCTTTGGCGATTTCCTCTGCCAAGTTGGTTTTGCTGACGGAATTGCCCAAATAATTCAAGAGCATAGCCAGGCTTGTAACCTCGCAACCTCTGGGCAACTGGGGTAATTGGTATTGTACCGGAACGTTCTTTATAATATGCTGGGTTGGTAAGGGTTTTGTGTTGCTCCAAATGAGGCTGTTGTCTTTCCTGTAATAAACAAAAGAAGTATCATCGGTTTTTGCAAAATTTACCGCTTCGGCATAGGTTTCGAATTCGTAATAGGCATCCTTTGATTGGGTTGTGAAAACATGGTAAGGTGGATAATTATCCCATAACCAAGACACCTTTTCATCGGAAATTATATGTGCCCGGGTCTGTTCCTTAGCAAAAGCCAAGGCTTCGTTAAGTTCCGAAAAAGATTGAACAAACTCGTTATTCACATACACTTTGAAAAGCCCATCTTTTGTGATGGGCTTTTTTGTAACGGTGCTAACGCCGTTTGATATACCGCCGGTATTTTCTTTTGGCTCTGTCAGTCTTCTATATGCTGTTATGCCTACAAATACAATTATACAGGTAAGCAACAAGATGGTTGCCAATGCTACGAATGTTTTCATTTATCCTCACTCATAAGCTTTTCTGAAATGCCGGTTATTAAATAGAATAAAAACTTGAGGAAAACTTTTTCCGGAGAGAAAGTTTTCCTCAAACCCTCTCAAAAAGACTTTTGATTAGGGTAACTGAAAAAGTTTATTTATTTTTTTTGTCTGATTTAGCACTACGTTTTTCCAAACTTTTTTGTTTGCGTAATTCTCTTTTTTGTCTGCGTAATTCTTTTTTGGCTTTGCGTTTTACCTTTCTGTTATTTACCCAAATATATACAGCGGGAATCAACAACAGTGTTACCATGGTAGACAGGGTTAAGCCGAAAATTACAACTGTAGCCAAACTGGTCATGGTTTCGGAGCCTTGGGTTGTGGCTATCATCATAGGGAATAAGCCGAATACGGTTGTTGCAACTGACATTAAGATTGGGCGTAAACGAACAGCACCGGCTACTTTTAATGCCTCTGCAACTTCCATATTGCGTTCTTTGATAAGCAGGTTGGTATAGTCAATAAGAACGATAGCGTTATTGATAACTATACCCGAAAGCATAATCAAGCCCATAAAGCCCGTTATGTTCAAAGTGTTGCCGGTTACGAACAAACCGAACAAACCGCCGGTTAAGGCTATGGGTATAGAGAACATAACTATCAAGGGATAAATTAAGGATTCAAACTCAGCCGCCATAATCATGTAAACCAAGAGGATAGCCATAATAAGAGCTATGGCAAGACCGGCAAAGGTTTCCATCATCTGTTCGGAAGCACCGGCGAATTCCCAGTTGTATCCGGCAGGCATATTGAATGTAGCCAGTTTTTTCATCAAATCTGTTGTAACTTCGCCTGCTGCACGGTTATCCAAGGCGGCGGTTACGGAGATATAGTTTAATTGGTTACCACGGAGTATGGAAACAGGTTGGTTTTCAACGCTGATTTCTGCCAGTTCATAAATAGGAACGCTTACTCCGGTGGGTGAGGGTATAAGTATGTTTTGAATATCGGTTATATAGTTAAAATTGCTTTGGTCTTGACGCATTCTTACGTCAAATTCGTCGCCGCCGATTTTGTAAGTTGTGGCTACCGAACCGGAAACGGCAGTGTTAACTATAGTGGCAATACTTGAGGGTGTAATTCCATAGTTTGCCGCCTTCATTCGGTCTACTTTAACTGTAGCTTGAGGCGATGAAGATTCCAGAGAGGTTTTTACGTCACGGGTACCTTCTATGGTGGCTATCATGTCTCTGACGTCGTTAGCTACTTCGGTTAAGGTTTCCAAGTCGTTACCTTTAACATACAGGGTAATACCGCTGCCGCCAAAGTTACCCATAGAGTTGCTGGAAGCAGAGGATGTTATTTCTGCACCCGGTACGTCTTCAAGCATTTTTCCCACTTCTACAGCCAGCTGTTCGGAACTCATTGTACGTTGGGTTTTATCCACCAAGTTAAGTTTAACATTTGCGGAATCGGAAGTAACACCGCCGAACCCTCTGAACTCGGAAGTTCCCACGGTATAGGATATATCCACTATTTCGGGTATATCTTTAACCTTATCCAGAACTTTTAAGGTAACAAGTTCTGTTTCTTCAAGATGAGTGCCTTTAGGCAAGGATATGGATATGCTTACGCCGGATTCGTCCGTTGCGGGCATAAATTCCGTACCTACAAATTGCAAGGAGAAGAAGGTAAGAATAACAAAGGCAAAGGAAATCAAAACGGTTGTTTTAGGGAATTTTAAGGCTTTAACCAAAACTTTGGAGTAGAATTTTTGCAAGCCTTCTATTCCTTTTCCGCAAAGTCTTGCAGGCAGGTTAAAGATAGTATCTTTCCCGTTTTTTTCGAATTTAAGAATCAAGGCACTTGCCATAGGAACGAAGGTCAAAGCTACCGCCAAGGATGAAAACAGTGAGTATGCAACAGTTAAGGCAAGTTCACCGAAAATCATTGAGGTAATACCGCCGCCGAAGGATATGGGCAAGAAAACCGCTACGGTGGTTAAGGTTGAAGCCACAACTGACATGGCAACCTCTTGGGCACCTTGTATGGCGGCTGTGGTTCTGTCACAGCCTTCTTCTATCTTTCTGTAAATACTTTCCAAAACAACTATGGAGTTGTCAACCAACATACCTATACCCAGAGCCAAACCGCCCAGAGACATGGTATTTAAGGTGACATTGGAATAATACATTAAAGCAAAGGTTGTAATGATAGATATGGGCATAGAAGCCGCAACTATCAAGGTGGAACGAATATTTCTTAGGAATATAAGCAGTACAAGTACTGCAATCAAACCGCCGTTTACAGCGGATGAGGTAACTGTACCCAAGGTACGCTTGATGAAGTTAGCCGGGTCAAGCAAGATATTAAATTTTAAATCCGGGTTTTCGGCTTCAATTTTTCTTAATTCCTTCAAAACAGAGTCTGAAACGTTTACGGTGTTTGCCGTTGACTGTTTTTGAATGGAAAGGCTAACGCTGGGTGTGTTGTTAATATAGGAAATACTGCTGTTTTCTTTGTAAGCAAAGTCAACTTCGGCTACGTCTCTCAAATAAATCAGAGAGTTGCCGGGTGTGGTTATGGGTAGGTTGCGGATTTCGTCCAAATCTTTAAATTCGCCTATAACCTTAACCTGCATATTCTTGTCGCCCTGTTTAATAACGCCGGCAGGTGTATTTCTGTTTTCGCTACGGAGCAGGTTTAAAATTTGTGCTTCGGTTATGCCGTAACCTCTTAATTTTTCGTTGATAAGAGTAACTTCAATTTCAGATTCTCTACCGCCCGAAACGGTTACAGAGGCTACGCCGTTTTGGCGTTCCAACCTATTAACAACATTATCCTCTATTCTTCGTTTCAAGTCAACAAGATTAACCTTGTCGGATGTAACCCCTATGGATAAGGAAAGCATAGCGTTCATATCCAGTTTTAAAACCATAGGGTCAGTGGCGTCGTCCGGGAGGGCACCTTTTATAAGGTCGATTTTCTCCCTTACGTCCAAGGCCGCATTGTCAAGATTAACACCGTCTTCAAATTCCAATTGTACCATGGAACTGCCGGTAGAGGAAATACTGTATATATTCTTTATGCCGGGAACGGTGCCCAAGACACCTTCCAAAGGCTCTGTTACCAATTTTTGAATTTCCTGAGGTGCAACGCCGCTGTAACTTGTACTTACTATAGCCACAGGTATGTTCATGTTGGGCATCATATCCAATTTAAGGTTGAAGATGGATAGGATACCGAAGGCTATGGCTATTAAAATAATCATTGTGGTGGTGACAGGGCGTTTAACTGCTATTTTCGAAAAGTTCATATTAAGCCCCCTCAGTTACTGTATCCGCTTTATTATTTGTAGGTTGCGTGGTTTGTTCCGTTTTTAATTTATCGCCGTCAGTCAAATAAGATTGCCCTCTGACTACAACTTTATCATCGGTGGTAAGACCGGAGGTGATTTCTATATCTTTTCCGTTATCTATACCTGTGGTAACAACAACTTTTTTTGCTCTGCCGTTATCGTTAACAAATACATATTTATCGTTTTCGTCGGCAAGAACAGTATTTCTGGGTACTACCAAGGCACTTTGCTTGCTGTCTTTAATAAAGCGAATTTCCGCAAACATACCCGGTTTGATTTTTCCGTCGGTATTGTCTATTTCTATTTTAATTGGGAAAGTGCTGGTTTGGTCGGCGGCCGGGCTGATGGAGCTTATTTTGCCTTTAATAGGTTCGTCGGACAGGGTTTTGACGGTTACATCTACCGCTTCGCCCTCTTTAACCAGGTTAATAAGCAATTCGGAAATTTTAACCTCTACATTCACTGTATCCATTTTTACTACTGTAAAAGCTGGTACTGCCGAGGAAGTATATTCGCCTTTATTAGCGTTTCTGCTGCTTACTACGCCGGAAATGGGAGATTTAATTTCCAAATCGTTTAATGCATTTTGCGCAATTTGTAATTGCACGGATACGGAATTACGTTGAGCGGCGGCTTGATTAACGGCAAGTCTGGCTCTTTCCACGTTTTCGGAATTTATGGTGCCTGTGGTTAAACTGTAGGTATCTTTTGCTTTTTTAAGACCTGATTCGGCTTGTTGATAGCCTATATCAGCTTGGTTTTTAGCGTTTTGGGCTTGGTTGTAAGCGGTGGTAGCTTGTTTGAATGCAAGTTCTGTTCTGTCAAATTCGCTTTTGGAAACTGTGCCTGCATCGTAAAGAATTTTTATGTTATTATAAGTATCTGTAGCGTTTCTTAAATTGTTTTCTGCGTTGGTCAAAGCCAATTCGGCATTGGAAAGTGCAATTTCGGAAGCTTCCAGTTGCTTTTCTGCCATTTCTATGCCTTGTTCCAATTGAAGTACAGAACTTTGGAATTGACCGCCGGAAACGGTGTTAAGTGCATTTTGAGCGGTTTTTACGCCTTGTTCAGATATGGTTAATTGGCTTTGCAATTGACGAATTTGGTTGCGAACGTCTTGTTCGTCCAGTCTGAACAATACACTGCCTTCTACAACGGTATCGCCCACGTCAAATAGGGTTTCGGCTACTTTGCCCGGTGTTTTTGCCGCAACGGTTACGGATTCGGAGGGATTAATTCTTCCGCCGTAAACCATTTCGGTGCTGATGGCTGTGTATTTAAGATCCATAAGTTCAACCGGCGTTTCTTTTTCAATAACAACTTCGGGTTCAACCGGCTGTGCTGCACATCCTGATATTGTTAATGACAGTATTAACATAAGACCCAATATTTTAAGTTTCATTTTGTTCCTCCCGTAATGATATAACCTCATGCTTTTTGTATGGACGGTTTGGAAATCTTTCCGAACAAAACATGATTTTGCCTTCTATAAATTTTGCCTACTATGAAATTACAGTCAATTAATATCAAGGTAAGCCTTTTTGCTGCCGGTTTCGATATTTTCAACATCAAAAGGCACATTTTTATAATTAATCGACTATATTTATAGGATTGCCGGAAATACACGTTTACTTTATAATAACCTTTGCCTTTATTTGTAAAGGCCTGTTGCCGATTAAGAATCTGTGGGTGTATTGGCCTGTTCTTCGGCAGTTTTAAAAAGCCTGTAAAGAATACTGACACCTTCGAATAAATTTTTCTTTAATTTTTCGGAGAGAGAATTAAAATAGCTTTCGAACACCGCTAACATTTTATTATAAACTATTTGCATCTCTCTTGCACCTTTTTCCGTGATATAAAAATATATTTTCCTCCCGTCTTCGCCTTTATTCGCACGTTGTTTGTACAAATATCCTTCTTTGACCAAGCCGCTGACAGAGGTAGAAACGGTGCTTTGGGATACACCCAGGGTTTGGGCCAAATCGCCCACGGTTTTGGTTTGGGAAAGAGCAATGTGATTGAGAATATGAAATTGACCGAAGCTCATGTTGTCCGAATTGTTAAAGTTATAGCGGAATACCCTATTAATCAAGTTGGACATCTGAATCATAATCTTAAAGAAGAATGCGGCGAATTTATAGGTTTCGTCGTCGTATTTGCCGGTTAATCGGTCTATGACTATGTTGCATTCGCCTTCGTCTTTTTCGTCAATCAATTCGCTTAAAAGTTCGAATCCCAGTTTTAATTCCAACCGTTGCCGGGGCGTAAAGGACAGGTAAAAATCACACAACACATCAAGCATTTCTGCCGTTATGATTTTTAGTGCTTCCATTCCTTTAGGGGTTATTTGAAAATATACCCTGCGACCGTCGTCATTATCCCGCGGATATTTTTTGGTTATGTACCCGTTGTCAACCATCTTGGATATAATAATAGAAAGGCTACCTGTTGTCTGTCCATGAAGCCTTGCAATTTCGGTCAGAGTATTAACACCATAGTAGTTAATCATAAACAGTATTAGAAATTGACGTTGGCTTAATTCACCGGTTCCGGTGTTGTTTACACGAAACCTTTTACAGGTTCTCTTGGTTTTGTAGCGAGAAGCACTCTGTATAAGCAACAAAGTCAATTCTCCGACAGTTTTTGGATTATATTTCATAAGTTCACCGCCACAGGTAGTTTTATCCTGAAAATATTTTATACTAAATTAGTTATATAGTCAATATAAATTTCTTATAAAAAAAGGTTGAATATTTATTGGTTTACTATTAATATAGTAGAGACCTTTTTGTAGTTAATAATTGTCTGCAACAAAACAACCAAAATAAAAGTTGATAATTTACATTTACTTGCCGGTTTTCCGGTTATTTACTGCGTTGCGGTTATAATCAAAAGGAAAAACGTCCTTTTGTTTGCTATAAAATCGAATATAGGGCTTTGGTTTACCCAAAATCCCCGGGCAGTCCCTAATGGCTGTCTTATGCCGCCGGGCAACTATAGTTTATGAAAAGAGGTATATGGCATGAACAGAAAAAACCTTGTTATACTTTTCGGAGGAAAATCACCGGAGCATGATGTGAGCATTAACTCCGCCTCTACCATTATTTCCAATATTAAAGACAGTGATTACAATGTTATTCCAATATATATAACAAAAGAAGGCAAATGGCTGCTTTATGACGGCTGTATAGACAGTTTGGCAAATGTTCCCTGGGAACGCTTCGGCACACCCTGCATTATCAGCCCGGATACTTCTCATGTTGGGCTACTTAGAATCGTGGGCGACAAGGTAAAATCCATACACATAGATGTTGTTTTCCCGGTTATGCACGGTTGCCCGGGAGAGGACGGAACTGTTCAAGGCTTGTTTGAATTGGCAGGTATACCCTATGTGGGTTCTTCTGTTGCGGCTTCTGCCATAGCTATGGATAAGGCTATGACCAAACTGGTGGCAAATCATTTGAAGATACGCCAAGCAGAATATATTACCGTATTAAAGGAAGAATTATCAGATAAGAAAGAAGTACTTAAAAAAATACGCTACAAAATCGGTTATCCCTGTTTTGTAAAACCTGCGAAAGCAGGTTCCTCTGTGGGAATATCCAAGGTTAACGATAAGTCCGGAATGGAAGCGGCTTTGGAAACAGCGGCTAAATACGATGACAAAATAGTCATAGAAAAAGCAATCAACGGCAGAGAGTTAGAATGTGCAATACTGGGTTCCGGCGGTGCTGATACGGAAGCATCTTCTGTGGGAGAAATAGTCTCAGCCGCAGAATTCTATGATTACGATGCAAAATACAACAATGCCGAATCCAAAACCATAGTACCGGCTGACATAGACGAAAGTATTTCCGAAGAAATACGTGCACAAGCATTAAAAATATTTAAGGCTATAGGTTGCAGACATCTTTCAAGGGTGGATTTCTTCTTAGAAAATGAAACAAACAAAATTTATTTCAACGAAATAAACACCTTGCCCGGATTTACCGCCATCAGTATGTACCCCATGCTTTGGGCTAATATGGGTATATCCGTTAGCGAATTGGTAAACAAATTGGTTAAACTTGCTTTACCGGGCGAAGAACAATCAAATTAAACAAAATTGAATAGAATTATTAAACAAAAAGAACTCCGCTACAGGCATGCATACTTGCCGGTAACGGAGTTCTTTTTATATAAAAGGAAAAATAAGGAAAAGCGGTTAAAGGGTAGCAGAGGTTTTATCTTATAGCAACGGTAGGGGACTTGTATTGTGTTTTGCTATACTTTTACCCCATTAATAATACGACTATAATTTTGGTAAGTAAATTAGGATTCTTGTTATATTACTTAGCTTTTTTTCGAACCCGGGAGTATTGCTTATGAGTTTAATCCTTTTTAGTTTCGTAATAAAAACTAACAATATAAAAGAATATTTAATTTACTTTTCGATAGTGTATGTATATAATGTAGATATATTTTAAGGTTTTTCGTGACTGATTTTAATTTTTGGGAAATTATCTACAATGAGTTTGGGAATTGGGTTTATATTTGTTGTTTGTTGTGCTATTATTGAATTATAAATAAAAACGGGCTTTTACGGTAACGTGACAGGATAAAGGGTTGATGACCATGGCTGACAAAATAAAGACCGGTTTCTATAATCTCTCCTTGCTGAAAAGAATGATAATATATTACGGTATAGTGGCGGTAATACCTATTATTCTTATAAGCAGTGTTATTTATATTTTCTCTGACAGGATAATAACGGATATGGCTGTAAATTCCAGCCAAATAATACTGGACCGTATAGGCAAGGATGTAAATGTACTTCTAAACGATGCTGAGACTATTGGCGTAATGATAGAAGATAATCTTGACATCCAAAAGGTATTGCGAAGACCTTTAAGCCCGGATATAGGCAAAAACTATTCCGAAGCCTTGATGATAGAGTCCCACATGATGTACATTCAACAGTTTCATCCCAATATCCAAAGTTTTTATATAATCGCCGAAAACGGCGGTGTATATAAATCCAACTATTATTCCTTTAAAGACAAGGATTTCAGAAAAGATTACTGGTACAAGGACGTTATGAAATACAACAAACCAAGGTGGATATATTCGATTATGGGTTCTGTTGTGTCTCAAACTTTATCGGATACCATAGTGTCCTATGTTAAGCCCTTAGTAAACAAGGCTACGGGTAAGCCCATAGGTGCGGTTTTGGTGGATATAGATACAGTGGCATTTCATTCCATTACCGGGACGGATTTGGTAAAGGACGGTTACATAGTCATACTAAAGGACGATAAAGTAATTTCAGTTTCTTCCCGGGATAACTTTGCCCGTATTCCCTTAGACGAAGATTCCAAGGCGCAAATCAGCAATATACATGACGGTTGGTTTATGAGTAAAAACAATTCCGCCTTGATAATGTCAAAGGACTTGTTGTATGACGGCTTTAAAATAGCCGGGGTAATCTCTAAGGAAGAGATTACAAAGGAATCCAGAAAAATAATGGTGGTTGCCGTTCCTATATCGCTGGCGTTTATAGTTATAACTTTAATCTCAATTTGGAACATTACACAGAGCATATTAAAGCCCATAAAAAAATTGGGTAAAATCATGGAACGGGTGGAAAACGGTAATCTTAACGTAGATATGATGACGCCAAAATACAGGGACGAAATAGGCGATTTAACCCGAAAATTTAACCATATGTTGGGAAAAATAAATTCCCTGATGAAAAAGGTTTATACCGAACAGGAGAAATTACGAAAAGAAGAAATTAAAGTACTGCAAGCACAAATCAATCCACACTTTTTGTACAACACCTTGGATACTATAATATGGATGTCCCGAGAAAACGACAAAGAATCCATAGCCGCTATAGCAAAAAGTCTTATCAAACTTTTCCGCATCGGTGTAAACCGAGGTGCCGAGATGATTTCCATAGCAGAGGAAATAGAGCACGTGGAAAGCTATATGTCTATACAGCATATACGCTATTCGGACAAGTTTGACTACAGCATTAACCTTCCGGAATCCTTGCTTAAATACAGAACCCTAAACATAATCCTGCAACCTTTGGTGGAAAACTCCATTTATCACGGCATCAAAGAAAAGCGGGAAAAGGGTTTAATAAGCATTGCTGCCTACGAAAAAGAAGATTGTATAATCTTCGAGGTCAAGGACACCGGTAAAGGAATGTCGGAAAGAAAACTAAAGGCCTTAAACAACACGCTTAAAAAGAACGACGGAGAAAAAATTGACAGTTACGGTCTTATAAACGTTAACAGGCGAATAAAGCTGTATTTCGGTGATGCTTACGGGCTTGAATACGAAAGTATCGAAAACCTGGGTACAACAGCTGTTATTCGAATACCAAAAATTTCCGGGGGTTGAAATGTTAAAGGTTTTACTTGCAGAAGACGAACTCATAATACGTAACGGAATGGTTAAAAACATAGATTGGAACCGTCCCGGTTTTAGCTTAATAGGAGCCGTGGAGGATGGCGAACAGGCGCTTGAATTTATAGAGAAAGAAAAACCGGACGTTCTAATTACCGATATTAAAATGCCTTTTATGGACGGTATAGAGCTTGCAAGACAGGTATCAACAAAATACCCGGAAATTTTTATTATAATTATTTCGGGCTATGATGAATTTCAATACGCTCAAAACGCCATAAAGCTAAAAGCCTATGATTATATTCTTAAGCCGGTGGATGAAAAATATCTGACCGAAGTTTTGCTTTCCATAAAAGAAAAACTGGTTACCAAAAACGAATCGGAATCGGCAAGCAAAAGCAGTTTTTATAAGGATTTTTTTGCCGGGGTTTTGGAAGAAAGCAAAATCACAGAGTTGGGCGAAAAATTCGGGTTGCAGGAAGGCTTGCATTATTGTGTTGCTGTGGTGCATTTGGACGAGCGTGAAAAAACAGTTAATCTATACGGTGAAGAAACCATAAAAACCGGGTTTAAAAACTTCCGAAAGTTTTTAAAAGAGGAAATCAGCGATTTATTTTTGATAGGCAGAAATGCCTTTGAATTTATATTTTTGGTTTCCGATCGTGAAAAGGATAGGGTTAAAAATATCGTAAAGGAAAAAGTAAAACAAATACGCAACCAAACCCTATATATAGAGCAACACACCGTAACCATAGCCGTGGGCACAGCGGAATTTGGCGTTGCCGGCTTGTCATTGTCGTATAATAATGCTTGTGAGGCTTTGGAAAACAAGTATGTAATAGGTAATGGTCAGGATATTTTCTTTTCGGATTTGAAATTTGAATATCCGGACAGTGCCGCCATTATAGACTGGGATATTTCAGAGCTGGTTTCTTTGATTAAGTGTTCGGACAAAAAATTAATCGAAGAAAAAATAAGGGAATTAACCGTCCATCTAAAGGAATTCGGACGAGAGTCTTTTTTGTATACCCAGCTTGTAGTCAGCAACATTTATTTGCAGGCAATTAATATTTTAAAGCAAACAGGTGTTCAAATCGAGGATGTTTTGGACGAACCCGGTAAGCAATACAACATTTTACTGGGTAACAAAACCGTAGATGCCACCATGAACGATATTCTTCAAATAGCCTTAAAAATTTCTGACTATTTGGAAAGAACCAGACAGGGCAATCATTCCAACATTATTCAAAAATCTTGCAATTATTTGGCAACCCATTACAAAAGTAAAGAACTGTCCTTAAACTCCGTTGCAAAGCAGTTCAACATGAGTTCCTGTTATTTCAGCGTGGTTTTCAAGCACGAAACCGGGCAGACCTTCATCGACTATCTCACCAAAATTCGCATAGAAAAGGCAAAAGAATTACTGCTTTGCACGGATATGCGTACATATGAAATAGCCGACGAGGTAGGCTACGAAAACTCCACCTATTTCAGCACTTTGTTTAAAAAAAATACGGGCATGACACCCAAAGAATTTAAAAATTCCGGGGCATAAAAAAATATTTTAATAATTCACTAAAAAGTTAACAACTCTAAAAAGATATTTTATTAATTATTGGTATAAAAGATTGTATAATGAATATAGCTGAGAGATATTGATATAAAGCTGATAAGGCTTTCAATTCATACAATTCCATTTAAAACAGTAGATAAAAATTTGCAATTTAGACAAAGATTCAAGGATAATTTGCAAATTTTTATCCTTCATTAAATATGGAATTAGTATCAGCTATATTTTTTATTGGAGGGATATTAAAAATGAAAAAGCTTTCTGCACTTATTTTAACGGTTATATTAGTTGTATCCGCTATGCTTACGGCTTGCTCCGCTCCTGCAGCTCCGGCGGCTCCTTCTAACAGCCCTACAGCTCAACAACCCAACGATAACGCTAATCAGCCGGCACCGGCAGACAACAGCGACAAACAACTTGTTGTTGGTTTCTCTCAAATGGAAAACAACAGCCCTTGGAGAATCGCAGAAACTCAAAGCATTAAAGACGAAGCAGAAAAAAGAGGCGTTAAGCTGGTTTACACCGATGCTCAATCGCAAACTTCAAAACAAATCAGTGACGTTGAAGATATGATTGCTCAAAAGGTAGACTACATATTGCTTGCTCCCAGAGAATTTGAAGGCCTTGCACCGGCTCTTGAAGCAGCTAAAGAAGCAGGTATCCCCGTTATCCTTATCGACCGTGCAGCAGCAGGCGTTGCAGGCGAAGATTATGTAACTCTTATTGCTTCCGACTTCGTTGACGAAGGCAAAAGAGTTGCTGAATGGGTAGCAGAAAAAACAGGCGGCAAAGCCAATATCGTTGAATTAACAGGTACCGCAGGTTCCTCCGTTGCTATAGACAGAGCTAACGGTTTCTTGGAAGGTATCAAAGCTTATCCCGACATGAAAATTATCGCATCTCAAACAGGTGACTTTGCAAGAGCAAAAGGCCAATCCGTTATGGAAAACATCATCCAAGCTAAAGGCGACGAAATAACCGCTGTTTACGCTCATAACGATGAAATGGCTATCGGTGCTATCCAAGCACTTAAAGCTGCAGGCAGAGAACCCGGCAAAGACGTAGTAATCGCTTCTATCGACGGCGAAAAAGACGCTCTTAAAGCTATTATCGCTGGCGAACTTGGTGTTTCCGTTGAATGTAACCCAAAATTCGGTCCTATCGCTTTCGATACAATCGCAAAACTTGAAAAAGGCGAAAAAGTTGATACTTTCATCAAAAACGAAGACAGACTTTTCGATGCTACCAACGCAAGCCAATTCGTAGACGAAGCTTACTAAGATTTACCTAAGGCTACACCGTTTAGTGACAAAAGCCATAAAAAACGGCAACAAATTAAAACCTTGTGGCAAATCACCCAAGGTTTTAATTTTTCTGAATAGCTTTAATAATAAAATATTAAAGTCTTTTTGAAGGAAGTTTGAAGGAAACTTTTTCTTCAGAAAAAGTTTCCCTCAAGGTTCTGTTCTTATCAAGTTTTTATAAGAAAAGACCGGAAAGGTGTGATATTTTGGATAATAACATTTTGCTCGAAATGACTAATATTAAAAAAGCGTTTCCCGGAGTAAAAGCTTTAAAAGGCGTAGATTTTACCGTTAAAACCGGCGAAGTTCATGCGTTGATGGGCGAAAACGGCGCAGGAAAATCTACTCTGATTAAAATTTTAACCGGTATCTACACAAGAGACGAAGGCAACATAGTTTTTATGGGAAAAAATATTAACCCTCATTCTTCACTTGAAGCACAAAAAGAAGGTATAAGCACCATATATCAAGAGCTTAATCTTGTTCCTTATCTTTCAATATACGAAAACATCTTTCTGGGCCGTGAATTCACTAAAAAAGGAATTATAGACCGGAAGGCTGCAAAGGATAAAGCCAAAGAAATATTACATAACATGGGTATAGACGTGGATGTAAACCAACCCCTTAATTCGCAAAATACAGCAATACAACAAATGGTTGCCATTGCCCGGGCTGTATCCGTAGATGCAAAGCTGGTGGTAATGGACGAACCCACTTCCTCCATAGACGAAAAAGAAGTAAAAGTACTGTTTAATATAATCAGAAAATTAAAAGAACAAAACATTTCCGTAGTATTCGTAAGCCACAGATTAGACGAAATATTCGAAATCTGCGACAGGTTAACCATCTTAAAAGACGGCGAATTGGTTGGGGCATATAATGTTCCCGAAATAACCAGGCTGGAACTGGTTTCTAAAATGATAGGCAGAGATGCTTCCTCTATTATCGACTATAAAAAAGAATATAACGAAAAACTCAAAAACAGCGAAACTATTTGCAGCGTGAAAAACGTGAAAATGGGCGTTAAATTAAACGGCATAGAACTGAATATTAAAAAAGGCGAGGTTCTTGGTTTGGCAGGGCTTTTGGGTTCCGGCAGAACTGAGCTTGCCAAGGTATTATTCGGCGATGCCAATATATGCCAAGGTTACATTGAAATAGGCGGCGAAAAAGTAAAACTCCGCATTCCTAAAGATGCTATAAACAGGGGCTTTGCCTTCTGCTCTGAGGACAGAAAAATAGAAGGTATCATTCCTCATATGTCCGTCAAGGAAAATATGACTCTTGCCATACTTCCGAAAATAAGCAAAATGGGAGTTATATCAAGAAAAGAGCAAAGCGAAATAGTACATAAATTCATACAAAGATTGGGCATAAAAACACCCCATGAAAACCAAATGATTAGAAAATTAAGCGGCGGTAACCAACAAAAGGTGCTTCTTGCCAGATGGCTTTGCATGAAGCCCAAGCTGATAATCTTGGACGAACCCACCAGAGGTATAGACGTAGGTGCCAAAGCTGAAATAGAGAAGTTGATTCAGGAACTAGCTGCGGAGGGCATCAGCGTGTTGATGATTTCTTCCGAAATCGAAGAACTGGTAAGAGGTTGCGACAGAATAGTAATCCTGCGTGACGGCAAAAAGGCCGGCGAATTGGTAGGCGACGAAATCTCTCAAGATAACATAATGCAATCCATAGCCAGAGGTCATGCTGTAACGGTATAATTTTTGAATCGAGGTGAACTGATGAATAACAGTGCTGCTAGTACCGCTAAAACAAAAACTCATAACTCTGATATATTGAAAAAGTACGGAGCCTTATTCGTATTGATATTGGTAACCTTATTAAATTGCATTTTTACACCCAACTTCTCCAATGTTAACGTAATGTGGAACATCATTATTCAGGTAACAACGGTTATGTTGGTTGCCTTGGGTATGACCGCTGTAATTTCTCTGGGTGGTATAGATATTTCTGTAGGCTCCATAATGGCTATTTCGTCCATAGTGGTGGCTAAGTTTCTTGATTTGGGCGTAGTTCCGGCTATACTCATAACCTTGGCTATTGCGGCCGTATTCGGTATCTTTTCCGGCTTTATCGTATCTAAATTTAACATTCAGCCTATTATCGTTACCTTGTCTGTTATGATAGCCGGTAGGGGTATAGGTCAGGTTATAAATGACGCTCAGTTGTTAAACTTCTACAACCCGGAGTTTTCCGCCATAGGTACATATAAAGTATTTGGCGTTATTCCCATTCAAGCGTTTATAATGCTGGTGTTCATTGGAATATTCCTGTTTGTAATGAAAAAGACCGTTTTCGGTACTTATATTCAAGCAATGGGCGACAACAAAAAAGCTTCAAGCCTTTCCGGGGTAAACACGGTATTTATCGTAATAGCTGTTTATACCATAAGCTCTATAATGGCAGGTATGGCAGGTATAGTTGAAACCGCAAGACTTTCCGCCGCCGATGCAAACGCTATCGGTAAAAGTATAGAACTGGACGCCATAGCGGCAGTAGTTGTGGGTGGCACACCCATGACAGGCGGTGTTGCCAATATAACCGGTACGGTAATCGGTGCGTTGATAATGCAAATTATTACCGTAAGCGTTAATATGAACAACATTCCTTTCGCTTATTCTCTGGTATTGAAATCATTGATTATCGTTGTGGCTATTTATCTGCAACGTGATAAAAACGCTTAATCGGCTTAAAAAGGAGGGAACGGAATGAACGGTACAAATTCAGCAGTATCAAATAAAAACATCAAAAACTTATTAAAAGGGCAAGGCTCCTTAATAGCTTTCTTTATACTTTTTATATTTGCTTCATTTGCCTACGAAAATTTCTTTGCCTATCAAAACCTTACCAACGTTTTGAGACAGAACAGCATGATAGGCTTGGTTGCAATAGGTATTACCTTTGTAATACTAACCGGCGGTATAGATTTGTCGGTTGGTTCCATGGTTGCATTGTCAAGCATATGCTGTGCGGCATTAAGCAGTACGAATTTGGCCTTGGCCATTATTTGCCCTATATTGCTTTGTACAGCCTTGGGATTTGTTAACGGTTTAATGGTCGCAAAAATGAAGATAGTTCCCTTTATAGCTACCTTGGCTATGTTAATGGGCGTAAGGGGTATAGTTTATATAGCTACAAACGAAACCTCTATCAGACTTGCAGAATCTGCCGCCGATTTGAGTTGGCTGGGTAGAGGATATTTTCTGGGTCTGCCGGTGCCGGCTTGGATTTTAATTATCTTTGTAATTATTTGCACTTTCGTTTCTAAGTTTACTAAAATCGGCAGATATATTTATGCCGTTGGCGGTAACGAAGAAGCTTCCAAAATGATGGGTCTTAACGTAGATGCAGTTAAAATTGCGGCTTATACCATTTGCGGCTTTATGGCAAGTTTAGCCGGCATTATTATGAC
The DNA here is from genome assembly GCA_964392115.1 of uncultured Defluviitaleaceae bacterium. Taxonomy (GTDB): domain Bacteria; phylum Bacillota; class Clostridia; order Lachnospirales; family WRBF01; genus CAYXWM01. Next base: position 13,371 of record CAYMOU010000008.1, on the reverse strand, counting down.
CGCAAGACAGGGCGCAGGCCAACCTACAGCCGCAGAAACCTGGGAAATGATGGCCATAGCTTCCGTAGTAATAGGCGGAACCCAGCTTACCGGCGGTCAAGGCAAATTCACCGGTACACTTATAGGCGTTTTGATTGTAGGTATGATTCAAAACATATTCAATATGCAAGGCAACCTTAACACTTGGTGGCAAAGCGTTATTATGGGCTTAATCCTCATAGTGGTGGTTGTTATTCAAGCACAGGCAAACAAAAGAAAAGCTATTTAGGGTGGGTGGTCTGAATGAAAGGTTTGGTTACCAACATCCAAAGATATTCCATAAATGACGGCCCCGGTATCAGAACCACGGTTTTCTTAAAAGGCTGCAACTTAAATTGTGCTTGGTGTCACAATCCCGAAACCATATCTCCGAAACAGGAATTGCTCTTTTATGAACAAAAATGCGTAAATTGCTTGGCTTGCATACCTTTATGCAAGTTTCAAGCCTTGGAAATTATTGATGAAAAACGAGTTTATCACAGGGAAAAATGCAAGGCTTGTATGAAATGCACGGAAGCCTGTCTGTTTTCAGCCATAGAACCTGCCGCAAAAAGCTTAGACGCTGATGAAGTTATCAAAGAAGTTATGAAAGACTTTGATTACTACAAAAATTCCGGCGGAGGAATGACCTTATCCGGCGGAGAAGCTTTGGTACAAAAAGACTTTGCGGTGGAGATACTGAAAAAGGCTAAGGTCAATGGCATTTCCACGGCCCTGGATACAGCCGGAAATCTGCCTTGGGATTTTTATAAACAGGCGTTGCCTTATACGGACTTGGTGCTTTTGGATATTAAGGTAACAGACAATGCAACCCACGAAAAATATATGGGCGTGGGAAATCAATTAATATTGGAAAACGGACTTAAATTCTCAAAAGAACCGGTAGATATTTACGTACGCATCCCTGTTGTCAAGGACGTTAACGACAGCAAAGAAAATATGGAACGGACAGCGGAATACCTTTCGCAATTTAACAATCTTAAAAAGGTTGAATTATTAAGCTATCACGACTTCGGTTCGGAAAAATCCAAAGCCTTGTCAAAGGAATTTACACAATTCGACCCACCGGAAAATATTGAGGAACTTGCGCAATATTTTCATAAGCTTGACGTAGAAGTAACCTTTGAATAAGGAGTAGCTTAACTATCTTTTATTATAAAGTCTATTTGAAGGGAGTTTGAGGGAAACATTTTCTTCAGAAAAAGTTTCCCTCAAGGTCTTTCTGAACTTATACCCACCGACAGCAAGGAGGTAAAATCATGTTATCCGAAAAAATTAACAACTGGCTGAATAAAGACTATAGGGAAACCTTTTACGAACGTGTAGAATATATGATGGAAAGCGAACCGCTTTTTAAGGATTTCAGCCATCCCATTAGATACGGCAAGACCATGAAATACATTATGGACAGAATATCCGTACCGGTTTACGAGGACGAAAAAATTATCGGCAGCGTAAAAGAAATTATACCCACTCAAGAACAAATAGATTATGTAGAACAATTAAGCCATACTTGGTGGCATAACAAAGACCTTGAAGAGGTGCAAAAAGAACTCCTCTGGAGCTATTCTCATTACTGGGTAAGAAGACGTGCGCCATGGTTTTACTCTTTCGGTCATCTGGGCTTTGACTGGGAAACAATAGTAAACAAAGGCTTGGGTTATATCAAATCTCATGCAGAGGAATGTCTGAAGCAACACCAAGGCGACTCTGTAAAGGAAGATTACCTAAAAGGTGCCCTTATTTGCATAGAATCCTACATTGATTATATAGCAAGATACGCCGCCGAATTGATCAAAACAGCGGAATCCGCTCAAGACCCTGCTCGTAAGGCGGAATTGGAAAAATCCTATGACAGCTTTATGCATATAAAAGATAAAGCCCCCAGAACCTTCTACGAAGCCTTACAACTTATTTGGATAATAGTACTGCCTACAATGAAGGTTGCCGGTTGCGGTGTGTTTAATTTAAGCCGTATGGATCAATATTTGTATCCCTTCTATGAAAAAGACCTAAAAGACGGCATTTTAACCGACGAGGAAGCCGTTGCTTTAATTGAAGAATTCTACTTCAAAAACAATGAAATAATGGCTCCGGTTGACCATATGTCTCTGGACGACGACAAAACCACCTTCACCATGGAAGTAACCTTTGACGACCCCAACTACCTGATTTTGGGCGGTTACTTGAAAGGCAAAAAACCGGGTGTAAACAAACTTACCTCTCTGTTTGTTAAAGCGGCTCATAACACAAGGCTGAAAAACCCCTTTATCATATTACGTTACTATGACGGCATAGACGAAAAATTCTGGTTGGAAGCCATAGACGCCATAAGAGACAATACCACCATTGTAATTTATAACGACGAAACCATGATACCGGCCCTGCAATACTACGGAATAGACGAAGAAGACGTATGGGATTACGGCTTCTATGGTTGCAACGACCCGTCTATACCGGGCAAAGAAGGCGGCTTGAGACAGCTTTGGTTTAACCTTGCAAGACCCTTGGAACTGGCGTTAAACAAAGGCGATTATCCCATGGAACCAAAGGGCGAAAACCTTACTTACGACAACAACTTTGCCTTGCTTGACAGAATGGTAGGGCTTATGACCGGCCCGTACTACGGCAAAAAGACCAAGGACGTAAGCGAATGTAAGACCATGGACGATTTCTTGGAGATTTACAGGGAACAAGTGGAATTTTTGATTAATCAGTACAGAGAAAAAATCGAGGTCGACATAGCCAACGAAGAGGTATGGAATAAAGGTAAACTTCGTATTGAAGATTGCTTCCTGCAAGGCACCTTGGAAAACGCCGAAACTTGGAACAACGGCGGCACAAAATATCACAAAATAATCAGTCAAGCCACCGGTTTGGCTACAGTGGCGGATTCGTTGGCGGCTATAGATTTGCTTGTGTTTAAAAACAAGGAAATGACCCTTGCGGAATTGGTTGAAATACTGAACAATAATTTCGAAGGCAATGAAACCTTAATGAACAGGCTTAAAAAGTCTTTTCCTAAGTATGGTAACGATAACGAAGACGTTGATAAATATGCAAGAATCGCCGCAGAAATTTTCTGCGAAGCTAACAAAAAGGCTAATGGCGAAAAGTATTTGTATAAATTATTCCCTACCTTATCTTCCGACAGAGATTTTACAACCATGGGTAGCTATGTAGGCGCAACCCCGGACGGCAGAAAACAAAAGGACAGACTTAGCGAAAATCAATCACCCACAGAAGGTTGCGACGTTAAAGGGCTTACTGCCTTGCTTAACTCCGTCTGCAATATAGATTTCAAAAAAGTTACCGGCGGACCTTTAAATGTGCGTGTTCACCCATCGGCGGTAAAAGGCGAAAAAGGCTTGGCAATGTTTGCATCTGCATTAAGAACCTATTTCAGCCGTGGCGGTTTACAGACACAAATTAACATTGTCAGCACGGAACAACTTAAAGAGGCGCAAATCAACCCGGATAAATACAAAAACCTCTGCGTCAGAGTAACCGGCTACAGTGCTTTCTTTACGCAAATGGGCAAAAAAGCACAGGACGAAATGATTAAGAGAAGCGAAAAAGCTTAATAAATAATTGGGTTATATCCCGCTTTGGCATAAAAAATATCCTCATGTTTATGAGGATATTTTTTTAGTTTTTCAGCATATTTTGAACATAACTAAGCAGGCTGATGTCAACCAGTTTTTTCAGAATTTGCACGTTTATTATTTTTACTCCGGAAGGGTCGCTAATGCTATCGTAAAGGTTGGTGTAATCATCTAAGATTCCTATTTCTTCCTTTAAAGCCAGTGCCACGCCGGTTCGGAAAGTACAGGTGTTGTTAATATCTATATCCTTCAATGTGTAGTTTCCGCCTTCCAAGCGGGTAAAAAGCCCGTTAAATGCAATCTCCCGAAAGCGGCAATGTCTGCTGATTTTTGACATTATGGAGCGAAATTCATCTTTTGGGGCTATGCTTGCCATGTAGTTGTAAAACATAGAGCCGTTGTATTCGTTTTGTATTATTTGACTTAAAGTGGAGCCTTCGTCTTCTTTCGCCGGGGTTTGTACCGGCGGTATGGCTTCGGCACGGGCTTCTTTTATTTCTTCTCTTGCAGGTTCCAATGCCGGTAGGGTAAGTGATTCACCGGGTTTATCCTGTTTTTTTTCTGTTGATTTTCCGGTACCGCCGTCAATTTTTATGTTCTTCATTAATTCTTTTATGGTTTTATCGTCTATAGGCTCGTATCTTACGCCGTCCGGTAAAGGTTGATTAAATTGTTGGGCCGGATTTTGTTGTTGCTGTTGTTGAGCTTGCTGTTGTTGTTGAGGTGCCCCTTGGAACGGTAAGTTTTGCATGGGTGCTTGGCTTTGTTGTGGTTGCTGTTGACCGAATCCGAAGCCTTGGTTTGGCATATGCTGTCTCTGTTGTTGCTGTTGCATTTGTTGCGGTGGTAAATTAGGTTGGCGGTTCATTTGATTGTGGCCCTGTCTTTGGTGTGGTGATTGATTATGATTTCCGAACATATTAAAAAGAGGCCTGTTTTGGTGGTTTTGGTTATGCTGCCCGGAGTTGTTGTTACCAAAACCCGGGTTATTATTGTTAAACCCAAAGGGACTTCTGTTGGTATTGGAATTAACGGGTTGTTCACTCGTTCTGTTTCTCAAAAAAAACGACATCTTAAAACACCCCTTGCTCTTATAAAAACGACAAATAATATACAGTATATTCAAGCAAGGACAGTTCTGTGAAAAACTGCGGACAAAATGAAGCTTTGTCGTTTTAAAATAAAGGAGAAAGTATCCTCAATACGGATTGAAACATTTTTTTAAGAAAGCCCGAGTTTTCCCATTCTCGAAGGGTGATTTCTCGGCTGACTTCCAAGGTTTGCAAGAAGTCTTTCTTAATATCCGGAATACAGGGCTGATTATGAAGCCAAGCGGCGCATTCTCTGTTCCAGGTTAAACTTCTGAAATCGAAGTTAACCGAACCCACCACGGCTAAAATATCGTCTGCTACCAAAATTTTACCGTGAACAAAGCCTGGGTAGTATTCAAAAATTCTGATGCCTTCCATAAGCAGTTCGCCATAAAAAGAACGGGTAGCCGCATGGACTATTACTTTGTCGGGAATATGGGGCGTTAAAATCCGCACATCCACCCCTGAACGAGCCGCAAGAGATAGGACGCAAATCAGGTCTGTGTTCAAAATAAGATAGGGCGTTACTATATAGATGTATTTTTTTGCATCGGCTATCATTTTCATGTAGAGGTTGCAGGCAGGGTTTAAGGCATTGTCCGGGCCGTCACAATAGGGCATGACGAAGCCTTTTTCTTGTGGTAGGGTTAGAGTTGGGCTGTAGTTTGTAACGGGTAAATGTTCCGAGGTGATAAACTCCCATAAATTCAGAAACATCACCGTAAAACTAAGCACTGCATCACCCCGGAACATAATGCCCATATCTTTCCAGTGGCCATGTTTCTCATAGAAATTAATATATTCATCACCAATATTAATGCCGCCGGTGAAACAGGTGTTGCCGTCTATAATTATGATTTTACGGTGGTTGCGAAAGCTTAAAAAGTTAAAAAGCGATGCTGAAAGAGGATTAAAGGCACAAAAAGAAATGTTGTTTTCGGTACAAAGCTTTTTAAAATCCTTGGGTAAGATACCTAAGCAGCCGCCGGCATCATAAATGAATTTTATTTCCACACCTTGGTTGGCTTTAATAATCAGGGCGTCCATAAATTCCCTGTACATAATGCCGGGACGAATTATATAAAATTCTATGAATATGAATTTCTCGGCGGACATTATTTCTTCTATCATTCTTTTGTGCATTATTTCGCCGATTTTTAAATACTCCGCATGAGTATTTGACCAAACAGGAAAACTGCTCAAGCGGGAAATAAGTTCAGTTTGTTTTAAGGCGTCGGAGTTGTTTATTCGGCCGGGGATTGCTTGGTCTTGGGTTAAAAATTCTTTGGAGTCGTTGAAAAGGGCTTGGAGTTTTTGTTTGTCCTTGCGCTTAATTTTGGTATTACCCCAGAGCAGGTAAAAAACCATGGCGCTGATGGGAAACAGCATAATAAAGCTGACCCAAGTAAGCTTGAAAGAAACGGCGGTTTTGGCGTTGATAATATAGAGCATAAGCATAACGCTCAACAATTTGATAGTACCGTAGGTTATGCTTGCCATAACTGACAGGTGGCTGATGGTGAGGTAGATTAAGAACAACTGCAGCGCAATAAAAACTATATTAAATGTAGTTTTTAAGATGTTGACAAGCTTAACACCCGAGTTATCCATGATTATGCTCCAATTACGTGTGGGATAGGATATGTAAAAGGCAAGAAGTTGAGGGAAACTTTTCCGGATAAAAGGTTTTCCTCAAACTCCTTTTAAAAAGACTTAAATATAAAAGATAGCTTTTCATAAACTATTCGACGGTTTGAACAATTTCAGCTACCGATTTTATTTTTTTTACATGGTTATATGTTGCCTTGGAAGTTGGTTCGAAGCCGCAAATGGCCTTGTAAATACAGTAATCACAGCCGGTTTCTTTGCCTTTTTTATAGGGGTTGATGCTAATTTGGCCATCGGTGATTTGTTCGCCTACATCTTTAATTTTATCTATGACGAAGTTTCTTAGTTTATCGAAACTTTCCAAAGAGGCAACTTGGGAGACACTGCCGAATTCGTTGTCTTTTTTAATGTAAACGGGAAGTATGTTGCTGTGGCCGTTTATTTGGTTGTCCATTTTTTTAACCAAGTCCGGGTCTGCAAGCACCAGTCCGGACATTTTAAATCCCGAAAGTATGGCTGAAGAAAGCAGTTCGCCGGTTAAGTCAGAGTCGCTTTCTACTATGGGGTCGTCTATATTAAAGTAAAAAACACCGCCGGGTAGGATTTTTCCTTCTATGTTTTCTTGACCGAAAAAGTTTGCTCCGTTTTCCAACAAGGCATCTAAATACAGAAGCAACTGCATTTGCATACCGAAATAAATATCTGATAAATCAAAGCGTTTTCTGCCTGATTTATAATCCAGTATGCGGATAAAGCGGTTGCCTTCGCTGTCTATAACGTCCAGACGGTCGATTCTGCCGGTGATTTTCAGCAGGTTTTTGTTATTCAAATTTATGGAGATAGCCTGCAAGGGTGAACTGTCGTCGAAAGCCACTTCCGAGGCGTATGGCTCCAGTTCGCCTCTTTTAATGTGTTCTGACAAGGCCCAAACGGATTTTGAGGCTATGCGCTTTACCCTTTTGAGGATATACCGGTAACCTGCCTTGCTGTCCAGAATGTGGCTTGGCAGAGATTCTGACAGGCTTTCCATGCATTCTTCGATTAAAGGCTCGATTTTTTCCGGGGTCAGATTACGCCAAGAGGATTTGGAGTTTTCCATAAGCTTCGAAAAGTTATCCAAAATTTCATGAAAGAGACTGCCTATATCCATGGGGTTTACTTCAAATACGGGCCGCTCTTTGGCACATAAACAATACTGTACAAAATACGAAAAGGGACATTTTACAAAGCGTTCCAATCGGGACACACTGCTGTTAATGGTTTTGGAGTAAAGGCGTTTTACCGTGTCTTGGTGAAGTTTGGTTTGCTCTTTGTTTTCAAGAACCATGTCCTTCATAGTTTTCAGTTTAGGCTCGTATAATTTTGATTGAGCGAAATATTCCATTAATAAAGCATCTTCATGGGCAAGGGCTTCGTTTGTATAATAATTTCGCAGAATTTTACCCATTTTACTGAATGAGGGTTTTGGGCGTTGGTTTTGTTTTTTCTCATAAAGCCGTTGGGGAAACAGTTTTTGCAGCTTTGAAATCAGCAAAGAAGGTCGTAAAGCCTTGCCGTCTCCGTTAAGGTTGGGATAGCTTAAATACAGGTATTCTGTGGGTTTTGTCAAGGCTGTGTATTGCAGCAGTTGTTCTTGTATTAATTTTCGGTTTTTGTCCGGTGCAAGTTCTATGCCGGCGGATAAAAGATGACGGCGTTCTTCGTCGGAGATAACGCTTGTTTCTTGAATAAGGCTTTCGTCGTTTGTGCCTATTATAAACAGGGCTTTAATGTTGGGCAGACGGGTTCTTTCAAGGTCGCCTACTATAACTTGGTCTTGAGAAGCCGGAATAATACCCATATCGCAGGATTTCAAACCGGCCTCCAGAATTTTTAAAAATTCAACGGCGGTTACCTTTTCATCACCCAGAATTTCAACTGTTTTATCGAATAAACCGCAGATTTTTTTCCATACTTGGGCGTATTCTTTTGCGTTTTTATCGGACGAGGTTATACGTTCCTCTATCTTCATAAATTCCAACATTTCAAATATGCTTACTGCATAGTCTTTCACCGTCATATGTTTTTTTATACGGAAGGATTGCAAACATTCTGCCAGCTTTTTTTTGGCTGAATTAACCCGGTCTTGGGAAAATTGCCCGGATTCGAAGCCGTACTTAAACTCTGTATCCCATTTGTAACCCTTGATTCCGTAAGCCAGAGCATAGTTTTCCAAAATATCGGTTTCGTCTTGGGTAAGCGGTGTAAGCCCGGTTTTTAAGAATCTGAACACGGATTCATAGTTTCGATTATAGGCAATAACCTCCACCGCTCCCAAAATAAGCTCTGTTAAGGGGTACGAGCAAATGTCTCTGCGTTTATCGCTGAAATAGGGTATTTCGAATAAATCGAATAGGGTTTTTATGGGTGTTTCGTAATTCATGATTGCGGAGGAAATTACAGCTATTTCGTTGTATCTGTAGCCTTTTTCGTAAACCAGATAGGCTATTTCCTCTGCAAGTTGGGTTATTTCCTCGTATTTTTCGGTTACTGATGTAATAACGATATTTGCTGCTTGTTCCGGGTAGGGTTGGCTTTTGTAGGAGAAAAAATTTTGTGCCAAACATAAAAATTCCGGTGAGGATTTGTGGCGTATGCATTCTTTTAAAAACAGGGGCTTTTCTATGGTTGTGCCTGTTTGCTCTGCCAATTGGGTCAGCCGTGTAAGGGTTGTCTTAGTTTCAAAAAATGGGTCTAAGGGTCTGATTTTTTCTATCTTAGGTTTGTCTACGGTTAGGCTTATGGTTAAGGTTTTAACCCTAGCTGTTAAGCGTTGTAAAACATTGTATTCCTGCGGAGTAAACCCATAAAAACCATCTACCCAAACCAAGGCGTCTTTCAGATAATCGAATTCATCCAATTTGTTTGAAAAATAACCCAGACTGTGGTCGGTTGAAAGATAGTGTGCTTCGGCATAATTTTTATAAGCCTTATATATTTTCATCAGGTCAAGCATTTTTATTCTTAGGCTTTCTTTGGATATTTTGGGCAGAAGTTCTTCCAAAGTTTCCTCGGTAATGCAATAGCGATAAAATTCGGTTATCATGGAAGCCAAACTATCCATAAAGCCCTGTTTCCCGGCGGAATTGCCGAAGTATTTCAGTTCCGGTGCCAATTGGGACAAAATCTTGCGTAAAAGCATAATCTTTCCGGTGTCGTCCAAAAGGGGTAGACCGGTGCCGCCGCATTTTGAGAAAATATTAAAGGCCAGGCGTTGAAAACTCAACACATTTACCCGGGTTAAGGCACCGCCTTGACAGATTGCCGTCAGTTCACGCTCTGCCTCAAGCGAATATTGCTCGGGAACTATATAAATAATCGGGCATGTGGATTGGCTCAAAGCTTCTTTAATCTGAAAAAGGCAGCGGTGGGTTTTGCCCGAACCGCTGCCGCCAAGTATAAATCGAAGGCTCATATATGCTCCTTTGTGGAGGGTTTTAAAACCTTGGATAAAACTCCTTCCGGAGAAAGAGTTTTACCAAGATTCTTTCAAAAGTCTTTATTAATTACTGTTAAGCTTAACAAATCCGTTTTCATTAAGGTCTGCTATGGCGTTGGCTTTTACTCCGTAGCCGGACACGGTATATAGATTATCGCCTATATAAATTATCCTGTCAACATAGAATTGCCTGTCACCGCCGTACATACCGGAGGCTTGTAGGGCTTGGGCCGGTTCGTGAGAAATTACGCCTTTTTTAATAAACCCTTTGTTTAAATCAACGCTGTAAACATAAGCACCCTGACCTTTGTACATTCCGTAAGCTGAGGGGTTGTTTTTGTCTATGGGTGATTTTTCGAAAAGACTTACAGGGAAGGCCAGTATGTTTTTTTCTTTTGAGAACAGTAAGGCCCTGTGGTTCCTTAACAGGTCGGAGTCTGTTCCTCGGTCACCTATGTTTTCCACAAACAATTCCTTGGGGTTTGTGGGGTCTTTCACGTTAAATAGGGACATTTTCATGCCTTGGTATAAAGCCACACCATCGTAAACCACTGTATCTTTGCCGAAACCTATGAGATGATTTTCGTCGTACGGGTGCAGATAGTCGCTGTAACCCGGGATTTTTAAGGCACCCAGTATTTTCGGTGCTGTTGGGTTGGACAGGTCTATGGCGAATAAGGGGTCTACCTGTTTAAAGGTGACCATATAGGCTCTTTTGCCCATAAAGCGAACAGAGTAAATTCTTTCATCAGGGGCTATGTTTGTGATTTTGCCTACGGTTTTCATGTTTTTGTCTAACACAAACATATTGTTGCTTTGTTGGGAGCTTGAATTATAGTCGGTAGTTGCTATGCGGAAATATCCGTCATATTCGTCCATGGAAAATTGATTTAAAACGCTTCCGTCCACTTCGCTTTTGGAAATAAAGCTTACCGCTTCAGAGCCTTCTTGAAGCAATTTGAATTTAAAGACAGTAGTGTTGGGAGAATAGGCTATTTTCTTCATAAAATTACCGGGAACGGCTATATCAGCTGTAGCTGTTTCGCCTGCTACCACATCATCTAAAGGCATTACATCATATCTCATATCTGAGGTTGCAATGTAAAGATTGTCTTGGGACATATATAAGTTCTCGCCTGTGCCGAAAAAGGTGGTGGTTTTCACAGGTTCTTCGGCCTTGCTTAAATCTGCACGCATTATTATGGTGAAGTTTCTTGACGTATAACCCGGGCAGTAATAAATTTCTTTAAAGTCTATGGGTTTGTTAACGTTGCCCTTTAAAGAATCGCTGTACATCGGCGGTTGTATTTCGTCCTTGCTTTTGTATACGTCGTATACAGATAGGTTGGATATAACATACACTGTGTCGCCGATTTTTCTGGAGTTGTTATAAGCGCCGTTGGAGGTAAATTCTCTTACCTTTTTTATATTTTTCTTGTCTGTGATATCATAAACAAAAACATAAGTTTTATTATTGTAATAGGATGTTCCTATTACCGTAAGGCGTGTTTTGTCTGTATAGATTTCTGTAGGGATAAAGTCAGCTGTAGGGAAGGTGACAGTGTATTCAACCTTCATGGCATCGGCGGGTACTGCTTTTACTACGCTTAATTTGACGTCTCTCAAGTAGTATATATATTCGCCATCGGTTTTGATTACATCACCTTCATCTACGCCCAGCACTTGGATGTTGGTTTTGGAGAAATCTGCACTGTTTTCAAGTGAGCCGGAGATAAGTTTGGGTGCTGATTCTGCGGCTGAAGGGGCTGCTGCAGACGTAGGGGCTGATGCTCCGGCTGATGGAGCTGATGCACCGGATGTGGCATTTGCTGCCTGATCGGCTGTTTTAAAATCTATTTCGCCTCCATAACCGTATCCATACTTAACCGGTTCTTCAGAAATACCTGCAATTTTAATAAAGTTCTCTTTACTGCCGATAACAGATAAGCCTTGCAATTCATTAAAATACTTGTCATAATCGGTGTTTACATCGAAAAGCTTGCCTAAAGAAATAAAGTTATTCGTACGAGAATATTCTCTTGAAAAAACAGCAGTAAAAGCTTCATCGGCAATATAAACCCTGCCGTTTTTCATAATGGTTTTTTTGTCGAGAGTAGTAATTTGACCGTTAACGGTGATTTCATTTTTACCCACAGGTATGGTAATAATTTCAGAGTTGCTTTTTTTCAGGACAGCGGCTTGGGTTTTTTCATCCCAAGAAATATCCGCATTAAAATAATGGGCTAAAAAACGCAGGGGTAAATAAGCCACTTTGTTCTGTTCAAACGGAGTAATTTCAAAGTCGGTTTCATCAATGTTTTTTAAGACACCGTCTACAAAAGCCTTGTTGCCGTTAAGCCTAAGTATAACCTGATTGGGAGTTTCTGTGGAAGCTTCTGCCGTTGCGGTTTTGGGATAAAACATATAAGAAATTAATACCGCCATTAACAAAATAAAGGATATGGCATATCTTTTCATTAATAATTCTCCTTTCGTTTCTTTGTTTTCTGTTTTAGACGAGAGTTATTTAAAAAAGTTCTGTATTTAAAATAATTTTAGTGTTAAATTACTACTTTTTGTTTTATTGAAATTCCGGCATATGTAGGGGCTAAGTTTGTTAGGCTTTATTTATTGCGTTTTCAGAAACGAAACTGAAATGCAGGATAGAAAATAACAAAAAATAGGCAAAAAAACAGGCTTTTGAGAATAACTCAAAAGCCTTGGCGATTTTTTATACCAAACTAAGATAGGTAATTTAATCGTTCGGTATTAAATGTTTATTGAACAGAGGTTAATTTCGATGAATAATCAGTGAGAGTTCGTCCGGAGAGACATAGCTTTCAGGTTTGATTTCAAAAATACAGCGTTGGCAAATATTGCAAACGCTTATAAATTATATATTAACGGCAGTAATATAATTTAACCGTAAATACGGTATTTTTTGATTAATTGCATTCTGCCTTTGCCGGCAAAATGCAATTAAACAGAAATTTGCTTAATTAAACTGATTCCACATTTAATGAAGGATAAAAATTTGCAAATTATCCTTGAATCTTTGTCTAAATTGCAAATTTTTATATACTGTTTTAAATGGAATTGTATTAGATAGCTACATGAGTAAAGCTTACTATCTTGCAAATCGGGATTTCACATACAGAACCCAACCAGTTGTAGCCGGCGGGATAAGCGATGTTGTTTACGGCATTGGGATAACCCCAGTTCCAACCGTTGCCCCAACCGTTAGAGTAGCCGGAGACACCGTTAGAGTAACCGCTACCCCAACCGTTTCCGCCGCCGCAACCACAGCCGCATCCGCAACCGCAGCCCCAACCGCAGGAACCGGTATCGGGTTGGACAAAGCCAAGACAGCTGCTGCCGATAGGGCAAGCAGGAGCCGCACCGATTTGTGTGATAAGTCTAACCGCACCGTTAAAAATACCGGCGAGAGTTCCGGTAAAGCCGGAGCCGGAAAGGCCACCGCTTTCGGTAAATACTGTTACTGTTTGACCTACATACCTCAACAGGCTTTCAAATAATTCTTCATTCATTA
>CAYMOU010000007.1:0-45195 GCA_964392115.1 uncultured Defluviitaleaceae bacterium | reverse complement strand
TTATCTACTGTCTTAAATGGAATTAGTATTAGAACTGTATTCTCTTAACCTTATATTTATACGTGTTAAATTAAAACGCAAGCTATTATTTTGGGTTTTTCTGTCTTACGTGACTTTGGATTTAAACCATTTGGCTTTTAAGGTCTCGAAAGATTTCTTGGTGCTTGAGCCTTTTCTGACTATAACATCAAGCAGTACAGAGATTATAACAATTGCACCTATGATAATATTACGCCAGGCCACGGCCACATTTGCAAACTGCAAGCCGTTTTGTAAAACGCCCCAGATTGATGCACCTATTACAGTGCCTATCAAAAGCCCTTGACCACCCAGTGTGCTGATACCGCCGATAACGGATGAGGCAACGGAGTAAAGTTCGTACATATTTCCGGCGTCCATGGCTCCCATGCCTGCTTGGGCACAGAGTATTAAACCCACGATACTTGCACAGAATGCACTTACAAGATAAGCAAAAATTGTAATAAAGTCTACGTTAACGCCGGAAAGTCTTGCGGCTTCCGTATTTGAACCTATTGCGTATGTATGACGGCCGATTTTGGTTCTGCCTAAAATGAAATTAAACACTATCCAAAGTATAACGGCTATCCAAATGGTGTTGTATATGTTAAAAGACGAACCGTAATAGAAGAAATCTCTAAAACCCTGAACGGCATCTTTACCCATAACCTTGGCTATAGAATCGGTGTTGTAGTTATTGTTGGCTATTTGAGCAATACCCCTGGCTATGGTCATGGTTCCCAGAGTTGCAATAAATGGCGGCAGTTTACATTTGGACACCAACACACCGTTAAGCACACCTATAAGCAAACAACAGGAAATTGTGATTAAAATTGTAGCCATAGGGTCTATGCCACCCTTAGACATAAGCGTGGAGGCTATCATATCGCTCATACCTACAACGGAACCCACGGAAAGGTCAATATTACCTGTTATCAAAACATAAGACTGGCTTATGCCTATTAACAAAATAGGAGCAATTTGCCTTAAAAGGTTGGTTATATTGTCGCCGGAAAAAAAGTTGGCATTGAGCAAGCCGAAAACAATACAAAGTATTACCAGCCCGGCACCCACAGTAATAACCTGACCCATACCTCTTATGGAGGTTATTTTTTTAAAAGACACGGTATTTTCGTTTTTTCCCATAGTTAATCCTCCCGGTCCTTATGGTCGTTTTCGTCTTTCTTATCAAAAGCAATGGCGTATTCCAAGATTTTGCTTTGGGTAGCCTCTTCAGCAGAAAGTTCTCCCGTTATTCTTCCGTCACACATAACTAAAATTCTGTCGCTTATACCCATTAACTCGGGCATTTCGGATGAAATAAACAGAACACCTATACCTCTTTGTTTTAGTTGGTTCATAAGATTGTAAATTTCCACTTTTGCGGCAACGTCGATTCCCCGGGTAGGTTCATCAAAGATAACAACCTTGGAATTTCCTGCAAGCCACTTGCCCACAACCACCTTTTGCTGATTTCCTCCGGATAGACCGGCAGCATCTGCCTCGGGATTGGAAAGCTTAATACTAAGCTGTTTTACGGTTTTGTTTACCATTTCCGCTTCACGTTTTTTAACAATTACACCGGTCTTATTGCATACTAAATCAAGATTTGGGAGAGTAATGTTTTCCCTGATACTTAGTTTAGTGCAAAGTCCGTCTTTTTTTCTGTCCTCCGGAGCAAGAACAAGTCCGCATTTTATGGCATCCTTGGGCTTGTTTATTTTACATTCCTTGCCGTTTATGTAAATCTGGCCGCTTTCTTTAGGGTCTACACCGAAAATGGCTCTGGTTGTTTCAGTACGTCCGGCACCCAGCAAACCGCCTATTCCTACGATTTCTCCGGCATACAGTTCAAAATTAATATCTTTTACAAGGCGGCCTGCGTTTAAGTTTTTAACCTCCAGAATTTTTTCTCCTCGTTGGCATTGAACTCTGGGGAATTTTTCCTTAATTTCACGGCCTACCATATTTGATATTATTTCTTGCATGGTGATTTCCGAAAAACGCGAGCAGATTATAAACTTGCTGTCCCTCATTATGGTTACTTTGTCTACTATATGGGAAAGTTCTTCAAGCCTATGGGAAATATATACTATTCCTTTACCCTCGGCTCTTAATTGCCTGATTATTCTGAATAATTCCTCTATTTCTTTACCGGTAAGGGCGCTGGTAGGTTCGTCCATTATAAGAATTTTGGCGTTTGTGGAAAGAGCCTTGGCGATTTCAACCATTTGCTGTTTGGAAACCGGTAAATCGCTGATTACTGTCTGCGGGTCAAGGTCAATTTTTAAATCATCCAGAATTTTTTTCGCCATCTGATTCATATAATTATCCGACAACAAACCCATACGGCAGGACTCTCTGCCTAAAAAGATATTTTGCGCCACCGTTAAGTGGGAACACATATTAAGTTCCTGATGGATAATGGCTATGCCCAGTTCCTGAGCCTTTTTAGGGGTAAGCTGTTCCGTAATTTCTCGCCCGAAAACTGTAATATCGCCGCTGTCTCTTGTATAAACGCCGCTTAATATTTTCATAAGCGTAGACTTACCGGCTCCGTTTTCTCCCAAAAGTGCCATAACTTCTCCGGCTCTTAAATGAAAGGAAACGTTATCCAAAGCCTTAACGCCCGGAAAGGTTTTCGTTATATACTTCATCTCTACAATATAATCTGTCATAAAATCACCCGCACTTTGCAAAAAAATATAAATCTCTTGCCATATTCATAATATTAAAAACGGGTTAGTCTTATCGGTTGTGTTAACCGATAAGACGCTGTATATTAAATAACTTACGTACTTTATTTCACTTTGGGATATTCGTTGCACAATAGGTATTTTGCAGGTTCGTCCTCGTCTATATTTGAAAAACGTGATTGTTCTTCGTAGAAACGGTTGTCTGATTTATCGTCGTTTACCGTGGATACTTCCCAGGCCAGAACCTTGCTTTCTTTTGCGGTAAACAGGTGGTATTGTTTCGGCGAAATGGTAATGCTCTCTCCGGGTTGTAAAAATACTTTTCCGCCCGGCGGAAGAATTGTTACCTTGCCGTCTATTCTTACAAGAACGTCATTTTGTAAATCCAAGTCGTCGTTTTCTGTGGCATTCCATAATTGCAGCATTAAAACTCCGCCGCCACGGTTGATTATATCTTCCATTTTACTCCAATGATAATGTATTGGGCAAAGTTGGTCAACCTCCATAATCAGTGCTTTTTCTGCGTAGGGTTTTGCAAACTGCTTATTTTTCAAGTTTCCGTTTCTTATTGTAAAAAGCAACATACCCACACTTAAAAAATCACCACGCTCATAGTCGGTCACATCCCAACCCAGCATGTTTTCTCTGATTTCATCGTACTCATGTCCTTTTGCTGACCAATCCTGCGGTGTCCAAAAAGCAAAAGGCGGAAGGTTCACTTTCATTTCCTTGAGCCAAGAAATATTCTGTTCGATTATTATGTTTATTTGTGAACGTTTCACCTTAAAATCACACTCCATTGACGATTTATTGTATATATTATATAATAGAATACAAATTTATTACATTCATTATTGAACACAATACAAAATTATATGTTGGTGATTTTATGAAGCCCATAAAATGGATAGATGCGCCCTTTGACGACGGTTTTCGCATTATTCAAAACAAGGATCAATTGAAAATTCCGGGTTTAAGAATGTTTGGCAAGCATAATGTTATCAAGGCTATCCCGGCATTAAACCCTCATTATCATGAAAATGCAATTGAAATTACATATTTAAGCAAGGGTTCCATAACTTTTTTTACAGATAGCCAAACACATTCTATTTCGGGTGGTGACGTTCATGTTTCGTTTCCCAATGAGGTACACAGTACGGGCACCATACCCATATTGTTAAACGAAATGTATTGGTTTCAGCTGGATATTTCCGAGGAAGATTTTCTTTTTATGGG
This sequence comes from uncultured Defluviitaleaceae bacterium, assembly GCA_964392115.1. Taxonomy (GTDB): domain Bacteria; phylum Bacillota; class Clostridia; order Lachnospirales; family WRBF01; genus CAYXWM01. The sequence goes on along the minus strand of CAYMOU010000007.1, from coordinate 41,245 downwards.
AAAACACTGGAGAGATAAAATTATCGGTGATTTGATGAGCTTGAAATCCAGGCTTATCAGAACAAATACGGTTGAAATGCATAAGTTTATGAAGGAATTTTACCGCCTAACTTATAAACAAGGCGGAGAACAGCGGTTTCATGCGGCCTCTGTAATTATTTATTTCTTAAATCAGCTTATTGCATACTCCCATAAGCAGGAAAAGGTCATTACCCGAGATATTCAAGATGCCTTGGACTACATAATTGAAAATTTAAACGATACCGTTCGCCTTGATACTCTGTCCGAAATTTCGGAGTTGTCGCTGTCCCGTTTTAAACAGAAATTTTATCAGCAAATGGGAGTTACTCCCCGGGAGTATATTAATTATCTTAAAATCGAAAAGGCAAAAGAAATGCTTGCGGAAGGATTTAATGTTATAGACACGGCTATGGAACTGGGCTTTAATACGTCAAATTACTTTTCCGCCGTGTTTAAAAGATTTACCACACATTCGCCAACCGGTTTTCAACGATTGACAACCAAGAAGGAGTTTAACCGGACATAAATAAAAAACCATTGACAATACTGTTAAAATAATACTAAAATAACCCCGGGAGGAATACACATGAACTTTAAAATGGTACACAACAATATTAATGTTTCCAACTTGGAAAACAGCTTGAAATTTTACGCAGAAGCACTGGGCTTAAAAGAAACCCGCCGTAAAGAGGGCAACGGGTTCACTATTGTTTATCTTGGCGACGGCATTTCATCTCATTTGTTGGAACTGACCGAACTTGCAGACCACCCACAAAAATACGATTTGGGTGAAAATGAAATTCATCTTGCCTTCGAAACCGAAGATTTTGAAGGTGCCCTTAAAAAACATCAAGAAATGAATTGCGTCTGCTTTGAAAATAAAGCCATGGGAATATATTTTATAGTCGACCCCGATGGATATTGGCTTGAAGTATTACCCAAAAAGAATTAATTAATTACTGATTTTGTATAGTAACAAGAAAAGAATCCACATTCCGGTCATAGCCGAAATGTGGATTCTTTTTAATATATATTGAGGAAGGCTGTGGTCCCGGAGCCACGACCCTAAAGCTTCCCGGTTTTCAAGAAATACGCCGAAGTATAAATTTCAGTGGATTAAATATCTCTTTTTATAACCCTATTGAATTGAGAAAAACTTTACCCACTTCATTGTTTAAAACGTAATACATATAATGTTGTTCGGTATTTTGTACCCAATCTGAAATATCGGTGAAATTATTCTTTTCGCAGAAGCTTTTAAAAGCATCTTGCTGGCCTTTCATTTTTTCGGGAGTAAGGGTTTTCGCACAGCCGTAAACCGGCTTAAACCACATAACGCTAAAATAATCCTCAAAGGATTGGAAAAATTCCGATAAACCACGGGAGCCGTGACCCTGCAAGCGATTAACGTGGTCAACCCAAATATCGTCTATAAAAACCATGTCTTTTCGCTGTAAAGCAGCATCTTCTATTTCTGTAAACCGGTGATAAATCTTGCCTATATCCGAATTCATATACATTATTCCGGAATATCCCTTGGCATCAAGCCCCTTACCCACAAGCATATTGAATTTGTCTTTTATCAAGGCACTTTCCAATATAGAATAATATATCTTTGAAAAAGGATTGGCGAAAATCAATCGTTGCACTTCAAATTTGCTTCTGTCCGTTCCGTTATCCATATTAATCCCCCTGTCTTTTGACAATTTTTCTGTAAAAATATGATACTGTATTTTATTGGGTATATCAATAGCAACTCTTTAATTCATTTTCCGGAGAAACAAAAAAAGCCCGGTTATTTTGGTAACCGAGCAATTTTTTTAATGTACCCATAAGCCATGCTTATTGCATCCGAAATAAATTTTTCCTCTACCGTACTTGGGAAAGCGAACCTCTCCGCCCTGCTCAGGGTAAAGTTTTATAAACAGCACTCTATCGTATGTTACGTATGCAACAAAGCTTATATAATGAGACTTCAGCATTTCGTGGTTGAACGTAATATAGTAATCATCCTCAATTTGTTCAACATTTAAAGTATGTTCATCATCTGCCTTTTGGGGTACAAGGGCAGCGATTTTTCTTCCGCAACAATTTATTTCTGCATCGCCGGTTGCCGTCAGAATATTTCCGCAACTTGGGCAACTGTAAAATTTTATTTTTTTCATATTTCCTCCGTCTGATTCGTTAGGCTCCAATTCACCCGATAATATTTTTTCGATATTTACATCCAACACCCGAGAAAGGTCGCTCAACAAGGTTACATCAGGGCAACCCAAGCCTCGTTCCCATTTGGATATTGTTTTATCGCTGATATTCAAAGCAGCTGCAAGCTGCGATTGTGTTAGTCCTTTTTCTTTTCGTATGCTCAGTATTAACTTGCCTACTTTTCCGCAATCCATTTCCTTCACCTCTTTGTACAGTGTAACCCTTTCCCCAAACAAAATCAATAAACGTTCCGTAGAGTTTATTAATGCATATAAACGAAACTGTTGCTTCCGTCAAAAGGCTTCAAAGTGCGTAAAGGACCGTTTTTACAGTGGGGTTTATTTAGCTGTTTTTTGCTTAAATCCTCATGCTTTTTTATAATCTTATAAATCATACACAAAAAAATAAAAAATAAATTCGATTTATATATTGACAAAATAAAATTTTATTTTATAATAATATATAAGAAATTGAATTTTGTTTCTGAACGCTATAAGCAGACTTTAACCTATTATTTTATAGTTTTTTCCGAGCAAATACATAGCTTCGTTAATCAAACAAAATTATATAAAGGAGATGCATTCAATGAAGGTTAGCATAAAAGACAAGGTAGCCATTATTACCGGAGGTGCTTCCGGCATAGGTGAAGCAGGAGCCAGAATACTCGCTGAAAACGGTTGTAAATTGCTGTTGGTGGATATTAATGAAGAACGCCTGAACATGGTAGTGGATGAAATAAACGCAACCGGTGCAGAATGTATAGGTATCTGTGCAGACGTAGCCGAAGAAAAGCCGGTAATTGAATTCTTTGCAATAGCTATGGAAAAATGGGGCAGGGTTGACATACTTATTAACAGTGCCGGTCGTGATTCTCTGTCTCCGCCGGTAAGCGAAGTTACCCTTGATGAATGGAACTTAACCATAGGGCCAAACTTAACAGGTGTATTTCTTTGCTGCCGTGAAGCCTTTAAAATTATGGAAAAGCAAGAAACAGGCGGCCGCATAATGAACATAGGCTCATCTTCCGCAAAGGTGGCTTCCAGCCCGGGTCATAGCCCGTACAGAGCTTCAAAACACGGTATGATGGGTTTCAGCAAAAACATACTTCTCGAAGGCGTAGGCAAAAATATAGGAGTAACAGTTATTAATCCTTCTCATGTAAAAACGCCCATGACCGAAATTATTGACCAAGGAATTTACGAAGGCGATATTCCTGCCTACCTTGACGGTTGGTTAGACGAACAAGAACGCAAAGAAGGCATACACGCAAGTTGTATAGATGTTGACAATGTTGCGGACATTATACTTTACGTGGCTACCAGAACCCCGGACGTAACTATCCCTCAAATTTCCTTCTATCCCACACATAAAGCACACCGTTACGGTATGGAAGTTTAAAATTTCCGAAATACAGAAACGTTTTTATTACATACATATCCGATTAAAGCAAGTTGATTTCTTCCTTATTAATATAAAATATCTAAAGTTTAATGCAACGAATAATTTGCCTATACTAAATTTTAATGTTTATAAAAGGAAGTGTTGCCAGTGCAAAAAAAGTATGTAATGGCATTTGATGCAGGAACAACAGGATGCCGTAGCATTATTTTTGATAGAAGCGGAAATGTCATAACCGGCGCATATCAAGAGTTTCCCCAGATTTATCCAAAACCCGGTTGGGTTGAGCATGACCCTATGGATATTTGGAACGCACAAATAGGAACTGCTCGTTCTGCAATTGCCCAACTTGGCGGTGACTGCTCCGAAATAGCAGCCATCGGCATAACCAATCAGCGTGAAACCACTGTGGTTTGGGAAAAATCCACAGGCAAGCCCGTAATGAATGCCATAGTCTGGCAGGACAGACGCACAGCCGCTATTTGTGAAGATTTAAAGGCACAGGGCTTGGAAGATTACATAAAAGAAAATACGGGCCTGTTAATAGATGCATATTTTTCAGGAACCAAAATTAAATGGATACTGGATAATATTGAAGGTGCAAGAACCAAGGCTCAAAACGGCGAATTATTGTTCGGTACTGTAGACACCTGGCTTACTTGGAATTTAACAGGCGGTAAAGCCCATGTAATTGATTATTCCAATGCCTCCCGTACGCTGCTGTTTAACATTAAAACCCTGAGTTGGGACGAAAAATTACTGAAAGCCTTGGACATTCCGCCTGCTATGTTACCGGAAACCCTGCCTTCAAGCCAAGTTTACGGTGAAACTATACCCGGCCTTTTCACCGGAGGCTCTATACCTGTAGCCGGTGCCATAGGCGACCAACAGGGAGCCTTGTTCGGTCAGGCTTGTTTTAGCGAAGGTCTGGTTAAAGCAACCTACGGAACCGGTGGTTCTCTTATGATGAATACCGGTTATCAGCCGAAATTCTCCCAAAACGGAATGCTTACAACTGTTGCTTGGGGTATAGACGGAAAGGTTGAATACGCCCTTGAAGGCTTGCTTTATGTACTTGGTGCTTCTGTTCAGTGGTTGCGTGACGAGTTGCGCATTGTGGGTAGCTCTGCAGAAACAGAATATTTTGCCTCTCAAGTTCCCGATACGGCAGGAGTATATTTTGTACCTGCGTTTGTAGGTCTTTCCGCTCCTTATTGGGATCAATATGCAAGAGGCTCTATCATGGGTTTAACCCGAGGCAGTAACCGCAACCATATAATCAGAGCAACCCTTGAATCAATGGCATATCAAATCCGTGACGTAATCGAATGTATGCAGCAAGACTCCGGAATAGCCTATTCTGCCCTTAAAGTAGACGGTGGTGCTTGCCGGAACAATTTCTTAATGCAATTTCAGGCTGACTTATTGGGCGTAGAGGTTATGCGACCCAAAGTAGTAGACACTACTGCCAGAGGTGCGGCCTTCCTGGCCGGATTGGCAACAGGTTTCTGGCGTGATAAACAAGAACTCCTCGACACTTTTGAATTAGACAGACAATTTTCTCCAACCGTAGACCAACCGGTACGTGACAAATTGTATAAGGGTTGGAAAAAAGCCGTTGAAAGAGTACGTGATTGGGAGTCTAAGGACGAAGACTAATCTATCTTTCAAACTTTATTTATCCCGTAAAAAAACGTAATAATCTTCGGCGTATCGAAAATTTTCGATACTTTAGGGTGATTTATTAAGTTCATTTGAAAATGAAAAGGAGAATTTCCATGAAAAAATTATGCCTTGTTTTAGCAGCAGTTTTATTTTTATATGCTATGACCGCTTGCAGTACACCTACAAACAGCGACTCGGGAAGCCCTTCAAACAGCCCTGTGGCAAGCACGAATAACAGCGGCGGTAACGATGCCGGCACCAAAAAATTGGTAATCGGTGCAACCATTTTAACCAGAGAGCACGTTTTCTGGACCATGGTTGAGGAAAGTTTAAAAGAAAAAGCGGCTGAATTGGGCGTAGAGATTATTATTTCCGACGGTAAAGGCAATGCAGACTCTCAATATGCTCAAATCCAAGACTTTGTTACCCAAAAGGTAGACGCTATAATAGTTGCTCCCGTATCCTCCGCAGCTTCCGCTTCAGCGGCACAATTGGCTAAAGATGCAGGAATCCCGGTGTTCTCTCTGGTTATTGATACTAAAGGCGAAAGAGTTTCCTTTATAGGCGTTGATAATATTATGGGCGGTGAATTGGCAGGAGACTACGCAGCAAAAGCCCTTAAAGAAGAAGGCGAATGTGCAGTAATCTCTTGGGACGATTTAGACATTTGTATAGACCGTGCCACAGGCTTTAAAAATGCCATCGCAAAATACCCCAACATGAAAATAGTATCCGAAATTTCTTACGCAGGCGACACTAACAAGGCAGCAAGTATCACCCAAGACTTTATTACTCAATTCCCTAACTTAAAACTTATTTATGCCGTAGGTGACCCGGCAGCAGTAGGTGCGGTAAACACCATAAAAGCCGCCGGTAAAGATATTAAAGTTATAGGCTTCGACGGCAATCCGGAGTTCTATTCGGGCACAAAAAATGACCCCGACATTTGGATAGCAGACGTACAACAAGACCCTAAAGGCTGCGCCGCTTGGTCTGTAGAAATTGCTGTAGATTATTTGAGAAACGGCAAAACACCCGAGAAGGAAAATCTTTTGGCACCTACTATGATTGATACAGCTCAAGTAATTGAAAAAGGTCTGTAAAATAACCGGTGTATAACCGAATCATAACGGCTTTTTTGGGAATTGAGGTAGGGGTTTCGGTACGAGAGTGAAAAAATTTATAGAATATCTACTTTAAAACAGTAACCCTACAATTAAATTATAAAGTCTTTTTGAAAGGGGCTTTGGGAAGACTTTTTCTCCGGATAAAGTTTTCCCAAAATCTTAATCTCTCTCCAAAACCCTTACCTACCAAAGGAGGTACCAAGTATGCCGAACGCACCAATTATAAGTGTAAAAAATGTGGTGAAACGTTTCCCGGGCGTTCTTGCACTCAATGGTGTCTCGATGGATGTTTATCCGGGCAAGGTTCACGTTTTAATAGGTGAAAACGGTGCAGGAAAATCTACATTATTTAAAATAATAGCAGGTATTTACCCTCCGGACGAAGGCACGCTGTTTTACAAAGGCAAACAAGTCAACTTTAATACTCCTTCCGATGCTATTCACTCCGGAATTGCAATGATACACCAAGAATTAAGTGCTGTACCGGATTTAAGTGTAAGCGAAAATATTTTTCTGGGCAGGGAACATAGCCGTAAACGGTTTCCCTTGGATAAATACTTCCTTGATAAAAAATCCATGCACAAAGAAACAAAAGAACTGTTAACCAGCCTAAAAATGGATATAGACCCCAAATTACCTTTGAACCGCCTTAAAACCGCTCAAATGCAAATGGTGGAGATAGCCAAGGCTGTATCGCAAAATGCCTCCGTTATTATTATGGACGAACCAACCTCATCGATTTCGGATAACGAGGTTGAAGTGTTATTCGATATTATAAACCGACTAAAAGCCGCCGGTGTTGCCATAATCTATGTATCCCACCGCTTAAAGGAATTGTATCAAATAGGAGATACGGTAACGGTCTTGCGTGACGGTCAATTGGTAACTACAGCACCTATCAGCGAAACAGACGAAAATAAACTGGTTTCGTTAATGGTCGGCAGAGAAATTGAGCAAAACACCTCATTTATAAGCCATGCATCCCAAGAAACGGTATTGGAAGTTAATAATCTTAGCCGTGAGGGTGAGTTTCAAAATGTTTCCTTTTCCATGCGTAAGGGTGAAGTTTTTGGTCTGGCAGGCTTGGTAGGTGCCGGGCGAACAGAGGTAGTACGTACAATATTCGGTGCGGATAAGCCCGAAAGCGGTACAATAAGTATATTCGGAAAAGAAGCACAACTTAACTCACCTCGAGAGGCAATAAAATTGGGTGTGGGCTTGGTGCCCGAGGATAGGCGTTTACAAGGAATACTTGTTGAAGATTCCGTAAACCGTAACATATCCCTGCCCGCCTTACAAGACCACGCTACCGCCGGATTTATGAGCTTTAAATGGGAAAAAGAAACAGCGAAAACTTACATAGAAAAAATTCGTATTAAAACAGCAAATATGCTTGTCCGTGCGAAAAATCTATCAGGCGGCAACCAACAAAAAGTAATTTTAGCCAAATGGATGGCTGCAAATTCCAAGCTTCTGATTATGGATGAGCCTACAAGGGGTATAGATGTAGGTGCCAAAGCTGAAATTTATCATCTTATAAGCGAATTTTGTTCGCAAGGCGGCAGCGTTTTGGTTGTATCTTCCGAATTGATAGAGTTGCTGAGAATCTGTGACCGCATAGGAGTTATGCGCCAAGGCGAATTAAGCGGAATTTTAAACCGAAGCGAAGCAACGGAAGAATCTATAATTAAATTAGCGAGTTTGGGTAACTGTCAATCTAAAGAACCCTCAACAATATAAGATATCTCTTTTTAAATCTGTTTAGAAGGGAGAGATAGGTCTGAAACAAGAATCACTTAAAATCACCGAAAACCCAACGGTTAAGTTTATATCAAGCAATATTTTGATTATATTTTTGGCTGTAGTATGTATAATATTTGCTATTTTTCAGCCACGATTTTTGACCGGCGAAAATATGATGAATATTTTGGTTCAGGTTACAATTAACGCCATGTTGGCTACAGGCATGACTTTTGTTTTACTGACCGGCGGAATTGATGTATCCGTAGGTTCGGTTGCGGCTTTGGGTGGTGTTATTACCGCAATGATAGCAAAACCCTTTATGGAGATGGATATAGTAACAGCTGTCCTTATGCAGGTGGGTGTAGCTTTAGCCATAGGTCTGGTTTGCGGAGGGATAACAGCCTATTCGGTAGCAAAACTGAATGTAGCACCCTTTATTGCAACCCTTGCAATGTCAACCATAGTCCGGGGCCTGGGTTACATACTTACTGACGGTAAAACCATATTCGATTTACCTCAAAGCTATCAAGTTTTGGGTCAGGCAAGATTATTTAATTCTGTACCCATTATGGTGGTTATACTTGCGGTTCTTATGGCAACGGCATATGTAGTTCTAAGCAGAATGACCATAGGCAGACATATTTATGCCGTAGGCTCTAACGAAGAAGTTGCCTACTTAAGCGGTATAAGCCCTTTCAAGGTAAAAATGCTGGTGTATATTATATGCACAAGCATGGCTGCCTTTGGCGGAATATGTATGGCTTCCAAATTCGGCACCGGTCAACCTGCTGCGGGAGCAGGATATGAACTTACAGCCATTGCATCCGTTGTAATGGGCGGTACCAGTTTATCCGGTGGCCGTGGCGGCATAGGACGTGCGGTAATAGGCGTACTAACTATAGGTATTATCAATAACGGCTTGAATTTGCTGCAAGTTTCGTCTTACTGGCAACAAATTGCTATGGGCATAATTATAATGGCGGCAGTTATTTTGGATCGCAATTCCAAAAAGTAACGCAAAATGATTTTCCTTTATTAAGGAGGGTTTTTATGATAAAAGACGTTAATCACATCGGAATAAATGTTTGTGATATGGAAGCAAGCATAAATTTTTACGGCAAAGTTCTGGGCTTCGAAAAATTGGGCGGCATTGTAGACCAAAAAGATTTAAAATGCCGTGTTCAATATATGAAAGCTCCCGACGGCGTTATGATTGAATTTATAGAATATTACCCCGACGTAGAAATAACGACGTACAAAGTAACCCAAGCCGGCGTTTACCGCCATATAGCTTTTACGGTGGAAAGCAAAGCGGATTATGATTTCTACCTAAACAAATTAAACGAAGCCAAAAATAAGTTCCCAAATATAGTGGTTCCGGAAAAACCCGAATATTTGCCCTATTTAGACCTTGATGTGCTTCTCTTTCATGATCCCAACGGCGTGGAAATTGAATTGTGCTTAAAACGTAGCGTTGGACGTTATGATTGGCCGCAAGATTTGGTAAAGTAAGTGACCTGTAAAAATTTTGTACATTATTTAGCATAGTTTTTCAGTCATAAGGAGATGTTTTCAGTGTTTGACTTTTCGGCTGCAACTAAGCCCACTTTATATTTCATCGGTGTAACTACCTCAAAATCCTCAATTATGAAAGTCTTTCCGCTTTGGGCAAAGGAATTGGGACTAAACAATGTGGATATTAAGGGTATAGACCTACCTCTTCATGCACCTGTTGAAGATTACAGAAAAGTTACGGATTTTATTAAAAATGACCCTCTATCTATGGGAGCCTTAGTAACCACTCATAAGCTTGATTTGTATGCGGCCTGTAAAGACCAATTCGACTACATAGACCCATTTGCAAAACAACTTGGCGAAGTATCCTGTTTATCTAAATCAGGCGAGAAATTTTGTGCCCATGCAAAAGACCCTATCTCAAGCGGTTTAGCGTTGGAGCAATTCGTTCCCGGCGATTTTTGGAAGAACCACGGCGGTCATGTTTTGTTACTTGGCTCCGGCGGTAGCGCCTTGGCGATGTCCCTTTACTTTACTCAAGATAAATTTGGTGATAATGTACCTTCACAAATAATCCTTACCAACCGCAGCGAACCCAGACTTTTGGAAGCAAAGAAAATTTTAAACGACTTAAACCCCAAAACCAAATTTTCGTACTTACTTACAAAAACTCCCGACTTAAACGATACTGCCATAAATGACTTACCGCCATATTCGCTGATAGTTAACGCAACCGGTTTAGGTAAAGATGCCCCGGGTTCGCCCACAACAGATGCGGTTAAGTACCCAAAAAATTGCCTGGTCTGGGAGATTAATTACCGTGGAGACTTAATTTTTATGCGCCAGGCACAGGCATTGCAAAAAGAACAAAACCTCGTTATAGAAGACGGTTGGAAATACTTTATTCACGGTTGGACACAGGTAATAGCAGAAGTTTTTAAATTGGACATTACGCCGGATAAACTTGAACGTCTCAGCGAAATTGCTTTAGAGGTTCAAGGTGCATAATGATAAATAAACCATTTACATTAAGGAGCTGACTTTTATGAATTTTGATTGGACACGTGGCTTTACCCTGGATTTTTCTCTTTTAAACGGAGCTTCAGAGGGAGCAACATCTACAAAACGTTATTTATCTCAAATGAAAGATATGTATGCGGATGTAGAAGCTGCAGAAACCATTTTAAAGGACAATGACCCTCTTGTTTATGAATTTTTCGAGTTGGGCGCACCGGAACACCCCGGAGATTTGGCTTTCGGAACTTCCATTACATACCCGGGAAAAGTAGGCAATGAGTATTTTATGACTAAAGGTCATTTTCATACTATTTTAGACACGGCAGAAGTGTATTACTGCTTATCCGGCAAAGGTTTTATGTTGACCGAAAGCCCCGAAGGCGACGTGGTACTTCACGATTTACAGCCGGGAGTTGCCGTTTATGTACCGAAAAATTATGCACACCGCAGTATTAATTGCGGAGATACTCCTTTAGTTACCTTCTTCTGTTTCAGAGGCGATGCAGGGCATGATTACGGCACTATCGAAACCAAAGGCTATCGTAAGCTTGTTGTAGAAAAAGATTCTAAACCTACCCTTATTGATAACCCCAAATGGAAATAAATAAGATAATAACTGTAGTGTTGAGTATTAATATTCAACACTACAGTTATTATGCAGAAGATTTTTAAGGTTTCACAGGAAGTTTGATTATTAAACTGTAGACGGAGGTTGTTTATGTTTGATGTTAGCTCCAAAATTTCTCAATATAAACTTGTACCTGTTATTAAGCTTGAAAATTCGGAAAATGCCGTTCCGCTGGGCGAAGCTTTATGGGAAGGCGGATTGCCTGTTGCAGAAATTACTTTTCGTACCGATGCCGCTTTAGAATCTATAGAAAAAATGGCTAAAGCACATCCGGAAATTTTAATAGGCGCCGGAACTGTTATAAACCTAGAGCAAGTAAAATCAGCAACACAGGCAGGCGCTCAATTTATAGTAACAGCCGGCTTTAAGCGTGATGTAACGGAATATTGCGTAAATAACAACATTCCTATTTTTCCCGGCGCTTGCACGCCGACAGAGTTAATGTTTTTACTTGAATATAATTTAACGGTGGCGAAATTTTTTCCGGCTGCCCAATATGGCGGTTTAGCCACAATCAAAGCCTTGGCAGCACCCTTTCCGCAAATTAAATTTATGCCTACAGGCGGCATAACAGCAGATAATATTTTAGAATATCTGTCTTTTCCAAAAATAATAGCTTGCGGAGGAAGTTGGATGGTAAAAGATGAGCTTATCAAAGAAAAAAACTTTGAGACGATAAAGGAATCAGTAAAACAAGCAGTTGAATTGATAAAATCATTATCTTAAAAGCCGGTCAATTAACTTTAAATTTGAATATACTTATGCCGGGTTTTGAAATAGGAAAAAAGGGAGACCGTTTTTAATTTAACGGTCTCCTTTTTTAAGCACAACGTGTTTCTATATTTCCAAAACTACCTTATTAAATGCAAACTTTCTTTCGGACATATTTTTTATAACTTCCGGTGCTTTTTCAAGTGGAAATTTATGTGTAATGTATGGCTCGACTTTTAATCTGCCTTGAGTAAGGTATGTAATAACAGATGACCATTCTCTGCCCGGGAAAGGTGCCGAAAACGAATTCCAGGATCCTGTTATGGTAATTTCGCCTCTGACTATACGTTCAAAAGTATGTGGCGGTATGGAAATATCTTTATGTGCAGTTCCCAGGTAAAGTATTTGACCGTGTGTTTTAACCAATTCCAACGCCTGAATTTGCGTTACGCTGACACCGGCTGTCTCCACAACTATGTTAATCTGACCGGCTGTCTTTATCATGTTGGGAACAACATCCGCTTCCTTTGCGTTAAACAAAAAATCCGCCCCGGATTCTTTTGCCACGTTTAGCTTATCCTCATCTATATCCATAGCCAAAACCTTACCGGCACCCATAATTTTGGCAAACTGTATTGCAAACAGCCCTATAGTTCCGCAACCCAATACGGCTACCGTGTCACCGGCTTGTATATTAAGCCTCATAATTCCGTGCAAGGTTACCGCTGCCGGCTCGATTGCTGCACCGATTGTAAAGGTTATATTATCCGGCAGCTTGATTAAATTGTCTATAGGAGCAGCTACATATTCTGCAAATCCGCCGTCTGTACGAGAGCCTAAATAATTATAGTTGGAACATTGCCCGTAATTGCCTTGTTGGCAGTTATCGCATTTATAACAAGGAAGAATAGGCGCAACCGCAACCTTATGGCCTTTTTCCAACCCACGATTGTTTTCGGGAACAGTTTCAATTTCACCGCAAAATTCATGCCCGGGTATGGTGGGGAATTTATATGTTCCGGTTTTCATAACTCTGTCCAAATCCGAGCCGCATATTCCGGCAGCCCTTACCCGAATTAACGCTTCGTTTTCTTTGGTAACGGGAACTGGTACTTGCTCTATTCGTAAATCCCCGGGTGCATGAAGAACGGCAGCTTTCATTGTGCCTGTCATAATCATCCTCCTATTCAAATATAATCAACGCTTTCATTCCTTTACCCGAAAGCGAGTAGTCGAAAGCATCTTGTATTTTGTCTATGGAAAATAAACCGGTTGCCAGATCCTTTAAATTTACTTTGCCTGACGCAGCGATTTTTACGGCTTCGTAATAGTCACGGATATTAGAGCCTGTGGTTCCAAGCGCTATAAGTTCTTTGTAATGGATTAGATTTGTGTTAAGTGTAACCATCTCTTTGCCCTTGGGCATACCGCCAAAGAAATTTATTCTTCCGTGGGCCCCGGCCAATTCCAAGGCAGTTTGTTGTACTTCCGGAACTGAACAAGCAGTTATAACAACATCTGCACCAAGGCCGGCAGATTCTTTTTTCATAATTTCGGCTAAGTCCTCACAACTGCTGTTAACTATTACATCTGCACCGAATTTCTTAATTTCTTCAAGTCTGGTAGAGGAAACATCAGACACAATTATTTTGGCTGCACCGGCCAATTTGTTTATCATTACATGGCAAGCCCCAATTGGACCGGCGCCGATAATTACTACTGTATCACCGGGTTTGGTGCCTAAAGCTCTGTAAGAATTGTATGTACATGAAAAAGGTTCGGCTATGGCTGCTTCTTCAAAGGAGAGAGAGTCCGGGATAATTGCAACATTTCCTTGCAATACTGCTTTTGCCGGAATACGCATATATTCTTGAAAACCTCCGTCGTAGCTAATCCCAAAGGCCTCATAGTCAGGGCAAAGTTGGTTATTGCCCGAAATACACATATTGCATTTACCGCAACCTACATTCGGAGCAACGGCAACTCGCATTCCTACTTTATAGTCCTTTATGTTTTTTCCCACTTCCGCAATTTCACCGGAAATTTCATGACCCAAAACCCTGTTGCTGTTTTCGGGAATTTTAAAATGGCCGAATTTATAAATTCTTAAATCAGTGCCACAAACCGCAGCAGCCCTAACTTTTAACAGTATTTCATCATCGTATATTTTAGGTTTGTCAACTTCGGTGACATTTATTTTACCTACGTTTTGAAATAAAGCAGCTTTCATATGATTACCTCCGAATTAAATTTTATACTATATAAATAATTATAGAATAAAATTTTATTTTGTCAAGTGTTGCTTTATCCAAAATAAAAAATCCTATTTTCAATTAAAGAAAATAGGATTTTTTAAGTCGCCGAATTTAATTCGCTAATATCGTAAAATTACATTACGTAGGGTACCGGGTATCTTTTATGGCTATATAAGTTTTATTAAGATTTTCTAAGGTATTGTCATAATTTTGGACTGCATAACAGGCATATAATATATCTATCAAAAAAATTTGTGCTGCCTTCGATGAAGTAGATTCCCAATGCAAAGCCGAGACTGACTTGCCGTTTATATTTGGCGTATATAAGGTATAATCACAGGCCTTAGCCAGTTTAGATTGAGGGTCAGAGGTTATGCCTATGGTTTTAGCTCCGTTGGCCCCGGCTAATTCCACGGAATCTACCACGATTTTGGTTCTTCCGGAAACACTTATGGCTATAAGTACATCGTCTTCACACACTATTGAGGAGTACATTAACTGCAAGGCGTAATCCTTCCAGTATATGCACTTTTTTCCTGACCGGGTAAAACGCATAACCGCTTCTTCGCAAGCAACAGATGAAGAACCTGTGCTTACAAAAATCAGCTGGTTAGCCTTGGATATTACATTTACTACCTCTTGTAAAGCCGGACTGTACAGTATATCCATGGTTTCTGTGATTTTTTGTATGTTTTTATGATAAATCTTTTTAACTATATTTTCAAAATTATCGTCCTTATTTATATCTTCGTAAATAGCCGACTCTATATGAGGAAATTCGTATTCGGACTGAGAAAGATGCTCTGCTAGGGCAATTTTTAATTCTTGAAAGCTTGAAAAGCCGGTTTCTTTAACAAAACGTGTAACGGTGGATTCTGCTACGCTACAGGTAACAGCCAGCTCCTTTATGGTAATGGTTTTGCACTTTTCCTTGTTGTCTAAAATAAACTGTCCTATTTTTTGTAAAGCCGGGTTTAGGTACAATATTTGTGCCGACATTCTGCCTATGGCATTTTCTGACATAAATGACTCCTTATTTTTATATTGTATGTATAAAATAAAATTTTATTTTATTTTTCTATTTTATAGCATTACTTAGCATTTGTCAACTTTCGGAATTTTTATACAATACTTGGTATACAGTAATCAATCCATTAAATACAGGAATATTTTGCCGGAGAAAACTACCAAACGCATGATAAAAACCCTGTTTTAGGTTAGAATTAGTGTAAAAAAAGTGAAAATTCAGCCAAATAAATACATTTATAAAATAATTTTAAAAAACCTATTGACAAAGAAATTAAAATTTAATACAATACAAAAGTAATATTTCTGTATACGTATACATACACCATAAAGTATACAATGCCTCCACAAGCGTTATTGAAATATACTGTTATTGGTATGTATATAATGCTACCATTTGTTATTTTTGTACATATTCACTAAAAAAATCAGTTATTGCAAATTGCACAATAACTTTTATTTTAAGAGAAAAATGTATACGTATACAAAATACGGTGCCGGAAAGTGATACTAAATGAATCAACGTGATATTGCGAAAATTGCCGGGGTTTCTTCGGCTACTATCTCCAGAGTAATAAATAACGACCCCTTTGTGGCAACAAGAACAAAGGAGCATGTGCTGAAGGTAATTAATGATCACGGCTATGTACCCAATGCCACAGCAAAAAATTTAAAAACATCTTCTACAAATATCATAGGCTATTTGGTTCCCGATATTAGGAACCCCTTCTTTACCTCCTTACTGGCAGGTTTCGAAGAAATGTGCTACGCAAAAGGCTATGATATAATTTTTGAAAATACCAACGAGAACTTGGTAAAAGAAAAAAAAGCCCTTCAAACATTTCTGGGTTACAGAGTAGACGGAATTTTAGGCGTGTTTGTAGACCCGGATAATGAAGATATAAAAAAGTTCAAGGATATGAACATTCCCATAGTTTGTATAGACAGAAAGTCAAAAAACTCATTGGAACATGACTGCATTCTCATTGATAATTACGGCGGTATGAAACAAATAGTTGAGTATCTTTATAATCTGGGTCACAGAGATATAGCCTTAATCTACGGTACTCCAACCATTACCCCCGGCGAGGAGCGTCTTGCAGGATTTTGCAAAACCATGAAGGAACTGGGTGTTCCAGTTAAAAAAGAATATGTTGTTCCCGGATATTTCAACGAAGAAGGCTCTTACAAAGCGGTGGAGCAGTTGCTTGCATTGGAAAAACGACCTACAGCCGTTGTTACCTCCAACAACCTTTCTACCATGGGTGCCTACAAAGCCTTTATAGACAATAAAATAAAAATAGGTGAGGAAATTTCTCTGGTTGGATTCGATGATTTTTCTCTGTCAGCACATCTATCACCACCCATTACCGTTTTGAAAAGGCCAAACACGGAAATCGGTCGTAAAGCCGCCGAAAGGTTGCTTAAAAGAATAGATGCTGTAAAAAAAGGAAAAACCATGTTGCCCACCGAAGAAAGATTGCCCACAAAGCTTTGTATCCGAGAATCCTGTACTGAAATCAAACCCGAATAAATATAAGCTTTCTTATTTAATATAATTTAATCAGACAACAAGAAAAATTTATATAAATAAAATTTATGACGAAAGGGAGTTTTAAGCATGGGTAGAGTTACTAAATCAACAAGAGGATGGGGTTCCCCTTCAAGATATTTCCAAGGCCCCGGGGAAATCAAAAATTTAAAAAATTACACAGAAAAATTCGGTACAAAAGTATTTGCTGTTATTGATCAATTCTTTTACGAAACATTGGGAACTCAACTTCAAAAAGATTATGAAGGTTCAGGTTCCGTAATCCAAACTGCTGTTTTCAATTCAGAAGTAACAGCCGAAGATATTCAAGCAACAGCAGACCTTGCAAAAGACCTTAACCCCGATGTTGTTATCGGTATAGGCGGCGGAAAAACAATAGATACCGCAAAAGCAGTAGCAGATATTTACAAAGCGGCTACGGTTATTATCCCCACAGCGGCTTCTACAGATGCTCCTACCATTGCACTTTCCGTACTTTACACTAAAGAAGGCGAACACGTAGGCGCTCGTCACTACGCCAAAAACCCCGATATAGTACTTGTAGACAGCGACATCATCGCTAAAGCTCCCGCAAGATTCCTTGTTGCAGGTATGGGCGACGCTCTTTCCACAGTATTCGAAGCAAGAGCAAACGGCCGTTCCGACAGCACTAACTACGTTAACGCCAAAGAAGGCGGATACAGAAGAACAAAACTGGGCGTAGCTACCGCTGAAGTTTGCTACACCACATTAATAGAAAACGGCGTAAAGGCACTTGCTGCTGCTGAAAAACACGTTATCACAGAAGCCCTTGAAGACATTATAGAAGTAAACATACTTATGAGCGGTATCGGCGTTGAAAACAACGGCTGTTCCGGTTCTCACTCCATCTGTGAAGGTATCTCCGCTTTACCGGAAGACAGAAAAACCTTCCACGGTGAAAAAGTAGGCTTCGGCGTACTTTGCCAATTGATGGTTGAAAACGTATCCAACGAACTTTTGGAAGAAGTAATGCACTTCTGCGGTCAAGTAGGCTTACCTCTTGCCTTGGATGATTTGTACATAGAAAACACACCCGAAAACTTAAAAGCTATCGCAGAATGCTCCATGCATTCTTACTGGGATACTGAACCCTTCTTGGTAACACCCGAATTGGTTGCGGCTGCTATTGATGCAGTAGACCAAATGGGTAGAGCTTTCAGAGCAAAACACGGCTATCCTGTGGCTTATACCCGCAGATAATTCGCCAATAAATATTTAACACATATAACCGACAGTTTCTTTTTATTCGTAAATAGATTACTTTTCAAGTTTTTTAATACTCCTTTTTTTCTTGAAAAGTAATCTGTTTAAAAAGACATTTTACTTGATATGTTAAATAAATATACAGTTTGAACAGGAGGACGTATTATGCAAGGTATGATGAAAACACTTGTAGTAGACAAAGACGGAAAACTCTCTATAGAACAATGTGAAATCCCACAATATGATGAATGTCAAGCACTGGTAAAAACCATAAGCTGCGGTATCTGCAACGGTACTGACGGAAAGCTTATCCACGGTACTTTCAAAGGTTTTGCAAAAGACGTTTACCCTGTAATGCTGGGTCATGAAGCAGTAGGCGAAGTTATTGAAATAGGCTCTAAAGTTACTTCCTTCAAAATAGGCGACAAAGTGCTTTTACCCTTTGCCGGTCCTTTAAGCGGATTTACCTGTGGCTGGGGTTCCTATTCCGAATATGGCGTAGTTTGTGACCCTGAAGCCTATGCTGCAAACGGAACTTCCAAAGATTCCAAAGACTTTCCGGAATGTGCCTTTGCTCAAACCGTTGTTGATGAATCCATAGACCCGGTTAAGGCTGCTATGGTTATTACTCTTCGTGAAGTTTTAAGCTCCATCAAACGTTTCGGCGTAAAAGAAAACGAAAGTGTTGTAGTTTACGGCTGCGGCCCTGTTGGCCTTACCTTCATTAAATTTATGAGACTTATGGGCGTTAACCCCATAGTTGCTGTAGACATAGTAGACGAAAAACTTGAAACCGCAAAATCCAAAGGTGCTACATATACTTTCAACGGCAAAGACGAAAAATTGGTTGAAAAAATCAGAGAAATCTTCCCTGACGGCGTAGATTACGTAATTGATGCGGCAGGTATCCTTGCTATTATCAATCAAGCCCTTCTTCTTATCAGAGACGCAGGAAAAATCTGCTGCTACGGTATTGCTTCCAAAACTAACTTCAACATTGACTGGGAAAATGCTCCTTACAACTGGCAATTACAATTCCAACAATTCCCGTCAAAAGCCGAAGAAGGTGCAGTTAACAACCAAGTTACAGCTTGGATTAAAGACGGCATAATCGACCTTGACGAATATATCTCTGACATCGTTGATTTCAAAGACATTCTTTCTGCTTTCGAAAGACTTGAAAAAGGCGAAATTGAAAAGAAATGCATCATTAAATACTAAAATAAGTCTGTTAATAGTTTGAGGGATTCTTTTTCGAAAAAGTTTCCCTCAAGGTTTTATACTTTCAAAATTGTTTTCTTAATCCATTTAGACAGCATAATTCTCGCACATCAAGTTTATTAATACCGTTTTGATATTCAAAAAGGTATAAGGAGAATTTATATGAAACTTAAAATCGGATTTATGGGTGCCATACATCCCAATATGCCCGGGGATGATATAGGCGTTTTAAATAAAATAATGGGCGACATGGAAAAAATGCAAACCCAATACGATTACCAATTGGTTTGCATTAAAGAACCCTTGCGTTCCGAAGAAGATGCCGCAAACGCTGTGGACTTTATGAACAAAGAAGGCGTAGACTTCTTAATGCTGATTACCACCAGTTTGGGTAACGGCAGGGTTATGATACCTGTTGCAAAGTCCAATGCTCCTTTGGGGCTTTGGGCTATTCCCGAACCTGTAAGTTGTGGTGTGTTACAGCTTAACTCCTTCTGCGGTCTCAATATGTTCTCCGCTATTATTGACAAATACTGGGCACATAAAGATATACGTTTCAAATGGTTCTACGGTATGCCGGACAGCGAAATGTTCAAAACCCGTTTCGAAATAACCGTGAAAGCCCTTAAAGGCGTAAAAGCCGTAAAAGAGACAAGAATCGGCGTAATCGGCGATGTTGCCAACGGATTTGAAAACTTTATCTTTGACGAAAGAGAACTTAACGCCAAACTCGGCTCTTACGTTTATACCAGACACGGCGTACCCGATATAGTAAAAATGGCTGAAAGTTATTCGGACGGCGAAGTTACAGCGTATACAGCCGAATTGCTTAAAGTAGGTAAAAAATCCGATCGTCTGAAAGATGACCACATGGCAAAATTCGCAAGAACCGCCATGGCTTTCGAGCAATTTGCCAAAGAAAACAATTACAATGCCTTGGCTATTAACTGCTGGCCCACCTTCCAACAATATTACAACATAGCAATCTGCTCCGTAATGTCTCACTTAAACAACATAGGCATAGCCGCTTCTTGTGAGGCTGACGTTCCCGGAGTTTTGAATATGCTTATGCTCAATGCCATAAGCAACGACAAATCAGCTCTTATGGATTTGGTTTCCGTAGATGAAAAGGACAATTCCGTTAACCTTTGGCATTGTGGGCCTGCACCGGCTTGTTTTGCAAACCACAAAGGTGTGAAATGGGATAATCACTTTAATATCGGAAAATATTGCGACGGTAACTGGGTAGGCGACGGCGTAGTTGCCGATATGACCTTTAAACCCGGCAAACTTACCATAGCCCGTATGAGTTGTACCTTTGATGATATGTTCGTTTTGACCGGTGAAATTTTGGACAAAGACGGCTTCGAAGGCTCTACAGGCTGGATGGGCAACCTGACCATGCAGGGCACAAAACTGGACGCAAAAATGTTTATAGAAACACTGATAGATAACCGCATAGACCACCATTTCCCCGTGGTTTACGGCGATATTTCCAACGAACTTTACGAACTCTCCGCTTGGTTAAAGCTGAAAACAGCACAACCTGTGGAATATGTTCCTTATATGAAAAATAAAGTTAACAAAGTATTAATTTGATAGTAATTTAATCAATCCAATCAATACGAGTTAGGTATACTTTACTGCATACATTGTATACCCACAAAAACTCAACTTCGGTACATACAACATCAATAATTGAATGAATATTACGACCGCATTGGTAACAATGCGAAAAATGTTTCTTATCCGCCTTCAATATCTAACTAAAAACTTAAAAATCTTGTGAAACTCTAGCCGTACTTTTTTGAAATAGGCATAATTTACGGACATAAAAGTATTTTTCAGGAAACCGGGGCTTTACTGTTGCACAAGATTTTTAAACTATACTAATCCCTGGGAATATACCGGGATTAGTATTATACAGTTTTTCTCTGCATACAAACGGGAAAAACAAAGTATATCAAAAGGAGGAAAAGTAAGTGAAAAAAGTAATTTCAGTTGTATTGTTAACCTGTATTTTGGCTCTGTCTGCAGCAGGTTGCGGAAGCCCCGCACCTTCAGCTACTCCGGAATCAAGCCCGGCAGCCCCAGCATCATCTCCGGACCAAAACCCAACCGAACCCCAAGCACCCGCACAACCCGGTAACACAGCCACAACAGATTGGAAAAACTTCACTATCAATCCTAAAGACATTCCTCAAGAAAAACTTGATACTACAGTTTATTTGGCAGCATCTATCAGAGGTCTGGATAACCCCTACATAGTTACCATTATTGAAGGTATGAAAATGTTCGGTGAATATCTTGACAGCATAGGCCAAAAATACGAAATCCAAACTTTGGATTCCGGCGGTTCCAATGACAAAGAAGTAGACAACATGCGTCAATTCGCTGCAAAAGCCGGCGGTAACGCCCTTGCATACTCTGACCCCAACGAATCCGCTATTGCTCCGGCTTTGGTTGAAGCTATGGCAGAATCAGGCGGTTACCTGGGTACAGCTTGGAACAAACCGGACGACGTAGGCCCCGAAGATTACAACCCCAACTGGGTACTCCACACTTCACCCGATAACGTTACAAATTCCGAAATGATCAGTAAAGCAATGTTCGAAAAAATGGGCGGCAAAGGCAAAATCTTCGTTGTAGAGGGTATGCTTGGCAACACAGCCGCAACCACCAGAGCCGAAGGTCTTGACAAAGCACTTGCTCAATACCCCAATGTTGAAGTTGTGGGCAGAGATACAGGCAACTGGGATTCCAAACAAGCACTCAACCTGGTTGAGACTTGGCTTAACCAAAATAAAGACGTAGCCGGTATTTGGTGTGCAAATGACAATATGGCTATGGGCGCTATCCAAGCTTTGGATAAAGTAGGCCTTAAAGGCAAAGTTTTTGTTGTTGGTATAGACGCAACTAACGATATGCTTGCAGCTATTAAAGATGGTTCCGCTACAGCTACCGTTTCTTCCAACGGTTACTTACAAGGCGGTTACACCCTTGCTATTTCTTACGCTGTATGGGCAGGCTTAATCAACCCCGAAGAATTGCCTAAAGAATATCGTGAATTTGCTACACCCGCTATTCTTATTGATTCAGCAAACGTTGACCAATACATCAAAGAATTCGTTGAAAACAAACCTAAATTGGACTTCTCCAAAATATTCTCCTGCAAAGCAGACTAATTTTGGGAATAACTCTCTCATACCGTTTTAATATGATTAAATAATTACTCTAAAGCGGTTTTGGAGAAACTTCCAAAACCGCCTTATGTATTTTACTAATCCTTAATCAAGGAAGGATATATTTGCTGTTACTTATAAGAGTTCGCTCACATTCGTACCGATGCAAATATATCTATGATTTTAAAAGGATCAGTATTACCAAAGAAAATACCGGGATAATGTCCTTTCTGTATAGACTTAAAGAAATTTTGATTTGAATTACAATTCAAAATTTACCGATCAATTCTGTTAATAACTCCTTACAACAATCCAACCTATTTTATTTAAAATTGTGCCAATAAATTCTCTTAATACACGAAAGAATTTCATAAGGCAAAACACAAAAACCGTAGAGTAATACCTAAAAAATCGGTATTGTTAGGAATTTAACAATTTTATTCTTTCCATGCATACACAATACCCTCTGCGGTTTATTATAACGGCTTTTTATAAAGGAGTGGATTCAATGTCTCAATGCGTAAACCGGGAAATGACCATAGCCCAAGAGTTTGACGCTAAAATAAAATCCGAAAACAAACGTATGAAAATAATGCAAATTGCTCCTTTATTGGTTTTGGCTGCATTGGTTCTGTTTTTTGCGGTAGTAATAGGACCGGCCTTTGCATCTGTAGAAAACTTGGATGCAATTTTAAACCAGATGGCAATACCATTGTTGATTGCCATAGGGCTTACATACGTTATCTTAATCGGAAGCATAGACCTTTCCATAGACGGTGTGGTAGGTATGTCTGCCGCATTTATGTCTCTGTTGGTTATGAATAACAAAAACTCAAACGATCTGGGGCTTGTGGGTATTATAATTGCCGTCGGTGCTTGTTTGATTATAGGTTTAATCATCGGTTTAGTTCATGTAAAAATAAAGATACCTTCGTTTATGGTTTCTTTCAGCTTTATGTATATAGCAATGGGTCTTGCCATGCTTTCATATGGCGGTATCCCGGCTTCCATTACAGACCCCGGCATAGTTGCCGTTCCCAAAACCTCTTTCTTGGGTATACCCGTTATAACTTGGGTTTCCTTGGGAGTGTTGTTGGTTGCATACTTAATACAAGAATACACCGCCTTCGGCAGACATATGTATGCCGTGGGAACCTCGGAAAACATCCCTCGTATGGCAGGTGTAAACGTTAACAAAGTTAAAATTCTCGTATTTGTTTTTGCCGCTGCTTGTTACGGCGTAGCCGGCGTTTTGGGCGGAATAAGACTGGGCCAAGGCCAAATGCAAATAGGCGTAGGTACCATGTTCCCTGCTCAGGCTGCGGTTGTTGTTGGCGGAACTTCGCTTTCCGGCGGTAAAGGCGGCGTGCTAAACACTCTTATCGGCGTAATCATCATTACTGTATTGGAAAACGGACTTGTTTTGTTGGGAGTAAGCCCGTACATAAAAACCGGTATTCAAGGTTTGATTATAATTGTGGCTGTAGCACTCACCGTAATGCGTTCCAACAAAAACATTTGCAAATAAAGGGGTGAAAATACGTGGATAAAAAATTACTGTTCAGTGCAAAAGGAATAACCAAATCTTTCGCAGGTACTCAAGCATTAAAAGGGGTAGACCTTGATGTTTACGAAGGTGAAGTAGTAGCCCTTATAGGCGAAAACGGTGCAGGAAAATCTACCTTTCTAAAAATACTCATCGGCGTTCAGCCGCAATCTTCCGGCGAAATGTATATGAACGGCAAACCCTTTAAGCCCAAAACTCCCAAAGAAGCAAATGCAGAGGGCATAGGAATGGTTTTTCAAGAACAGTCCTTGATAGTAACTCTTTCCGTAGGACAAAACATATTTTTCGGCAGAGAAAAATTGTTCAAAAAATACGGCTTTGTAAATTGGCCGAAAATGTATGCCGAATCCGAACAGGCTCTTAGAAATATAGGCTGCGATAAAATAAATCCCAGAAAAAAAGTTATAGATCTTAACTTCGCCACCAGACAAATGGTTGAAATCGCAAAGGTTGTAAACGTTATTCAATCCTCCGGTGCGAAAAAATGCCTTATACTTCTGGACGAACCAACATCAGTACTTAACGAAGACGAGGTAAAACAGCTCTTTGTTGAAATACGCAAGCTTACCGCCATGGGGCATTCCGTAATTTTCGTTTCTCATAGGTTAGACGAAATTTTGGAAATCTCCGACAGAGTATATGTTTACAAAGATGGCGAAAATGCAGGTAATATGCTTGCAAAAGACGCAGACGAATCCAAATTATATGAAATGATGGTAGGCAGAACAACCACAACGGAATATTACAAACTGGAACAACAAAGAGAACCGGAAAATGACGTGATAATATCCGTAAAAGATTTAAGCCTTCACGGTGTATTCAAGAACATTAATTTTGAACTGAAAAAAGGCGAAATATTAGGATTTTGCGGAGTAGTCGGTTCCGGTAAGGAAGATATTTGCTCCGTTATATGCGGTGACGAAAAGGCCACAGGCGGCGAGTATTACTTTAAAGGAAAAAAAGTAAATTTCTCAAGCCCATTCAAAGCACTGACTTCCGGTATTTTAATGATACCCAAGGAAAGACTTGCAGAGGGTATAGTGGATATGCTTTCCGTAGCGGAAAACATTGCTTTATCCAACGAAAAAAGCTTATGCAGCGGTCTTCTCCTGTCGGATAAAAAACTGAAAAGTCAAGCTGACGAATGGATTAAAAAGTTACGTATAAAAACCACCGGCAGGGACGAATTACTTATTCAGCTTTCCGGAGGAAATCAGCAAAAAGTTGTTTTTGCCCGAGCCGTAGCCAGCCAATGTGACGTACTAATATTAAATCACCCTACACGGGGTGTAGACGTTGGAGCAAAAGAAGAAATTTATTCTTTTGTTCGTGAAATAGTCAAACATGGCAAATCGGTTATATTACTGGGCGATACCCTTGAAGAATGTATAGGGTTAAGCAACAGAATTATTGTTATGAAAGACGGATTAATTACAGGTGAATTTAATGCACCCACAGACAATAAACCTACGCAAGTTGATATTGTAAGCCTAATGATGTAGTAAAGTGGGGATGTATATTATGAAAGAAAACAATGACAAGGCAAAGAAGCCTTTTTCTTTAAAAGAAATCATAACCAAGTATTTCGGTCTTTCCTCTTTGATTTTATTGATAATAGTGTTTACATCGCTTGACGGCAATTTCTTAAACGGCACCAACATCAAAAATATGTTAAGCGATACGGCACCGCTCATGATTATGGCAGGCGGTATGACCTTTATACTGCTGTTGGGTTCTGTTGACCTTTCCGTAGGTGCTGTGTGTTCCGTGGCAAATGTAATGGTTGTAAGGCTTCTGATTGATATAAAAGCCGTTACCGGCGATTCCGTTACAGCCACAGTTATAGCTTACGGAGTAGCTATTTTGTTTGGTATGCTATCAGGACTGCTTTTGGGTTATGTACATGTAAAATTGAAGATTCCTTCATTCATTGCTTCTTTGGGCTTTATGTCCATCTGGAAATCAGTAGCATTATTGGTTAGCGAAGCACCGGTATCCATTCCGAAGACTCTTTGGGACAGCATAGAATGGGCCAAATTTACTATTGGGATTATAGGATTGCCTTTATTGATAGCTCTTGCAATTATCGTGGTTTTCCATATTTTACAAACCCGAACCCCTTTCGGCAAGCACTTAATGGCTCTTGGCGGTAACGAAAGAGCCGCTAGAATGTCCGGTATACCCGTTGACAGAACAAAGATTATAGCCTTTGTTTTAACCGGTGCCTGTGCCGCTTTGGGAGCCATATTCCTTGCTGCTAAACTTAAAAGCTCCGCTCCTACCGTGGGCGATACATTTACACTTCTTGTTATTTCCTCTGTTGTTCTTGGCGGTACGTCTCTTACAGGCGGCAGAGGCAAGGTATTGGGAACGGTTATTGGTGTGTTTGTAACATCCATAATTCGTAACGGTATGAATATAGTAGGTGTTGATGTATTCTGGCAAAACATAGTCTTCGGGCTTGTTATACTGGGTGCGGTTGCCCTAACCATTAATAGAAATGAAAGGAATATTATTGTAAAATAATATTGGTAAATGCTATGGAAAAATATATTCTGGCACATGATTTGGGAACTTCCGGAAACAAAGCAACTCTTTTTTCCGAAACAGGAAAACTTATAGGAAGTAAAGTATACGAATATAATACCGATTACTATGACGAAATAACTGTAGAACAGGATGCTGAAGATTGGTGGAAAGCCGTCTGTGAAACAAGCAGAAGCATAATCGCCGAATGCAACATTGATAACAAAGACATAGCTGCCGTAAGTTTCAGCGGTCAAATGATGGGTTGTCTCTGCGTAGACAAACAAGGCAATCCTTTAAGAAAGTCCATAATCTGGGCAGACCAACGTTCTCAAAAACAAGCTTTCCAAATTGAGCAAAAAATCTCTCAAAAAGACTTTTACAGAATCACCGGTCACAGAAATACCGCTTCCTACGGTATACAAAAATTAATGTGGATTAAGGAAAACCAACCTGAAATCTACGAAAATACATACAAAACTTTGAACGCAAAAGATTTTATCGTTCAAAGACTTACCGGTGAATTCTATACCGAATATTCCGATGCTACCAGCAATAACTGTCTGGACATAAATACCTTGCAGTGGTCCGAAAGAATAATGGAAGCTGCCGGTATAGACCCGGATAAAATGCCGGAACTTAAACCATCTACCTTTGTAGCCGGCGGAGTAACCGAAGCGGCTGCCTCAGCAACAGGTTTGGCTGTGGGCACTCCCGTAGTTTTGGGCGGCGGCGACGGGGTTTGTGCAAATATAGGTGCCGGCTCATATAAAGTAGGCAGAACATTCAGCTATGTAGGCTCTTCTTCATGGATAGCAACAACCACAGAAAAGCCCCTCTTTGACGAGGATATGAGAACCATCACTTGGGTACATATAGTTCCCGGTTTATATACTGCAAACGGAACCATGCAAACAGCCGGCGGCTCTTACAACTGGTTGAAAAACACCTTATGCGATTATGAAATACTCAAAGCTGCCGAGCTTGGAGCAAATCCCTACGAAATAATTAACAAACGCATAGAAAACAGCGTACCCGGTTCAAACGGTGTAGTTTTCCTTCCGTATTTGTTGGGAGAAAGAGCTCCTCGCTGGAACGCAAATGCCAAAGGTGCCTTTGTTGGTCTGAAAATGCAAAATACCAAGGACGACATACTCCGCTCGGTGCTTGAAGGTGTTACCATGAATTTATGCATTATTCTGGATGCCCTTCGTTCACAGGTGGATATAGACGAACTTCTGGTTATAGGCGGCGGTGCTAAAGGTGCTGTTTGGAGACAGATGATGGCTGATATTTACGGCTTGAAAATCAAAGTTCCCAAATTGCTTGAAGAAGCCACCTCTATGGGAGCGGCTATTACCGGCGGTGTAGGCGTAGGATTGTTTAAAAACTTCGATGCAATAGAAAACTTCATAGAAATCAACAACGAACATACGCCCAATGCAGTTACTCAAAAAGCCTATGAAAACAGCAAAAAAATCTTTGACTACTGCTACAAATCCCTTATACCCGTTTTTGATGAAATGACCAAAATATACGAAAGCTCCAAATAAGCAAAGCAACAGATTGACGTTAACGTTTAAAGTCTTAATAAAGGAATTTGAGGGAAACCCTTCTCATAAAAAAGTTTCCCTCGAGATTCCTTTATTAAGTAATTATAAAGACTTATTTGTAAGTGGTTTTACTTAGTAAATTTAAACTTAATGCATCCGAAACCCATGCTTTTAAGTTTAAATCCAAACCGCTGTATTACAGAGAGGAGATACTCATGTTTAATTTTGAACCTGCAAAACAACCCACCCTTTATTTTATCGGTGTTACAACTCAAAAATCGTCTATTATGAAGGTTTTTCCCGAATGGGCAAAGGCTCTGGGTTTAAAAGATGCGGTAATGCAAGGTATAGATATAGAAATCCATGCCAAAGACGAAGTATACAGAAAAGTAGTGGACTTTTTAAAGAACGACCCGCTTTCAATGGGTTCCTTGGTTACCACTCATAAAATAGATTTATATAATGCTTGTACTGACTTATTCGAATATTTTGATCCCTATGCTCAAATGTTCGGTGAATTATCCTCTATTTCAAAAAGAGGTAAGGATTTAAGAGGTCACGCAAAAGACCCCATTTCCTGCGGCTATGCTTTGGAAGAGTTCGTTCCAAAAAATTACTGGGCAGATAACAAGGACGCTCAAGTGTTCATCATGGGTGCCGGCGGAAGTGCCATTTCCATGTGTTCATATTTCATGAGAGAAGAATTTGCAGGTAACTATCCTTCAAAAATCATTGTCTCAAACCGTACTCAACATCGTCTGACCGAAATCGAAAGAATAAACACAGAATTGCTTAAATCAGAAGGCAAGACTGTTTGCGAATATTATTTAACACCCAACGATGGTCAAAATGATGACATCCTTCACAAATTACCTCAGGGTTCATTGGTAATCAACGCTACAGGCCTTGGTAAAGACAGACCCGGTTCACCCTTAACCGATAATGCAAAATTCCCACAAAACGCCATAGTTTGGGAAATCAACTACAGAGGCGATTTGAGATTTATGCACCAAGCCTTGGAGCAACAAAAAGACAAAAACCTTTATGTTGAAGACGGCTGGATGTACTTCATCTACGGCTGGACACAAGTAATCTCCGAAGTTTTCGATATTAAAATCGAAGGCGATTTGCTCAAAGAACTCGGCGAGATTGCAGCTAAGTTTAATAACCGCTAAAAAGTTTGAGGGAGCTTCCCTAATGTTTCCTCAAATATATATTTTTAAAGGAGCTTGAGGAGAACTTATCCTCCGGAAATGTTTCCCTCAAGTTCTCAATCTTTTTAATATCCGGTTCTACCTATATTATTTAATTCAGGAGGTTAATTATGTCCGGTGTAAATGTTAACGCAAGCAAATTTGATTGGATTAAAGGATTCGTATGCGACTTTGATTTCACAAACGGTTTTTCCAAAAAAGCAGAATCCACCAAAAGATATTTGGCAGATATGAAAGGTATGTATGCAGACAACGAAGCCTTTAATGCCATGATTGAAAAAGGCGAAAATCCTTTGGTTTATGAATTTTATGAAATGGGTGCCCCGGAACACGAAGGGGATTTGGCTTTCGGTACAAGCATAGTTTACAACGGAAAAGTCGGCGAAGAATACTTTATGACCAAAGGTCATTTCCATACCATACTTGATACTGCCGAAGTTTACTACTGCTTGAGCGGTGAAGGTATCATGCTCTTAGAAAGCCCCGAAGGCGATTGGAGTATGCAAGTATTAACACCGGGCGAAGCTGTTTATGTTCCCAAAAGATACGCCCACAGAAGCATAAACACAGGCAATGCACCATTAATAACCTTCTTTGTGTTCAGAGGCGATGCAGGCCATGATTACGGCACTATCGAAACCAAGGGCTACAGAAATATAATCCTTGAAAAAGACGGAAAACCCACTGCTGTAAAAAATCCTAAATGGGGTGAATAATTTGAAGATACTGGTAACTCCCACATCCTTTTTAAATCCTCAAAATGCCGAAGCAAGAGCCAAGCTTGAGGCCTTTGCAACAGAAGTTGTATATAACGATTTGGGCAGACCCTTACAACCGGAAGAAATTTTGGAACGTGTTGAGGGCGTTGACGGTTTTTTAGCCGGTCTGGATTATATCAATGCTGACGTAATAGAAAAAATGCCCGAAAATCTCAAGGTTATTTCAAGATACGGTGCCGGAGTGGATAGGGTAGATATGCCGGCTTGTATTAAAAAAGGCATAAAAGTAACCAATACCCCGGGCACAAACGCTGTTGCCGTTTGCGAATTGGCCTTTGCATTGATGCTGTGTACCGCAAGAAACGTTACAAACTTACATATACAAGTAAACGAAGGCAAATGGCCCAGAAACGAAGGCATAGAACTTAACGGAAAAACTCTGGGAATATTGGGTTTTGGTGCAATCGGAAGAAACCTTGCGGTTAGGGCAAAGGCCTTTGGCATGAAGGTTTATGCCTACGACCCATTCTTTAACAAAGAATTTGCGGAACAAAACGGAATAGAGCAATCCGACATAAACGAAATCCTGCAAATTTCAGATTTTATTTCCCTTCATGTTCCCTTGAACGATGAAACCAAAAACTTAATCGACGCTTCCAGCATTGCCAAAATGAAAGACGGAGCAATAGTTATTAACACAGCCAGAGGCGGCATTATTAACGAGCATGATGCGGCGGAAGCAATAAAAAGCGGTAAGCTTGGAGGTTTGGGCTTGGATGCTTTTGAAGCCGAACCCCTTACCGATTCGCCTTTGCAAGGTCTGAACAACGTTATTTTAACGCCACATACCGGCGCCCATACAAAAGAAGCCGTTGCCGGCATGGGTAATATGGCTGTGGATAATTTGATAGCAGTACTTTCCGGACAAGATTGTCCGTATATTCTTAATAAATGAGGTATAGACATGGATAAAAACACAGTTTTACAAAGATTAACCGATTGCGGAGTTATAGCAGTAGTAAGAGCTGAAAACGAACAAGAAGCAATGAATATAGTTGATGCTTGTATAAAAGGCGGCATACTGGGCATAGAAATAACCTTCACCGTTCCCGGTGCCACTGAAATTATTAAAGCCTTAACCGCTAAATACTCTCAAGACGAGGTTATAATCGGCGCAGGAACCATTCTTGACCCGGAAACCGCAAGAGCGGCTATTCTTGCCGGTGCAAAATACGTGGTAAGCCCCTGCTTGGATAAGGAAACCGTTAAAATGTGCCTTCGTTACCAAGTTGCCTGTATGCCCGGCGCCATGACCATTAAAGAAGTGGTAGAATGCCTTGAAGCCGGAGCGGATATAGTAAAAATATTCCCGGGCAATCTGTTCGGACCGGCCGTTATCAAGAGCATAAAAGGGCCGATCCCTCAAGCAAAAATGATGCCCACAGGCGGAGTAAACGTTGATAACATCAAAGATTGGATAGCCGCCGGAGCGGTAGCCGTAGGTGCCGGCAGCGATTTAACCGCAGGTGCAAAAAAAGGCGATTTTGAAAGCATTACAAAAATCGCAAAAGATATGGTTGCGGCCGTAAAAGAAGCAAGAAATAAAAACTAATACTAATTCCATTTAAAACAGTAGATAAAAATTTGAAATTTAGACAACGATTCAAGTATAATTTGCAAATTTTTATCCTTCATTAAATATGGAATTAGTAAATCGTACAACCGGACTTGAGGGAGACTTTTTCAGAAAAGTTTCCCTCAAGGTTTTTCGGCATTAAGTCGATTAAACAAAATAGGTGATGAAAAATGAATAACCTTATCAGAACAGTACTGGGCGACGTTAAGGCAGAAACTTTGGGGTTTTGCCAATGTCATGAGCATATTTTTATAGAGAAATGCAAATCTTGGGAAGTATCCACCGTGCTTTGCATGGAGGATTATGAAAAATCTCTTGCAGAATTAAAAATGTATAAAGCAGCCGGCGGAGGTGCTATAGTAGACGCACAACCGTCTTACAGCGGCCGAATGGCGGAATATTTGGTTAAAGCCTCGGAAGAAAGCGGCGTGCAGATAGTCGCATCAACCGGTTTTCATAAAACAATATTTTACGATAACGACAGCTATATCTTTGCCAAAACAGAAGAAGAAACAGCCGATTTTTATATTAAGGAATTAACCGTGGGTATGTTATCATCCGTAAAAAACGGTCTTAAACAATTGCCGGTCAAGGCAGGCATAATTAAAACCGCAGTGGACTCAGTGGGTATTCATAAAGACCCGGTGTACAAAAAACTGTTCGAAGCGGCGGCTAAAGCGGCAAAAGCAACAGGCTGTCCTGTATTGTGTCATACGGAGCAAGGTTCGTCGGGATTGGAAATTATAGATTTCTTTACGGAAAGAGGAGTTTCTGCCGATAAAATTATTCTCTGCCACTTAGACAGAACCGTTTATGACACTGAACATCACATAGAATGCCTGAAAAAAGGCGCTTATCTGGAATACGACACTGTAAACAGGCTTAAATATCATGATGATGAAAAAGAAGCGGAAATAATCTTAAAGATGTGTGCGGAAGGCTTTGAAAAGCAACTTTTGCTTGGACTGGATACCACAAACGCAAGGTTAAAAAATTATGGCGCAGACATGGGTTTAGATTATATCTTAAACACTTTTTCTCCGTTTTTAAAGGAAAAGGGCATAACTCAAGAACAAATAGATTGTATGCTTATAAAAAATCCGATTTATGCACTGACAATGAACCGGTAGACAAAGGCGATGAAGGCCGTTACTTCATCGCCTTATTTATTTGCTGGATTTGATAAATCGTTTTCAAAGAACTTTGCTTATGTTATACTGTTATCTTACAATATTCACCATATAAATATATAATATGACGAAAAACAGGAGGAAACAATGAAACGATATGCAATCATGCTGTTAACTTTAATGGTTATATTTTTAACCTCATGCAGTTCTCAAAAACCCGAAACACCGCCCGCAAACACAGCACCTGTCACAACACCCACAAATTCAAACCCACCGGTATCCACCCCAACTCCGGAATCGTCAAATAAACCGGAAGCAAAAACCATGACCATATCAGAGTTTGACGAATTCTTGGCAACGCAGCCCTTACCGGTTATAGATACTCAGTACAGCGTCCAAGACGAAAAATTCAAATCCCTCTATCCCGATTTTCTTCAGGCAATAATACAAAACAATACCGAAAGCGATATTAAAGATGTAGTTTTTGCCTATGTAGCTTGGGACGAAAACAATCTGCCTATAAAAATAAAGTCAAACATAGATTTGTCAGACGGAGCTTACATAAAAAAGTGTCTTTTTTCCGATATAAACTTAGTTCCCGGACAAACCTTCGGGTCAGATACCGGAATGGGCTTGGATGAGGGAATGAAAATAAAATCCTTCAAAGCTATAGTAGCAAATTACGAAACCTTTGACGGTATTACCTGGGATAACCCTTATTTTGAAGCTTTCTGCCAATTATATGAAGGCAAGAAATTTTCGGATGATTTGAAAGTAGACGTTGTTATCAAAGGCGCAGAGCCAAAGGCCGCAAATACAGCAACCCCACCTCAAAAAAGCACCGCATCGGCTGTAGACGGAGCAAATCTTGAAGAAGAAGCAGCCAAGCAACCTTTGGCGGTAACCCAAACAAAATATGTGATACAAGACGAAAAATACAAGAGCCTCTATCCCGATATGCTTCAAGCAATCCTTATAAACAACAGCCAAGATGATATAAAAGATGCGGTAGTGGCTTTTGCCGCCTGGGATGAAAACAATCTGCCCATAAAATTAAAGGGCAATATTGATTTCAGCGACGGTGCTTACATAAAAGAAGTGAACTTCGAAGGAATAAACTTAGTTCCCGGAAAGCAATTCGGTTCGAATAATGGTTTTTCTGTGGATGAAAATTTAAAGATTAAGAATTTTAAGGCTATAGTTGTATCATATAAAACCTTCGACGATAAGTCTTGGGAAAACCCACTGTATAAGGATTTTCGGAGTTTATATGAGGGTAAAAAGCTTTCGTAAGCAAATAGCTGTGTAAAAAGCCGTGTATCTTTTAGATATACGGCTTTTCTTGATAGTTACAGAGCAATTTATTTAATACTTTGCGGAAAGTTAAATACATTACAAGGGTCGTAAAAAGCTTTAACCTGTTCAAGCCTCGGAACATTCCCACCAAAATAATTTTTTTCATACTTAGGCAGTTGCCGTAACGGAAAGTTAATATACGAACCTTCCGTAATGTCGTAAATGTATTGAAAATTATCCAACACCCAATCAACATTATCTTTTTTAAACGAATTGTCTTCCCATACTGATTGTATCAAAATTATATATTTGGCATCTCTGTAGTAAAAAGCGGTATCTCTTTTCCCAACATCATGAACTTTACCGCCTAATCCGTATACAGAAACAGACGTTAAGATTGAACCCGGCGGTCGCTTTTCATTAACTATAGACGCTAAATTTGACAGCTCTTTTGTGGTGTAATATTGGTTAACAAAACGCCCTGTGGATTTAAACTTTTCAAAGGGTGGATAACTGTTGCCGATTTCAGTCATGGCTTCCAAAAACGTGCCGGTTTTGTAGGTGACTTCAGCGTTTTTTAAGGCTAGAAACGGCTTAATTAGCCTTTCCGTTTCCTTTTGAGAACCATAACAAATTCCTCTTAAATAGTTATATATCCCCGACTCGGCAGTGTTGTATAATCCGCCGCTTACATTTATATTGTCGGACACCGTATCAATCCATCTTTGAAAGGTTTTCATGAAACAAACTTGATCATTTAAGGTTGCGTTTGGAAAATTTAATTCAAACAAAGTAACAATGCCCGATTTTGGCGGAAGCTTAAATTTCATTGATGTTACAACACCGAAATTTCCTCCGCCGGCTCCTCTTAACGCCCAAAATAAGTCCGAGTTTGTATATTTATCAGCCGTTAAAACCCGACCGGTATAGTCCACCATTTCTGCTTCCAGTAGGGAATCACATCCAAGACCAAACTTTCTGCAAGAATATCCCCAACCGCCACCTAAAGTAAATCCACTTGCTCCTACAGTGGGGCAATTTCCGCCGGGAAAGGGATAACCTTTTGAGCCGATGTAATTATACAATTGACGAAATCTTACTCCGCCTCCAATAGTTACAGTGCTGTTTCTTTCATCTAAACAGATGTTGTTAATCCTGCTTATATCTATAACCAAAACCTCGTCACCAACACTGTAACCCTCGTAATTATGACCACCCGAGCGTATTCTTATGGGAATATCACAGCTTTGGGCATATAATACAGCATTTGCCACTTCATGGCTATTTTCGCAATAAACAATTGCATCCGGATATTTTTGAATAGCCCTGTTCCAAATTTGACGAGCCTTGTTATAATTTTTATCGCAAGGGGTAACTACTTCCCCGGTAACCACAGCATTCATTTTAGTTTACACCTCCTGCATACGATCATTTCATTCCAGTAAAATTAGTTCAGTGAATTTAGTAAATTAATTTTTACCAAGAACGTGAAAATTGCTTTGCAATGTAGCTGCTGCTTCGCCGAACTCACGTTAAATTATCATATGCTCGTCTTACAATTACGTGAACAGTCAGCGTATTCGTAAGTAATTTATGATTGATGTGACTGCTGTAGAAAATAAAAAAACCGCCGACCATATTTTATAAATATGAACGGCGGTAAGCTTGTTTTAATTAACTTTTAACTAATTAGCAGAACTTCGCATTTACTCCCAAACCGGTTGCCACGTTACGCCAAATTTGTCCGTCACCCACGCACACTTACGAAAATGAGCTACCGGCTCCGGACCCATCATAACGGTGCCGCCTTGGGAAAGTGCAGCGAATATTACATCATACTCCGCCTCGTCTTGGCAATTGATAAACAGAGACATTGCCCAACTAAACCCCGGTGCAGGGTAGTCGTCGGTCATATCAAGAAACATAATTTCCTGCCCCATGAACGACAAAACCCCATACAGCACCTTGTTTTCGTCACCCGGCTTAGCATACGGGTGTTCTTTGCCGTACCGTACCAATTTGGTGATTTCTGCGCCGGGTAGATTTCCGGCATAAAACTGCATGGCCTCTTCTGCTCTGCCTGTAAAGGAAAGAAATGGGCTTAACCTTTGTTTGTCCATTATACGCACCTCCATCATTTTTATATCCTGTGGTTTTCACACCTTCTTTTTGTTAAATGCCGACGGAACAAACCGGTAAGCTTCCTTTTTGTCCGGTTTGGTTATATAGCGAGTAGCTATCTTTGCGCCGCACTCAGGGCAAAACAGCGCACCGTGATGTAGAGAAAAGTCAAGGCTGCCCTCTACAATCCGGTCATTATACATCTTAACAAAATTGCTTTCACCCACCTTTTGATAGCGGGCGATAAATGCTTTGCAGTAGGCACAGCTCACCTCTAAAATATGGCTGCCACGAATCTTTTTGCAGTTTGGGTTCTTGTAGATGGTCATAGGACACTCCTAATCACATAGGGAATTATGGGCCGGCATATGTATAGTCAAATGCTAATTAAAGAGTAACAAAAGCGTCTATTCGCAGTGGTGAGCGACCGGTGGTTTTCCTTGAAAAACACATGAGCGAACCGTTTACGAAGAATAGCTTTTGTTACTCTTCCTAGTTCATTTGACTGTAGTTGGGTTATTTTGAGTAATTGATATTACAATATTTTGACGGTTGTATGTGAAATGATAATGGCATAAGGGCTAATTTTCGTTGATTGTAGTCCG
This sequence comes from uncultured Defluviitaleaceae bacterium, assembly GCA_964392115.1. Taxonomy (GTDB): domain Bacteria; phylum Bacillota; class Clostridia; order Lachnospirales; family WRBF01; genus CAYXWM01. The sequence goes on along the minus strand of CAYMOU010000007.1, from coordinate 4,388 downwards.
GTCGGAGCAGAGCCCCGACCCTACAAAAATATCTATGTTATTTTAATTTTATTTCACGATGCTTGCGTATGTTTTGCTTTCCGTCAGCTTGTACGCTTCGGGGTAATCTTCTTTTAGATACCCGAAAACATAATGGTCAGCGAAAACTTTTACCACCAGTCCTTTTCTTATTAAGCCTTCCTGCACGAAGCCGGCTTTTTCGGCAACGATTCTTGAGCCGGGGTTAACCGTGAAGCAACGCAGCACCAGTCTTTTTAAATCCATATGGGTAAAGGCTAATTTTACGGCGGCATTTAAGGCTTCGGTGGCTATGCCCATGCCCCAGTAGTCTTTGTGTATTCTGTAACCTACTTCGGCTTGGCGTTTCATGGCAAAATCGTAGATTATTATTTCGCCTATAACCTTTTGGTCCGGCAGGTATTCTATGGCAAAACGCAGCTCTCTTTTTGCCCTGTATTCTATGTCAATATTGGTTAGGTAATCGTATTCCGGTGTTTCGAATTCATCATGTAAAAAGCCTGTTTCCAAGTCATAATAACCGCAATATTTTTGCACTTCCAAGTCGTAGAGAAATTCGTTTAAATCGTTTATATCCTTCCAAACGGCACGGCGCAAATAAAGTCTTTCCGTCTTAATTTCCGGAAAATGCACAAAACAGTCGTCAAAGCTCATTTGTATACCCCCATATATTTTGTCAACAGCTTTTCAGGCTTGTACGCAAGTTTGGAACGTCTTAAACCCTCTATTCCCAGGTCTTCTTCTCGGTTGATGTATTCGTATTCGGAGCAGGCATATACGGCGAAATCTCTGTTTATTGCCTGATATATACCGTTGTAATTGTGGTCTGCCTTTTCTACGAATATGTCAAACATATTTGGGTATGAAGGTGCGCCGTAGGTGTAACCCAGAACTTTTCCTTCTATTTTAACCATGGCGCCTTTCAGACCCAATCGGTTCCAATTATTAAAAACCGTGCGTACTATTTCGTTTTCCGTCTCCAATGACGAGGCATCCGGATTAAATCCTGCGTTATCCTCCAGCCACTTTTGCTGAAAATCCCAAGCTTCTTCAAGGTTGTCTTCTGAAAGAGGTACGAAGCTGTATCTTGTGCCGAATTTGTTTAAAAAAAGGTTCAAATTATTTCTGCGTTTTTTTAAGTCCGAACCTTCCAGCGTAATCAGTCGTTTGGATTGGTAGATATATTCTGCCCATCCTCGGTCTGTGGTAAATTCGAATTTATCCGGCACAGCCGCTTCTATGAGAGCCTTCATTTCCTCGGTTATTCCCCAGAAAATAAAGCCTTTTCCGTGAGACCGGGCATCTTCTTCTATTCTTTCTATTGCCTTTGATAAATCCCCGTTTCCTATAGGCATAAAATAATGAAAGGCGTTAGGGGTAGATTTTGTAACTTGTCTTATGAACAAAAAATCATCGGTAAAAATTTGAGTACCGTATTTTTGCTTTAGGCTGAATAGATTTGTAAAAGCCAATTCACAGGTACCAAAGTTTGTATTAAAAGTATAACTTTCAAATATTTCTTTATGTTCGGTTTGGATTTCCCTGAATTCCATTTTCTGCCTTCTTTCTAGCCGGGTTGTCCTGAACTAGGGAATATTTGCATAAATATATGCATGGTTGAAATTATATTTCTATTATTAATATTTTTCAATATATTTCGATATTTTATTACATTTATCATTTACTCTTTTAGCTCAATAAGGAAATTACAAAAGAAAAACCACCCGTAGAAACAGATGGTTTTGCAGTAATAGAATTTCTTTGTATTTAATTGTTTATTATTGTTACGGTTGAGTAGTTTGTTGAGGCTGTTGTTGAGGTTGCGGAGGATTCATATAATTTTTTATCATACTCCAGATACCGTTTGTTTCGAATCCTCGTTTCCAAGCGGCAACACCGCCAACGTTGTATTGTTTAGCCACTTTGAGTTTTTCTTCTATGGACTTTAAGTCCTCGTTCCAGAAACGGTATACAACGGTTTTGCCGTTTTCAACTGCTGAATATTCTCCGTAGTTTAGGCCGTAATCCGGAAGCCATTGAAGTTTTACGTTATTTTTTTCGATTATGCTCTTGACCGAATCCATGGTGTATGCTTTGCTGGAAAGCTTGATTTTTCCGTTATTATCCGGCTCTTCACGCCATACTCTTATGTAGAAAGGCATACCCATGACAATTTTTTCAGCCGGAACTTCGGCAAGGGTATCGGCAACACCTTTTTGAACGAATCCTAAGGATGCAACCGGTCCGCTTACTTCCGAGCCGGAGTAATATTCATCATAAGCCATTACACATACGTAATCAACGGTTTTGGCAACTTCCTTGCGGTTATAATAGGCTGTCCAAGGGCTTGGAACGTACATATCCACCGACAGATAAGCTCCTTGTTCCCTTAACATGGGAGCCAATTCACGCAGGAATTGCAGGTAATTTGCCGCTTTTTCCTTGGGCACTTTTTCAAAGTCTATGTTAATACCGTCCAGGTCATACATGGAAACAAAGGCTAAAATTTGGCGTATAACCTTATCTCGGGTGTCTGTATCTTTAATTGCCGACTTGCAAACCTTTGAATCAAAATTATCGGTAATCAATCCCCAAACTTGGTACCCTTGAGCGTGAGCCCATTCAACATAGCTTTTATCTGCCTTGTTGAGAATAGTGCCGTCGAGTTTTTCGGCATCAAAGGAGAACCATGTGGGAGAAAGAACATTTACTCCTTCGTGAATCACCCTGCGTTGAGGATTGGCATTTGCTTCGACTTTGTCAATTTGGTCCCAAACCATAACTACTTTGCCGTTTATGGGCTTACGTAAAGGTGGTTTTTGCTCCGGTTGTTTCACCGTTGCCGGAATATCTGTTACGGTTCCCAAAGCACCGTTGGGAACAAAGCCTGTTATACCGTCCGCTGAATTTACTTTGGTAAAATCTTTATCCTGTGCCAAAATTGTAACAATGCTGTCTTTTTCCAATTTTTGTGCAATAGGGCTCTTAATATCGGGTTCATAGCGAATTTCGGTTACTTCTTTAACGGTTGCTGTTTTATAGGCCTTGTTGGGCTTAAAGATAACAATCTTGTTATTTTGGGCATAAACAAAGTCCGCCAGGTACAGTTCTTTTAACAGATTTGCAGGTATATAAGCCACGTCATTTTCTTTGTATACCGGCAGATTCAAGTTAAAAGGTTTATTGTTAATATAATAAGTAAGCTCGTTGGTTTTCATGTGCATAACTTTGTTTTCGGTGGTAACGGTTAATTTACTTGTAACCGCATCCCAGTGTATGTACTTGTCAAGATAGGTCTGAACAAAGCTTACTGGCAAATACAGTTGATTTTCTTTAAAAATGGGCGCTTGGTCCATCTTTAAATAAGTTCCGTCAGACAAAATATTTATTTGATTGGGATTGTAGTCTTTGTAATATTGTTGAAGAGTCATGACTGTAGAATTGGGTAAATATTTGTAACCCACAAATATCAGTCCGCACAATGTCAGCATAATAATAACCAAGGGAATAATTCGTCTGTTTCTATGTCTTCGGCGTCTTCTTAAATTTCTTTGATTAATAATAAACAACCCCTTTTCTCTGTTTTTAATTGCAAATATGTGATAAACTCCGGCGTAATAAACCGGAATGCAATTGCTTGACTTTTTTATTAACGTTATTATACCATAATCGCATGGGTTTGTTAATCCATTCGACAAATATCATGCAATTGTAATATTTCGGCAGAATTTCATTAAACAGAGGAAAAAAGCATATTCATATTAAAAGACAATGCTCAAAAACTTGCAGACATACCTATTTTTTGAGCTACGGAGGCTATATGGATTATTTAAAAGCGGCGAGACAACTGCATAAAGATGTTGGCATGGCAGATGTGCATACAGACCTGGGTTGCGAAATTTTCAGCCGAAGAAACCTGGGCGAAAGAGATATTTTGCATACATATTATTTACCCGGCATGATAGAGGCAAATTTACGCCTCTGCGTAGCGGCGGTTTATATAAGCCCTTTGTTTATACCCGAACAGGCTTTGAAACAGGCTCTGTCTCAAATAGAGGCTTTGTATGAGGAAATTAGGGAGCCGTTTTATTTGGTAACAAGTAAATCCGACTTGATTTATGCCTGTAACAACAATAAAATTGCGGTAATTCTCTCTCTGGAGGGTTTGGACGCCATAGTCAACGAACTGCTGTTACTGCGAACATTTAAGCGGCTGGGAGTAAGCGGAGCCGGGTTAACTTGGTCACGGAGAAATCTTATTTGCGACTGTTGCGGCGAAGATGGCGGATTAAGCAAATTCGGCAAAGATGTAGTTAAAGAACTTGATAAGCTTGGAATGTTTATAGACGTAAGCCATTTAAGCGATAAGG